>JBFHFM010000342.1:0-3800 GCA_041583595.1 Trichloromonas sp. | reverse complement strand
CGCCGCCGAAGGAATGTCGGTGGAAGTGCGCAACGCCAACCTGAGTCTGCTGGTGAAAAATGGAGAACTCTCCATCGATGTCGCCAAAGAGATTAACATTCTCGGCCAGGGGGGCGGCGCCATCAATATCGCCCAAAAAGGAGGCGACATCACCATCGCCCCAGACGGAGCCGTCACCATCGCCTCGCACACCGTCGATATCAACGGCCAGAGTGTCGCCATGAACGGTTCACAAAATTCACAGGGCGGCGGTGGAGGCGGTGCAGCAGAAAGCGCAAGTCCCTCGGGCCTTGCTTTTGGTCTGCTCAACACCCTGCCCGGTGCAGCGCGAAAATTGTTCGCGCCCCAAAAGACCACTGAATTACAATCTGCTGCTTCGCAGACAGGCCAAGCCCAAGCACGCACCGAAACAATCGCCGCACAAAATCCCGTTCCCGCTCAAGCACCTGCAACCACCGGCAACCAAGCATCTGCCGCCTCAGTCGAACGGGCAACTAACTGGGTCGACCTCGAATACCTTTACGCCGACGGCACCGGAGTGGTTGGCGCCGGTTACACCATCACCGATCCCCAAGGCAATCCCCTGGCTCAGGGTACCCTTGATGCAAACGGCCGCGCCCATGTGGATCTGCCGCTTGAGACCAGTCAGGTACAGGTTCGTTACCACGATGACCCCGCCGAGGTCGAATGGATCAGCCCAGTCGAACCCACCCCCAAAACCGTCCCGCAAGGCTGGTTCGAACGCATGACCAACTCGCTCAGTGACGCCTGGCAAACAACCAGCGATGCCGCCGACTGGAGCTGGGGCATGCTGCAGGGTGACTTCAATGAAGAAGCAACTGTGGGCCAGATCGCCACCAACACGGTCCTCACCGCCATCCCACTGGTTGACCAGGTTGCTGATGCTCGCGACCTGGTGGCCAACCTCAAACAGTTGGTATGGGAAAAACGTTACACTGAGTATCTGGTCTGGCTCGGTTTCTTCCTTACCTTGATCGGCCTTGTCCCCATCGTCGGATCTCTGCTCAAGGGGGTGCTCAAGCTGGTGGTTAAAGGGGCCAAGCTTAAGGAATTGCTCAAAGTCTTCAACGGTTTCAAAAAAGGCAACGGCGTGCGTTGGCTTAAAGAGCTGCGTGGCGGGAAGCTGATGGAGTACGCCAAGGAAGCCGCCAGTAGCGGGCATAAAGTGATCGATGCGCTGGCAAAGAATCTACGTAGCGTCAAAGGATACATCCCGCAGCGACTCCAGAACCTGCACGCCAAGGTCAACGAAACGCTCGCCACCCTCAACCAGGTGAAGCTCCAGCTCAACGGCATGTTTGAACGCATCGCCCGGGAGTTGACCGACAAGTTGGGCAGGACGCTGGATGAGGGGGTAGAGGCGAGTGCCAAAGGCGGGACGCGTAAGACGCTGAAGAGGCAACAGTCGGCGGTGCCGCCGCCTGCTTTTAGACGGGCACACGCTGACGGTAATGGTTCCGATCCTTACACCTTAATGCCCGATGGCAAACCTATGGGAGCGAAGAACGGAAATATGCCTGCGGATGTTAAAGGTTTAAAAAAACTGCCTGACGATTATATGAATTTACGAGAAAATGGCTACCCTGACATTGCTACACGTGAAGACTTTGCTAACTTCGCAACGATTAAACCCAAAGAGTTACCACCGGGCACCAAAATTTACCGCATAATCGATGAAGGCTCCAGTGAAATGAGCAAAGGCAAATCGGGCTGCTACTGGGCATATGAAATGCCGGAGAATAAAACAGCATGGCGCAGCAATTATGCGGTAAAAGATTCTTGGAACGATAATGGGCACTATGTTGAACATACAGTTGGCCCTGAAGGATTGAAGGTTTGGGAGGGGAAAACAGCAGGACAAGAATACCGTGAACACAACGGCAAAGCTTTTTATCTTGAAGGCAAAAATACTCAACTCTATGTTGAATATGGCAAAATCATTAATTTTAAGCCTAAAACCACCAACTGGTCGGATGCATACTAATGAATAAAGACATGAAAGAAAAACTATTGTTGCGAATGTTCTCGAGTATCGAGTATATGGGGAAATTTGTTGAACATTTCGTGACAGCTATGGATACCGCTGAAGCTGGTATTGCAGCGTACAAAAAGCAACCACCGACAGACCCTAAATTGCTATCGGAATACAAGCCTGAGATCTATCAATGGGAGTCAAAAGTTTTACCCAACTTTTTAGGCATGAAAAAAAACGCCTTGGAAGCTTTAACAAATGCCCAAAAAGGACAACTTTCAACTATGCGTTCTTGTACCGGTAATTTGCGCGGGCTCGGCAAAGACATGGATGGGATAGGAGAAGAATGGTGGCAAGCAGTAGACCCCAAATTAAGTGATTCATACGCAACAAATTTACGTATAGCTAGACGACTAGGTGCAAATATTTATTACACTTTATCAAACTTTTGGGAAAATGACGAAATTCTTGACAAAGGAATCACCGGCCCCATCGACGAGCAGGAATTGCTCAAATATCTGAAGTCGGGAGAAATGGTTTAATCTCTATCTTTCGGGGTTTTGCTTATTGGAATTCGGTTAAAAGGACCAGAAACTGAGGCGAATAACGATGTCATTACTACCGCACATAGAACCCCGTGCCAACCAGAGCCACTTCACCTTCAGGGTGCGCGGCATCCCCGATGAAACCTTTGCGGTCGCAGAATTCACCGGTGGTGAGCATGCCCTTTCCGAAGACTTTCGGTTCGAAATCAAGCTGCGCTCCGAAGGGGTGATCAGGCCGGCCCATGCGATTGGTCAGCGGGGCGTCTTCGAGCTGTCCTGGGGCAGCCCTGTCGCCTATATTCATGGAGTTATCTGCGATTTTCGCTATGCCGGCAAGACACCCGCAGGATACGAATACGTGGCCAGCCTGGCCTCTCCCCTCTTCCCACTCAAGCTGTCGCAGCACAATCGGGTCTTTCTCAACAAGACGGTTGTGCAGGTGGTTAAGGAGGTCCTTCTTGGCGCCGGGATTAAAGCAGATGATTTTGAATTAACCACCCGCCAAGAGTACCCGCTTCGTGAATACTGCGTGCAGTACGATGAATCGGACTACGACTTTCTGCAGCGCCTGATCGCCCACTACGGTCTGTTCTTCCGCTTCGAATCGGACCGGAATAAATCGCGGATAGTCTTTCACGATGCGATCGAAGACCTCCCCTCCCTCCCCGGTGGCCATCTCCTCTACCAGGAGCAGAGCGGCACCCACCGGGGGCTGGAGACGATCTTCGCCTTTCGTCCCCGGGCACAGATGGTTTCAGCTGGGGTGCAGCTGCGGGACTACAACTACCGCACCCCACAATTTCATCCCGAGGCCCAATCAGGCGGAGACGGCGAAGACTGCGGCTATGGCGGAAACTTCAAAGATCAGTCCGAGGGGCAGGCTTTGGCCCGGGTTCGCCAGCAAGCCCACGACTGGCAGCGGGTGACCTTTATCGCCGAATCGGACTGCCAGGGGATCGTCCCCGGTTGCCGCCTCACCATGACCGATCACCCTGATGCTCCTATGAATGGCGAATACCTGGTCATTGAGGTCGAACATCAGGGAGGACAGGGCGCCGGTGCGGCGTTGGCCGGTAGCCCGAAGGGAATGACCTACCGGAACAAGATGCAGCTCATTCGCGCCGGGGTGCCATTTCGCAAACCCTTGCCGCAAAGACGGGTAGTGAACGAAACCTTTACCGCCCGCGTCGAAACGACCGGCGGCGATTACGCCTATCTCGACGCCGAAGGACGCTATCGGGTTCGGGTCGATTTTGACCTCG
>JBFHFM010000341.1:0-3804 GCA_041583595.1 Trichloromonas sp. | reverse complement strand
GCGAGGGACTAAATATTTAGATTTATTCTTTTTACCCTTGACAGTCAAAAGTCGATTTGATATTTATACGGGATCTCAGCGACAACGATCCGGCCCCGTCGCCAAGTGGTAAGGCAGAGGTCTGCAAAACCTCCATCACCCGTTCAAATCGGGTCGGGGCCTCCATTTTAAAAAAGCCAACCTCCTTAGAAGGGGTTGGCTTTTTTGCTTTCATTGCTTTGTTGAACGTTTTAATGCTATATGTCAGGGACGCTGATGGAGGCGATAAAGATCCCCGTAGTTTAATAACCCTCTGTTCTCCTATCTGCTTGCGTTAATCTTCTAATTTGAGTGAACTTGATTTCATTGTTTTGCTCTTTCTGGGGGTTCGATGGCATTGCTTTCCCCGCAAATCCTTATTACCTTAGCTTTGTTCGGCTCGTTGGCCGGTTTTCTGGCTGGTCTGCTCGGGATTGGTGGTGGGATCATTCTCGTTCCGCTCTTTCTCTGGGCTTTCAAATGTGTTGGATTCTTTCCTGACATCATCGTACATTCCGCTTTTGGAACCAGTCTTTGCATTATTATTCCTACTGCACTAAGCAGCACTCTAGGCCATCGAAAACGGGGGAATGTCAACTGGCATCAAGCGATGCGCCTGGCTTTGGGGGGAATTTGCGGGGCCCTTGTCGGTGGAGCTATTGCGGCAACTATGTCGGGGGACGGGCTGAAAGTGTTATTCGGCTTGATGCAGATCCTGGTTGCGCTCAAGCTGGTCTTCTTTAATCCTCGGTTGCCTCCTGAACGTACCGGACCGATTCCTTGCGCTCATTTGCTGCTGGTCGGTCTCGTAGGAGGTGGTTTTTCGGCCTTTTTTGGTATTGGAGGCGGTGTCATTGCGGTGCCTCTGATGTTGATCTTTCTTCAGTTGCCGATTCATCTGTCTGTTGGCAATTCCAGTGCCTTGATTTTTATTTCCTCAATCTTTGGTATGCTTTCCTATGTTTATCATGGTTGGAATGTACCCAATCTTCCGCCTTACTCTTTGGGTTATGTCAATGTTCTGGTGGCGCTCATGGTTGCCCCCTTTACGATTATTTTCGCTCGTCTGGGAGTCAAGCTGGCTGGTCGCTTAAGTCATGGTAGACTGATAAAGATTTTTGCCTTGGTGTTGATCCTGATTGGCGTCAGAATGATCATCAACACGCTCTTTTTTTAAAAAGGGGAAGGGTCAATGGACAGAATTCCGGCCGTGGCTGGGCGTTTTTACCCTGGACAGCCCGCAGAACTTCGTCGGGTGGTTGAGGGGTATGTTGCAACCTCCGATGAAAAAATTTCGGCCCTTGGGGCCGTCGTTCCGCATGCCGGTTATTTATATTCGGGTGCCATCGCTGGAAAAACCCTTGCAGGTATCCATATTCCTCGGCGGGTTATTATTCTTGGGCCAAATCATCATGGTCTGGGGCCTGCTTCTGCTGTCTATGCCGCAGGGGCCTGGCAGACTCCGCTTGGTAGAATACCTGTTGATGCCGTGCTTGCGTCTGCTATTCTCGATGGTTGCCCAGGAACGGTAGCGGATGCATCGGCTCACCAGCTTGAACATTCACTGGAGGTTCAGGTCCCTTTTTTACAGGTGCTGTCCCCTGAGTGTTCCATTGTGCCGATCTGTCTCCGTCAGATCCCTTTGCCCGACCTTTTGCGGTTTGGGGAGAGCCTTGGTCGCGTTCTGTCCCAATATTCTGGTGACGTCCTGCTTGTCGCCAGTTCGGATATGACCCACTACGAATCTGGGGACGTAGCTCGCGAAAAAGACCAGCGGGCATTGAAATGCATCACCGATCTTGACCCGCAGGGTCTGTATCGAACGGTTCGCGATGGTGGTATCAGTATGTGTGGCGTGATTCCTGTGGTGGTTATGTTGAGCGCTGCCTTGCAAATGGGGGCCAAGAAAGCCACGTTGGTTCATTACGGCAACTCAGGAGATGTTACCGGTGATCAGTCGGATGTGGTTGGATATGCAGGGGTTGTTGTCGAGTAATGGTCTGGTTTAGGGCAAATATCCCTTGTCAACGATAGGGGAATACAGTATAAAAAAGCGGGTCGCCTTTGCGCGGCCCTTTCTTTTTTGTTTGGTACTTAATAGATATTACAGGAGATTTCGATGTCTGACCTGCGCGTTCGTTTTGCCCCAAGCCCGACTGGCTATCTGCATATCGGTGGAGCTCGCACCGCCCTCTTTAATTATCTGTTGGCCCGCAAGGAGAAGGGGACTTTTATCTTACGGATTGAGGATACTGATGTCGCCCGTTCAACTCAGGAGTCGGTGGATGCAATTCTGCAGGCCATGCAGTGGCTCGGTTTCTCCCACGATGAGGGGCCTTTTTATCAGTCTGAACGGTTCGACTTGTATCGTTCCAAAGTTCAGCAACTGCTTGAAAATGGGCAAGCGTATCGCTGTTATTGCACTCAAGAGGAGCTTAACGCCAAGCGCGAAGCCGCGTTGAAGAGCGGGGGCAAGCCCAAGTATGACGGGACCTGTCGCAATCGTACCGCTGCGCCGAGTGCCGATGCGCCGTTTGTCGTTCGCTTTAAATCACCACTTGACGGAGAAACCACCTTCGTCGATCGAATCAAAGGGCCGATTACATTCCGTAATGAAGAGTTGGACGACATCATCATTCAGCGTACCGATGGCACCCCGACCTATAATTTTGTGGTTGTGGTCGATGATGCGGAGATGGGATTGACTTTAATTGTTCGTGGTGACGATCACGTCAACAATACGCCTCGACAGATTCCCATTTACCGTGCACTCGGTTATCCCGTTCCTGAATTCGCTCATGTTCCTATGATTCTCGGCGCAGACAAAAGCCGGCTTTCCAAACGTCATGGCGCAACCTCGGTGATGGCTTATCGTGACATGGGGTATTTGCCCGAGGCGATGGTTAATTATCTGGTTCGATTGGGTTGGTCGTTTGGCGACCAGGAAATTTTTTCGATGGATGAACTGGTGGAAAAGTTTTCTCTCGACAACGTTGGCAAGGCCGCCGGTGTTTTTAATCCTGAAAAGTTGCTCTGGCTCAACGCTCATTACATTAAAACCGGTGACCCTGAGCGCCTCGGCGAACTCCTCAAGGAATATCTCGCTAATATCGGGGTTGATGTTGCAAATGGTCCAGCCTTGCCTTCTGTAGTCAAAACTTTGCAAGAACGTTCGCATACCATGGTGGAGATGGCCGAGGGGGCAGCTTTCTATTTCAGGAATGAGGTAGTGTTTGACGATGATGCTGTAGCTAAGTTTCTGACTATCGACAAACGGCCCCTTCTGGAGTCCGTGATACGCTCTCTAGAAGAGTGTGCGGATTGGACGCACGATGGTATCTCCCTCGCTTTTAAGCAGGTTATGGAGGACACCGGACTTAAGCTCGGAAAGATTGGCCCTTCGGTTCGTGTAGCTCTGGTTGGTGGAACAACTAGTCCTGGCATCTTTGAAGTGCTTGAGGTTCTTGGGAGAAAAGTCAGCCTGCAGAGACTTGAAAATGTCCTTACGATTTTGAAGTAATTTCAAAATTTCATATCCGAACTTTAAATCGGATGGGAATGACGTGACTTTTTGCAAATTCAAAAAACACCTAACTGCTTGCAGTAACAAGCTTTTTTTGCTGTCAGCAGTTGGGTGAAAAGTGCCTGAAAAAAATCTATTGACAATGCTATTGGAAGTGGTAATTTGCGATCCGCCCAATCAAGGGACAAGTTAATTACAGGTAACTCTTCAGGCAATGACCGGCGACTGTTTCTACCGAAAGTTTTTTGCGATCCTGCTGCTGG
>JBFHFM010000340.1:0-3821 GCA_041583595.1 Trichloromonas sp. | reverse complement strand
GGCTCGTGATACGAAGGGTGGGGAAGTTTTTGAAACGGTAGGCCATAAAGCCGGTCGAGTTCTGCCTCCCCCAGTGGCAGGGCCGGTGGATTAACCACCACAGTCCGGGTACCGTGCATCTGAGCGAGTGGCTTGGCGGCATAGGGATTGTTTTCATGCTCAGCCAAACGGAAGGCTTCGCCAAACGTTTTTTTGTCGCCAGAGACCTCCTCGAAGGAGGCTAAAGCAACGCATCCTTCGGGCATCTGACCAGCCATCCATGCGGTACCACGAATGTCGGTCATCTCTCGCAGCGCCTCGCCGGACGAAGCCCTTTGAGTCACCTCAAGCAGCGCCGTTTCGGCCATGCCATACAGGAGCAAATCGGCCTTGCTATCGACCAACACAGAGCGCCGCACCGCATCGTCCCAGTAGTCGTAATGAGCCAGACGACGCAAACTCGCCTCAATGCCACCAATCAGCACCGGCAGCCCTTTAAAAGCCCCCTTCACCGAAGCCGTATAAGCAATAACCGCCCGATTCGGACGAGCCCCGGCCTTGCCACCAGGGGTGTAAGCATCGTCCCGGCGTATTTTTTTGGCGGCGGTGTAATGGTTGACCATCGAATCCATAGCCCCGGCAGAAACCGCGGCAAACAAACGGGGTCGCCCCATCACCTGGAGTGCAGCCGGATCGTTCCTGTCGGGCTGGGCGACAATCCCCACCCGATACCCTTTGGACTCCAGAAGACGCGCCAACAGCGCTACGCCAAAAGAGGGATGATCCACGTAAGCGTCACCGGAAACGAACAGAACATCCAGTTCGTCCCAGCCCCGTGCCGCCATCTCCTTGCGGGTCATTGGAATAAATGGGGCTTCCCCCTTCACCCGCTTCAGAGGCCTTGATCCTTAGCAAAAGTCGAAAGCTTACGATCATAGGACCGTTCGCCCTCCCGGGTGAAAAAACAACCGGGAATCTCGTTCTTATCGCGATGATAGATCACGCATTTGCAGCAATTGCCGTGCTTGTCACAGGCAGTATAGGTACAGGTACAATGATCTTTGGACCTGGTTGAGAGGCACTCCATGTTAACTCCTTGCAGATCAGGGGAAGAGCGGGACGACCTGCAGCCCCGCCGCTTCATCAAACCCGAGCATCAGGTTCATATTCTGCACCGCCTGACCGGCGGCTCCCTTGACCAGATTGTCGATAGCCGAAACCACGATCACGCGACTGGTGCGGGGATCGCTCACCACCCCCAGATCACAGTAGTTGCTGCCACGGACGAAAGCCACGTTGGGCAGACTTCCCTTGGGACAGACCCGTACGAAAGGTTCCTGCCGGTAGTGATCGGCAAATAGTTCGACCAGTTCGGCGGTGGCCGACGGGTTTTTCAGATTGGCGTAACAGGTCGACAGGATCCCCCGATTAACCGGCAACAGGTGTGGAGTAAAATTAACCGTCACCGACAGCCCGGCCAACTCACTGAGAGTCTGCTCAATTTCCGGTGTATGCCGATGACTGGCCACACCGTAGGCCTTGAAACCCTCATTAACCTCGCAATAGAGGCTATCAACCTTAGCCGAACGACCGGCCCCGCTGGTTCCTGACTTGCTATCGATAATTAAGGAACCAGGATCGACCAACCCGTTTTTCAAAAGTGGCGCCAAGGCCAGCGCCACGCTGGTCGGATAGCAGCCCGGGTTAGCCACCAGACGGGCCCCCCGCACCTGATCCCGATACAATTCGGGCAGACCGTACACCGCCTCGCCAAGAAGTTCGGGACTGCTGTGGGCCTGATACCAGGATTCGTAAACCGCCGCATCGTGCAACCGGTAATCAGCCGAAAGGTCGACCACCTTTAGCCCTGCGGCCAGCAGCCCTGGAACAAATTCCATCGCGGTCTTATGTGGTAGCGCGGTAAAGACGAAGTCGGCTTTTGCGGCGACCACATCCACCTCGACCGGATCGCAGACCAGGTCAGTACGTCCCCTAAGCGAAGGAAAAACTTCGGCAAACGGCTCACTGGCATTCTGCCTGGACGTGACGCAGGTCACTTCGACAGAGGGATGATTGACCAGCAGACGATAGAGTTCAACCCCCGTGTAACCGCTGGCTCCGACAATGGCAACCCTGATCATGGCAATCTCCTCAAACAGGAAAAGGGAAACCCGCGGGTTTCCCTTTTCTTACATTCAGGTAACAACCGGCACAGGTCCGGTTCAAACAAATGATTAACGCTTGGAGAACTGGAAGCTGCGGCGCGCAGCAGCGCGACCATATTTCTTCCGCTCTTTGATGCGACTGTCGCGAGTGATAAACCCGGCTTTTTTCAGCACGGCGCGCAGTTCGGGGTTCACTTCAAGCAGAGCCTTGGTGATACCATGCTTGATCGCCCCGGCCTGACCCGAAGGGCCACCACCACAGACATTGACAGAAATGTCAAACTTGCCAACGTTGTCAGTCAATTCGAGAGGCTGACGCACAACCATCTTCGAGGTTTCACGCCCGAAAAACTCATCGAGAGCGCGGTTATTGACCACAATGTTCCCCGCCCCAGGCTTCAACCAGACCCGGGCGATGGAGGTCTTCCTTTTACCGGTCGCGTAGAACTTCTGCTCGGCCATCTTTATCTCCTAAATTCAATCTTTAAGTACGAGTTCTTTGGGCTGCTGTGCCGAATGGGGATGATCACCGCCGGCATAGACCTTCATTTTACTGAACATCTGACGACCCAGCTTGTTCTTGGGCAGCATGCCCTTGACCGCTTTCTTGATCAGATCTTCGGGCTTCTTGGCAAGCAGTTTCTCCGCATTGATCGAACGGATACCACCCGGATACCCGGTATGACGATGGTACATCTTGTCGGCCATTTTATTGCCGGTCAGAGCAACCTTCTCGGCGTTCAGCACCACGACAAAATCACCAGTGTCAACACTGGGGGTATAAATGGCTTTATGCTTTCCACGCAGAACACGGGCGATTTCGGTTGCGGCACGACCCAGGACTTTGCCGTCCAGATCAATAACGAACCATTCTCTCTTAACATCTGCCTCTTTGGCAACTTGCGTACTCATCATCTTCCTCTCTATACGTAAACTGTGAATTTTGGCGTAACGGGGACTCACAGAAGGCTGAAACTAGCGGAACCCACCTTCGATGTCAAGGTTTTTTTACGCTTTTCTTGATGAACCGATTAATTTGTGCAACAACCTTAATACCAGACCTCCATCAGACACAAACCTTGCGCCGGAGCGGTAGGGCCGGCCCCTTCGCGCCGCCCCCCCTGAAGCAGCGCAGGCAGTTCATCGCTGGCCATCTTACCCTGCCCTATCTTGACCAGGGTGCCTACCATAACTCGCACCATGTTACGCAAGAATCCAGACCCCTTGATATCAATATGCAGCAGTTGACCTTGCCGCGACAGTTCAACAGCGTAAATTTCGCGAATGGTGGTTACGGCATCACAGCCCGAAGCGCGAAAGGCCGCGAAATCATGGGTCCCGACAAATGCCGCAGCAGCCTCAGCCATTACCAGCTCATCCAGAACGCTGCGCAGGTGCCAGGAGGTGCGCGTCGAAAGAGGGGAACGAACCGGGGATAGACATAAAGTATACCGATACCACTTCCCCCTGGCACTGAAGCGGGCATGAAAACCGTCTTCGGCTTCGGACGCCTCGCGGACCACCACGTCCTGTGGCAAAAAACGGTTAACACCTTCACAGTAGGCCGCCATTGGAAGTTTACAGCAGGTGGTAAAATGGGCAACCATTCCGCGAGCATGAACCCCGGCGTCGGTACGACCAGAGGAAGTCAGCCGCACCGGGGCACCGAGCACCCGG
>JBFHFM010000339.1:0-3835 GCA_041583595.1 Trichloromonas sp. | reverse complement strand
ATCGTTAAACCCTCAGACATATTTCCTCTTTAATTCAGTATGTTAAAAGTTATTTTATAATATTCCATGATCATTAATTAGCAATCACCGCTCCGATTCCGCTCGATCGAAGGCCGCCCTGGCCCCGGCCTTATCGCCGCGGTTACTGCGCGCCTGGCCGATAATCCGCCAATTTTCTGAACGCAGACGCTGGTCATTGCCGGACAAAGAATTGGATTTAGCTGCAAGATTTTCCGCCTGTGAATCATTGCCCTGATCGAGACGGACCCGTGCCAGTCTCTGCCAAAGAACTGGATTGCGCGGCTCGATGCGCAGCGCACGTTCCAGAGAAGCGCTAGCGGCATCCCACTGACCGGCCAAGGACTGATTCTGTGATTTTTTCATCAAGGCGACGACCGCCGTATTTTCAGAGGGCCTCGAAGGCAAAACTGCAGGAGGCACTACCAACGGGGGTTCTACGGACGGAACCTGAGGCGGGACCATAGGCGGCGCTGAAGATGGAACTTTCACCGATGAAGGGACAGATGACGGGACCTCGGGACCGTAAACCGGTCGTTTTGCGGCGCAACCGGCCAGCAACAAGATCGCTGCAACTACCGCGGCGAGACGAAGGTAGGATATCATCTAAAAATCCTTTCAAAGAAACCTTTTATTGCACTGGGCATGTTTTCCTGGTCACAGGGAACGAATTCCGTCGGGGCCGAGCCAACAATAAAAGGCAATTCAATCGCCTCCCGACATCCCTCTTCGCTGCGAACCCCCGAAACCACGTCAACCCAGACCCGCTCGATGCTTTCCGGTTCTGGCACTATCAACGGCTCTGGGTCGAGCCCAACCATCATTTCGCCCCACACGCCAAGAGCCCCGGAGGCTCCACTGAGCCCGGTCGTCTCGTTATCATCCCGGCCAACCCAGACTATCGACAGCCGGTCCCCGGTGAATCCCGCAAACCAGCTGTCGCGATAATCGTCGGTGGTGCCGGTTTTACCAGCCATCGCCAGATCAGGCGACAAAAATTGCGCGAGAGGCCGCGCCGTCCCCTCACGGACCACGTCCTGCAGGGCATTGGTCAGCAGATAGACGGCCGCAGGGTCACTCTCTTGCTCCACATTCAGGGGATAACGCTGCAAGGGCTCCCCCGTCGCGGAAAGGACTTCGCGAATGGCACTCAACGGGGTTCGAAATCCACCGCTGGCGATGGTCTGATAAACCTGGGTCACCTCGAGGGGCGACAGGGCGTTCGAGCCGAGCATGCTTGAAGCATACCCCGTGAGGTCACGGTCCATCCCAAGCCGCTGCAGGGTCTCCATCACTTTGGGGATACCGAGGGCCAGTCCCAACCGGGCGGTGGCCACATTGTACGAATTCACCAGGGCGCTACGCAGCGGCACCTCGCCATGAAACTCTTTGTCGTAATTCTTTGGCGCCCAGTCCGTGGTTCCGGCCTGTTTTACCACCAGAGGACTGTCATCAAGCGGTGTGATCAAGGTGTATTTTTGAGGCTGCTGCAAGGCGGTAAGGTAAATCACCGGTTTGATCAGGGAACCGATCGGCCGCAAGGCGTCGAGAGCTCGATTGAACCCCTCGAAACGCGGGTCACGGCCGCCAACGACGGCCTGCACCTCGGCGTTCTGGGTGCTAGTGACCAGCAGGGCACCTTGCAGGATGCCGGATTTCATCTTGCGTCCCTGCTCCAGCAGCGTCAGGCGGCGGCTCAGAGCCTTCTCAGCCACACGCTGCACCTGCGGATCGAGAGTGGTAAATATCTGCAGCCCTTCGCTGCGCAAATCCTCATCGCGATAATCACGCTGTAACTGACGATGGACCAGCTGCAAAAACGCCGGATAAGGCGAGGTACCGCGGGGCGGACGAGACACGACCCCGAGCGGAGTTGCCTGTGCCGACGCCATTTGCGCCTCGCTGAGCGAACCAGTTTCGGCCATTTGCGCCAAAACCAGATTCCGCCGCCCCAGGGCCCGCTTCGGCTGACTGCGCGGACTGTATTGCGAAGGCCCCTTAAGCATCCCGACCAACAGCGCCGCCTCGGAAACACTGATGCGGTCGAGAGGTTTGTCGAAATAAAAGGAACTGGCCAGGCCGAAGCCATGGATGGCGCGGTTGCCGTCCTGTCCCAGATAAACTTCGTTGAAATAGGTTTCGAGAATTTCCTCTTTGCTGTAATGCACCTCAAGCAGCAACGCCATCACCATTTCAGTAAATTTACGCCGCAAGGTTCGCTCGGCTGTCAAATAGAAGTTCTTGACTAACTGCTGCGTCAGAGTGCTGCCACCCTGTACTCCCCCTCCCCTGACTGTAGTGAAGATAGCCCGCGCAATGCCGCGTGGATCGATTCCGTGATGGAAATAAAAGCGCCGGTCTTCCACCGCGATCAGCGCATCGATGACGTGCTGGGGAATCTGTTCCAACTTAACCAGAACTCGATCCTCATTCTTGCCAGGGTAAATACCGCCGATCAGCGGCGGGTCTAAACGCACCAGATCGAGGGGAGCACCGTCGCCACGTTGAAACAGAGCACTTACCTGTGAATCTGAAAAATCCACCCGCAACGCCAGCGCCTCCTGGCGTCCGTCACCAAAGGTAAAGGGTCGCGTCACCAGCTCAAGACTCATACCGCGCCAGCGGTAGGTTCCCGGCTCCTGAGCATTAGAGGTTTCATGGTACCCGAGTACGGTCAGCTCCGCCCGCATCTCCGAAGTGCTCAACCTGCGCCCGGGATAGAGTTCCAGCGCCCTGGCATAGACCTGCGACGGCAACGCGAAACGTTTACCTTCAAACCGCTCCCGCACCGCCAGATCAAGGTAAAATGTGCCTGCCGCAGCCAATAAGAGCAGAACCACCAAAATGATAAAAGCAGGAAGCTTCCAATTGATTTTAACTTTAGGTTTCTTTTTTTTATGGCGTTTAGCCATGGC
This sequence comes from Trichloromonas sp., assembly GCA_041583595.1. Classification (GTDB taxonomy): domain Bacteria; phylum Desulfobacterota; class Desulfuromonadia; order Desulfuromonadales; family Trichloromonadaceae; genus Trichloromonas. Next base: position 902 of record JBFHFM010000339.1, on the reverse strand, counting down.
CTCAATTACCTCAGAAATAATGGGTTCATTCAAATAGAGGAGGCATCTTGCCTTGCACAAAGACCTCTCCAATACAGAGATCGTGGGGCGAGCATAATAACATAAAAAAACATAATATTGGCCTCAATCCCTTAACAGGAAAAAAGCCCTGACTCCTGGAAAACCAACCCGATACAGAAGCCCTCTGCTCTTTCTAATATAAACCCGATTCTTTCGCCTTCACCTAACTGGCCTGGAATCCCTAAGAGTAAGGATGGTTGACGCTCACTTAGTTTCGATTTTCGCCCTGAGATCACGACTAAATATTAAAGGGGCTACCTCATACCGAGGTAACCCCTTTTAATTTGGTGGGGACCTGGTCCTCCCCGAAAGCACAATCCATCTCTTTGAACACTGAATTTGATATTACTGATTTCGACTCTTGTGCCACCGCACGCCGGCCAAACCAACAATTCCCAGTCCTAATAAGAGAATGGTGGACGGTTCGGGGACCGGGGGGCAAGCCGACCCATCACGGTAGAGCCAGGTGCCGAAGCCGGGACTGCCGTTGTCCATGATGATTGATGACGCCCATACGCGGCAAACGGCATCACTCTGCGACGGCTGCAACATTAACCATGAGAATACGTGTTCGCCTGACGGCCCGACTAATTCGGAGGTATATGCTTGAAAGCCTATCTGAGTGGGGTCGGAATATAAGAAACCTGTCAAGGACAATAAGGTAGCGACGGGGGCGTAATTTGCAGTAGTGAATGGTCCACTGAGGTCAGGAATCAATGCGCCCAAGGAAAGAAATTGTTGCACATCCGCTAAGGAAGCAATAGTAAATCCCTCAAACATTCCTGCCGCCCCACATTCAGTGGAGACTTGGTCAAATGGGAGACCACCCGTTTGGCTGATAT
>JBFHFM010000338.1:0-3836 GCA_041583595.1 Trichloromonas sp. | reverse complement strand
CGTTACTCCTTTAAAAACGGTGAGGGGGTGAGGGGTGAGGAGTGAGGGGGGAGGAGTTACGTCTTTACACCTCACACCTCACCCCTCACCCCTTACGCTTCACGGGTCCTTAAGCTACCCCTTCGGCCTTGCCGACGATCGTCTCGTCCTCGGCTTCCATGATGCCGAATTCCATGAGCAGGTCTTCGAGGTCTTCCATCTCCAGCGGGGTGGGGATGACGAACATTTTGTTGTCAGCAATTTTCTGGGCAAGCTGACGGTACTCGCCGGCCTGCTTGTGGTCCGGGGAGTACTCGATGACGGTCATGCGGCGCAGTTCGGCGCGTTGTACCTGGTTGTCGCGAGGGACGAAGTGGATCATCTGGGTGCCGAGCTTGGCGGCCAGAGCTTCGATCAGGTCGGCCTCGCGGTCGGTGTTACGGCTGTTGCAGATCAGGCCGGCCAGACGCACGCTGCCAGAGGCGGCGTATTTACAGATCCCCTTACAGATATTGTTGGCGGCGTACATGGCCATCATCTCGCCGGAAACGACGATGTAGATCTCCTGGGCCTTGTTCTCGCGGATCGGCATGGCGAACCCGCCGCAAACCACGTCGCCGAGAACGTCGTAGAAGACATAGTCGAGGTCGGGGGTGTAAGCACCTTCTTCTTCGAGGAAGTTGATGGCGGTGATGACGCCGCGGCCGGCACAGCCGACGCCCGGCTCAGGGCCGCCGGACTCGACACACATGACCTCGCCGTAACCGCGCTTAAGAACGTCTTCAAGCTCCAGGTCCTCGACGGTGCCGAGCTCGCGAACCTTGTCCATAACCGTGGTCTGGGCCTTGGCGTGGAGGATCAGGCGGGTGGAGTCAGCCTTGGGATCGCAGCCGATGATCAGAACCCTTTTGCCGAGGGAGGCGAGTCCGGCTACGGTGTTCTGAGTCGTGGTGGATTTGCCGATGCCGCCTTTGCCGTAGATTGCGATCTGACGAAGTTTTTTTTCAGCCATTTGATGTTCCTCTCTTTAACTTGATAGTGTGTGCAGGGTGGCCAGCGCAGGATTGCCAATGTGGCATCACCGTTATTGTGTCCGGAGCGTTCGGCCAACCCGATTTAAAAAAGTGGGGCCCGATCTGAAAGTTGATGTCAGACCGGGCCCCATTGCCCTAAACGATGCCGCCATGGCGTCGCTTGTTTGTTTATTTAGTGCCAATTAAAAAAGCCCAGAAGAACCTCACCATAGTCGGGAGTTCTTGTGGGCTTCGTTGCCTGGTACTGAATGTTGCTCACGACATCGTAAGCGGTAGATAACTTGTGATCATCTTCTTAGCAGGGGGCGTGCCAATATTGCAAAGTGTTTTTTAAGTCGACGAATTTACGTGTATTATTTCATCAGACGTAGATTGTGCTGGTTTTTTCTTAGGTTGGGCCGTCGATTTTCCCCTGCATGTTGTTTAAATATTGTGCAGTTTGGGCGCTAGCTGTGCAATTCTTGAATCAAGTAATTTCAAAATTAAGAAATAGTCGGACTTTTTGCCCTGGATTTTGCCTGTTTTTTTTCAGCGATCAATCGTCACCAGTTTCAAGGCGAGTGTCAGATCAAGGCCTGCCAGCGGATGATTTCCATCCAGAACCACTTCGGATTCGTTAACCTGGATAATTCGCATGATCCGTTCTTCTCCGTCGGAAAATGCCAGGGAAATTTTTTCACCAGGCTTGATTTCCCGTTCGGCGGGAAACTGCTGTCGCGAAACACGGATGAAATTCTCTTTGAGATGCGGACCGAAGGCCTCGGCGGCAGGAATTTCAACGTTTTTAGCACTGCCGACCTGCATTCCGAGCACCGCAGCTTCGAGTGCAGGGAAGACTTCGTTTTGTCCTATGGTAAAACTCAGGGGCTGTTCTTCATCGGCGCTGTCGAAAATGTGACCGTTTTCCAGCGTGCCGATATAGTGAATGGTGACACGGTCACCGGTTTGTGCTGTCGGCATTTTTTTCTCCCTTTATAGCCAATACTGAATCAGCGACATTGTCCTAAAATGCCCTGCATTACTCCGAGCAGGCAGTCATAGATTTCTTCCCGACTGCTGACAAAAGCGGGGACTTCATTGTTAAGGACCTCTTCCATCTTCTGCAATATGTCAATATCATTACTGCCCAAGGCATCCATGACCGCCTCGTACATCGGGATGACCTCATATAGGTCGTAGCGGTCGAAAGGAAGCGAATCGGGCTTGCCGGCGAACTTGGGTTGGTCCCGGGTTTCTTTTTTTCGCGGATACCGATAGTAAAGATCTGAAGGTTTGATCACTAGACCCATAGTGCCACCCCCTATCCGCAACTTTTGCAGGAATGTCCGCAACTGCTTTTGCAAAGACTGGCAGGGGCGGAGCCTTTTGTTTGATTCAGGTAGGTCGCCAACGAGCTGGCCAGCACCTGCCACACCCCGTTCTTTTCTTCTCCCATCAAAATGCCGCGTTTGATATGCATCATTACATTGATGGACGTGGTTTTCATGGCTTCCGCCGCCTCTGTAACCGATAACCATTCTTGATTCGACATTATGTGTCCTTTCCTGACAGCTGATGCTGTCCATTTAATCAGGCTGAATTGATAATCAGGAACCGTTCATCAAAATAAGGCTCCAGCAGGGGCCTGACTTCTCCCCAGGATAAACCGCCACCACCGCAGCCGGGCTGAGGAACAATGATTTTCTCCCATCCGTTTCGATCAACCAGGGCCCGCAATTCCTGGCACGAGCGGCTGATTAACTGAAGATCGGGAACTTCCCAGGGGGTATGCTCAACCGGAAAACTGACTAATTGCATTCCTAGTTCGTAAACATGGTTTCCGGAGCGTTGGATCAATGCTCCAAGTATTTTCGGCAGTTCGGGAAAGCGCTGCGCCGCTTGTTTTGCCGTGCCTCGTGCCATGACATTGTTGCCGGTTTTGGAAACCTGGCCGTTGGTGGTAATTACCACCATGTATCCCTGGCTATGATATTCCCAGAGGTCACCCGATAACTGGTGAATATGTGCGCCCCTGACCACCCAGGGAGAAAGCTCAAGTAATGCCGTGGCACTCTGTTGGACCTCGTCCTTTACGTTGCGGTCCAGTTTGCGCAGCCATTGTTTGGGGAGCGACTCCAAACCATAAAAAGCTCCCGCCAGCATCCCGGCAATGGCCCCTGTGGTATCGGCATCCCCCCCTTGATTTACCACGCCGATCAGACATTCTTCAAAACTGGCGGTAGTAAAGAAGTAGTGAAATACCGTCTGCAGAGTATCTACGACGTAACCCGAGGCCAGTCCTTTGTAATTATTGAAACGAAAAGTCGGGTACGCAGCGATCAGTTCCCGCGCCATCGCGTGCAGTTGAAAACGGTCCGCACCGAGCAGGGCCGCCTGCACCATTCGTCCGACACACAGGCAGGCGGCATCTGACAGAGGGTGATTGTGGGTCAGGTGGGCTTGTTCCTGCGCGCATCGTTGAAGTAGTTGATCGTCACCGAGCGAAAAGAGGACCACGGGCGCCATCCGCATCAGCGCCCCGTTGCCGGCATCCCATTCGTTGGGCGGCATCGCCAGTGCCCCTGTTCTCAGGTAGTTGCTGATGCCTTTGCGCACGGTGGCACCAATGTCGATCGGTCTGCTGCGCATCCAGCTCAGGAAGTTGTCGGCAATCCCCTGAAGATCCCAGCCGCCAGCGGTTAACAAAGCCTGGGAGATGGCCAGAGACATCTCGGTATCATCGGTCACCTGTCCCGGTTTAACTCCCAGCCAACCCCCTCCGCGGATTTTTTTATGAATCTTGTACTGACTTTGGATTTCCCCTGGTGTCATAAACTCGGTGGT
>JBFHFM010000337.1:0-3837 GCA_041583595.1 Trichloromonas sp. | reverse complement strand
TGCGATTGTTCTTCATGCAGAAGTAGAACTCGATGACAAGAACAACCAGATAGACGCCGTAAAGGGCCCCCATCCACCAGATTGGTGATTCAAGGTTGGGGCTTAGAACCGCGTAGATCATCAAGGTGATGGGCTTGTTAAGCTCCATGGCAATGACCCCAAAACCGCATATGAGCATGACAATGGCTAAAATTATAGCCCGCCTGGCTGAAGCGTGAAACTGCTCTATACCGAAGACATGCCCCAGACTGGATATCAGGCACAGTCCTGAACAGGAGACTGCGAAAAAGATATAGGTTGAGATGAGAATGCCCCAGGGGAGCTGTCGGGTTGTATTGTAGACATGCCCGTGCCCCATGGCAAAGACGGTAATAACTGCAGCTGCACCGATTATCATCCCCAGGGCTAGCAGAGTGAACCATAGCCGTTCTCCAGGGCGGATGTTGATTGGAATCATCATGACCTCCTTTGATGATATGAGATGGTGAATGCGGTAAACGATATAGTTTGATATTAGGAATGTTGGGCTTCGTAAAGCAACATAAATATTGAGACATTAATCAAAAATAATAACGGTAATGTGGTGTATAACTAAAAAATACATCTAGATTTTGTACTGTTTGTTGTCGGTAAATGGTTTGCTATGCCAAGTATTTTCTACGGTGGCTAATGGTATTAAGCAGGCATTTTTTAGTGTTTTTTTGTAATGACTCAGAGATAACAAAGTGTCAGGCATAATTGTCGTTTGCTATGGCCTTTGGCCCGGGTATATGCTGTGTCTGAAAATTTTCCGAAGAGGGAGAGTAAGTCATGCCTGATAAACGGGAGCCGTATCCCGGCCTTTTTGATGCTATATTCGATGGCGCCATGGTTTTGACCGTTAATAATCGCCTGGCCCGCAGTTTTAGAGGCCGCTATGACGCCTGGATTGCTGAGTCCGGGAGGGTGGTTTGGCCCACTCCTGATATTTTCAGCATAAAGGACTGGATGCAGCGTTCTTTGGGCCTTCTGGATGAGGATGACGGCTTGCTGCAGATGCAGGGCTCCCTGTGCTTGTGGGAAAAAGTCATCGAACGGGATATCACCAATTCAGAAATCGCACTGTTGCAGGTTTCGGCCACCGCGCGTCGGGCTCAGGAAGCGCACCAGTTGCTCACTGAATACGGCGGCGGTCTGGCCGGTCTCCCCCTCAGCGATGATCACCTGGCTTTTCTGCGCTGGCGTCAGGGATATCTTGAGGCGTGCAGCAAGGGGGGGTGGTTCGATCTCGCTGAACTGCCGGTACGTCTCTGCGCTGCTATTGAGCAGGGGCGTCTGGCACTGACGAAACAGGTGTTTTTTGTCGGATTCGATGAGTTGTCTCCCAGTATTCTGCGCTTACAGCAAGTGATGAAAAACGCCGGTACACGGGTGGTTGACCTGGTTCCCGAAGAGGGTGAGCGCGGATCACTGCAGCGGATTCCCTGTATCGATGTTGAGGATGAAGTGCGTTGCGCCGCCCGCTGGGCTCGGCAATTGATAGAGGATGGGGCTGGCCGCATCGGCGTCGTGGTCACCGATTTGCAGCAGCGTCGGCTGCTGATTGAACGGGTTTTTCGTGAAGAGATCGACCCTGAGGCGCTGGTGGCCCTCGAAGAACAGGAAGGCCGATTCAGTCTCTCGCTCGGTGCGAGTCTCGCCGAGCAGGGGCTGGTTGTCACGGCGCTGGAACTCCTCGGTGCCGGCCACCGTCTTTCTCTCGATACCATCAGCCTGCTTCTGCGCAGCCCTTACCTTGCCGGTAGCCAGCGGGAATCCTGGGGCAGGGCTCGGTTCGATCAACGACTGCGTTCGACTCGTCAGTTCGCGTTCAGTCTATCCCGTCTGCAGAGCCTGCTCGATGAATATCGCGACAGTGATAAACGGCACCTGCTGCCGGATTTTACCAAGGTTATCAGCAAACTGGCGGCCGGTTTCAAGGATGGCCGCAAACGCATGTTGGGACAATGGGTCAGTTGTTTCAGCGAATTGCTACTCGCTGTCGGCTGGCCCGGTGAGCGTCCCCTGGGGAGCCTTGAATTCCAGGTGCTCAAGGCCTGGAAAGAAAACCTGTTAGCGGCGGTGGTGGCCCTCGAGGTCGTTTCCGGTCCTGTCGATCGCGGCGAGGCGGTGGCCCTGCTGCGGCGTCTGGCACGGGAAACCCCCTTTCAGCCCGAATCTCCGGCGGGACCGCTGCAGGTTGTCGGCTTGCTTGAGGCTGCCGGGCTGCAGTTCGAGCACCTCTGGGTGATGGGGATGACGGATGATCAGTTCCCGACACCGGCTCGGCCTAATCCGTTTATCCCGGTGTCGCTGCAGGTTGCCCGCAACATGCCTCACGCCAGTGCCGAACGGGAACTGGAGTTCGCACGGCTGGTCATCGAGCGGTTGGAGTTTGCGGCGCCGACGGTGCTGTTCAGTCATTCGCTTAAAGAGGGCGATGCCGAGCTGCGCCCGAGTTCGTTGATTGCCGGTTTTGACGCAGTTGAGCCGGCCCTTGCCGCCAGTCAAGCGCCGCTGGTCGCGGTGCAGCAGTCCCCGGTTGTGCTTGAATCATTGTGCGACGAGCAGGGACCGCCCTTGGCTGAAGCCGCCCGGGCTTCGGGTGGCACCGGCCTGCTCAAGGACCAAGCCCTCTGCCCTTTCCGCGCGTTTGCACATCATCGCCTGCGGGCCAAGGCTCTCGATCTGCCAGAACCGGGTCTCGACGCGGGAACCCGCGGCAATCTTCTGCATGCCGTTTTTGAACGTTTCTGGCAGCTTACCGGCAACCTGGACGAGTTGCTCGCGCTGAACGATTCTCAACTCGATGCGCGTATTGAGCAGGCGACCGATGATGCCCTAAAGGAGCTTTTCGGCGACGCGGCCAGCCAATTGCTCTGTCAGATCGAGCGGAGCCGGTTGTGCGCCCTGGTGCGTGAATGGCTGGACGAGGTTGAGAAGCAGCGGGCCCCGTTTTCGGTGGTCAAAATTGAGGAAAAACGAACGGTTGTCTGCGGCGGCATCAGCATCGATACCAAGGTTGATCGCATCGATATGCTGCCCGATGGTCGCCGGGTGATTATCGATTATAAGACCGGCCTGGTCGATGCCGGTGATCTGCTGAGTGAGCGTCTGCTCGAACCCCAGCTGCCGGTCTATGGCAGCGAGGAAACGGATGCCGGGTTGGCTGGGGTGGTTTTCGCCAGCGTCCGGCGGGGCGAATGCGGGGTCAAGGGCGTGGCAGCCGATGACGATTTGATGCCGAAGTTGGCGGGCTTTGCTGGTTCGAAGGCGGCGGAAAAAGCCGGTATTGCCGACTGGCCGGCCCTGCTGGCCCGCTGGCGGCAGCAGCTGTCGAAATTGGGGGACGAGTTCGCCCGCGGCCATGCCGCCGTCGATCCCGTCTCGTACAAGAAGGCCTGTCAGTATTGCGACCTCTCCGGTCTCTGCCGGATCGACGAAATCGCTACCCCCACGGAGGAGACCGAATGAGCGCCATTGCCGATGCGAAAGCCCGCACCCGCGCCATCGACCCGCAAAGGTCGTTTATCGTTCAGGCTCCGGCCGGATCAGGCAAGACCGAGTTGCTGATCCAGCGGTTTCTGCGTCTGCTCGCCACGGTGGAGCGACCCGAAGAGATTCTCGCCATCACCTTCACCCGCAAGGCCGCCGGCGAGATGCGCGGCCGGCTGCTGCTGGCCCTGCAGGCGGCTCGCGATCCGGCCCCGCAAAGCGACCACGGTCGGCTGACCTGGCAGCTTGCCACCGATGTGCTTGAGCGCGATGCCCGGCTCGGCTGGCATCTGCTCGACAATCCCTCACTGTTGTATATTCAGA
>JBFHFM010000336.1:0-3847 GCA_041583595.1 Trichloromonas sp. | reverse complement strand
TTTGACCCGCCTTCACCTCGGCAGCCACTCCGGCACTCACATCGATGCTCCAGCCCACCTGCTGAAAGATGGCTCTACGGTCGACACCATTTCTCTTTCGACCCTGATTGGCCCCTGTCGAGTCCTCGACCTGCGCGACCGTACCCAAGAGATTACCCTCGCGGACCTGAGCCGACTCAACCTGACCGGGATCCAGCGGGTGCTGCTGAGCACCCGCAATTCTGAACTCTGGCAACAAAACAGATTTAACGAAAATTATCTCGGCCTGACCCCTGCGGCGGCCAACCATCTGGTGAAACTCGGCATTCGACTAGTCGGCATCGACTACCTGTCGATCGAACCCTTTACCGGCGACGGCGAGGTTCATCGCATCCTCCTTGCGGGAGGCGTAGTCATCCTCGAGGGACTCGATCTGGCCGAGGTTACCGCAGGGGATTTTGAACTCATCTGCCTCCCCCTCAAGCTGTCCGGCATCGACGGCGCCCCCTGCCGGGCCGTGCTGCGACAACTCTCTGTATGAACCATCCTGGAGGTTGTCCGACAATCAAAGAACCTGCTGCGAAACCGTCCGAACGGTCCATATTTCTGTTGGTTTTAGACAAATAGCCCTGCTAGTCGCTCTCAAACCTACGAAAACCTGTCCTCGAACAGCCGATTTCTCGCTCCGGCTCCCATTCTCGGACAGCCTCCGAGCTCAGCCTATACAGCGCCGGGGTTGATGCTATACTGCAAAGAGACACCTGCTTTTTCCCAGAAAGGGGGCCTACAAATGACTAAAGACACGAGAAAATTCGGCATCAGCGATAAGCGCGGACGGACCATGACCAGCGACGACCCGTACATTTCTGGCTCGGGCCTCAAAGAACCCTCCCTGTGCATCTCATGCCGGGCGCTCTACCAGAACAAACGCTGGAATCTCGACCCCAAAACCTTCGACGCCCTGGAAGCGAGCGGCGAAGGACACTGGGTCACCTGCCCGGCCTGTCAAAAAATCGCTGAGGGCTACGCCGAAGGAGTCGTCACCCTGCGCGGTGCCTATCTGTGGGAGCATGAAGAAGAAATCTTCAATATTCTCAAGAACGAAGAAGCCAAAGCGATGGCCAAAAACCCCCTGGAGCGGATCATCAGCATGTCCCGCGAGGAGGATGACCTGGTTATCGAGACGACCGAAGAAAAACTGGCCGAACACCTCGGGCGAGCTCTCCACAAAGCCCACCAGGGTGAACTCAAGGTTTCCTGGAGTGATGACCATGATGTCTGCCGGGTAACCTGGGAACGCCTGAACTGATTCCGGCCCGGGGCGAACCCGCCCAACAATGAAAGGACAACGACTATGGGTGGGTTTCGCCTGCTGGAACATACAGCGGATATGGGTATCGAAGCGACCGGGGACTCCCTCGAAGAGGTTTTCATCGAGGCGGCCCGTGGATTGCGCTCGATGATATTTGGCAATATACCAATAAAAGCCGCACAAGAAGTGCCGGTGGAAGTCCACGGCTCCGACAGCGAAGAACTGCTGGTCGGCTGGCTCAGTGAAATCCTCTATCTGTTCGAAGTACACGCACTGACGCCCGCGGATTTCGTCGTTGAGCACATTACCGCCAGTACCTTGCGCGCACACGTACAAGGCGAAACCTTCGACCCGATCCGCCATCTTGTGGAACGGGAGGTCAAAGCCATCACCTATCACCAGCTCAGCGTGGCCAGGGACGCGGCCGGCTGGCGGGCCCGGTTATATGTGGATTTATAACCGCAACTCCAATGTCTACCGTGGCTTGCACCAGGGTTACTATTTATGACCGTCAAAATTCAGCAGATCGACGACTGCCGCTGGCGCATCCCCCGCGAAGGGGAGATGCGCACCGAGGGGCTGGTCTTTGCGGATAAAAAGATGATCGCCGCCCTGCAAAAGGAACAGGCGCTGGAACAGGTGCGCAACGTCGCCACCCTCCCCGGCATCGTTGGCCCGTCGATGGCCATGCCCGACATCCACTGGGGCTACGGCTTTCCCATTGGCGGAGTAGCGGCCTTCGACGCCGAAGAAGGGGTGGTTTCTCCCGGCGGAGTCGGCTACGACATCAACTGCGGGGTGCGGCTTTTGCGCAGCGCACTGCCCGCCACTGAAATCAAACCGGTACTGGCCAAGCTGGCCGATACCCTCTTTCGCAACGTGCCGGCCGGGGTCGGCTCGGAGCGCCGCGACCTGAAGCTTTCAGTCAAAGAAGAGCACAAAGTGCTCGAACAAGGAGCGGCCTGGGCCGTTTCCCACGGCTACGGCAGCGCCGAAGACTTGCACCACATCGAGGCGCGCGGTGCCCTTCCTGGCGCTGACCCCGAGGTGGTTTCGGAGCGGGCGCTGGAGCGGGGCCGGACGCAGCTCGGCACCTTGGGCTCCGGCAATCACTTTCTCGAAGTACAGGAAGTCGAACAGATTTACGACCCGGCGGTGGCCGAGGTTCTCGGCCTCTTTGCCGGCCAGACCACGGTCAGCATCCATACCGGCAGCCGCGGTCTCGGCTACCAGGTCTGCGACGACTATTTAAAAATGATGCTGCAGGCCAGCCGCAAATATGGCATTGCGCTGCCCGATCGCCAGCTCTGCTGCGCTCCTCTGACCAGTCCGGAAGGCCGCCAGTATCTGGCGGCGATGGCCTGCGCCGCCAACTTCGCCTTCGCCAATCGCCAGATCATCACCGCCTGGGTACGCGAATCCTTCGAGCAGGTTCTTGGCCTGTCCCCCGCCGACCTGCGCCTGTCGGTCATCTACGACGTCTGCCACAATATCGCCAAACTGGAAACCCACACCTTCGAAGGAAAACAGCGCCGTCTCTGCGTTCACCGCAAGGGAGCGACCCGGGCCTTCGCCCCCGGCCATCCGGAAACCCCCGAGTTGTACCGCTCCGTCGGTCAACCGGTGCTGATCCCCGGCGACATGGGCCGCTATTCTTACGTGCTGGTCGGCACACAAGGCGCGATGGACGAAACCTTCGGCTCAACCTGTCACGGCGCCGGCCGGATGATGTCGCGCCATGCCGCCAAAAAGGCCGCTCGCGGCCGCAACATCGAGGCCGAACTGGCGACACAGGGGATTCTAATTCGCGCCGCCGGGCGAGCCACGGTAGCCGAAGAAATTTCCGAGGCGTACAAGGATGTCACCAACGTGGTTGATGTCGTACAGCGGGCCGGCATCGGCAAGATCGTCGCCCGCCTGCGACCACTCGCGGTGATTAAGGGATAGGCCCCGGCGAACGAACCGGGCTGTGCATACGACAACTCAAGGGTGGAGGTGTGAAATGAGAATCTTTCTGACCGGAAGTACCGGTTTTGTCGGCCACGAAGTGTTAAAGCAACTGTTCGAAGCCGGCCACAGCGTACGCTGCCTGGTGCGCCCCGGCAGCGAAAAGAAGCTGCCCCGGCAGCCGCAACTCGAACTGCACAATGGCGATGCAACCAATCCCGGCTCTCTCACGAGCGCCCTCGAAGGCTGCGACGCCATCATTCACCTGGTCGGCATCATCCGCGAATTTCCGGCCAAGGGAATCACTTTCCAGAAATTGCATGTCGAGACGACCCGCAACCTGCTTGAGGCGGCCAAGGCCCAGGGGATTCGCCGCTACCTGCACATGAGCGCCAACGGCAGCCGGGAAAACGCCGTCTCCCCCTATCACCAGACCAAGTGGCAGGCCGAAGAGCTGGTGCGCGCCTCCGGTCTCGACTGGACCATCTTTCGCCCGTCGCTGATTTTCGGCAAAGGCGGCGAATTTGTCACCATGATCGCAGACCTGATCCGCAAGCTGCCGGTGGTGCCGGTCTTCGGCGACGGGCGCTATCGTATGACCCCGGTGTC
>JBFHFM010000335.1:0-3851 GCA_041583595.1 Trichloromonas sp. | reverse complement strand
TTAGATCTTGATTTTTCTAACATTTCAAGCAATGATTGGCCGCTAATCGAGAAACTTTATTCTGATGATGTCTATAAATCACGCTATGATTATTACCTGTCAGAAGTTATCAATAATGCGTTTACAACTAAAAAAATACAAGACACCTATGAACGTTATGTGGAAATAATAAAAAATTATGCAACAACAGAACTCCCTGGTTACTCTTTTTCAAGTGGAGCAAATGACTTCTATAGCGCTATCGATGAACTCTATGACCATGCCGAAGACAGAAATAAAGCTGTAAATAGCTACCTGGAAGCACAGCAGTTACTAACCGAATAAGTTTCGATATATTTTCCTGTTAGAACAAATTGGCCTCGCAGCTTTCTTACGGTTGCACCTGGAATGAATATCAATAAGCTTGTTTTTCTAAAAAGTGAGCATTCCTGCCCGACCTGAAGTGCTGAATCATCTGTCAAAGTTGGTTAAAGAGAGTCGCTTTCATAGAACCGGGCACCCAAAGCAGCGCAATCCCCATCCATAAAAATAGCCAATGCCTCCCCTTGGGGCGAAAAAATATTCATTGACAACAACACCAAAGATCCATAAAGTGACTGATCACTCAGTCATCATTGGAGCCAAAGCATGGCCAAGTTAAAAATAGATAAACGATCTGCGCTGCTGAAAGCGGCCCTCGAACTCTTCGCCGAACACGGCTTCAACGGCTCATCGACGGCTCTGATTGCGAAACGGGCCGGGGTCGCAAGTGGCACTCTTTTCGTCCACTTCAAAAACAAGGAAGAGCTGATTCACGAACTGTTCAAAGAAGTTCTGGCAAAAATAGAACTCCAGATCTATGAGTCATTCCCTGCCGACATGGCCGTACGGGAACAGCTCTTGCGCACCCTCTCAAATCTCCTTAGGTATTTTCTGAAACACCCTGACGAATTCAAGTTCGTGGAGCAATACCATTTTTCCCCTTTCGGGGACCGAGAGATTCATTTCGATAAGAAGAACGATGTGATTCATAAACTTCTCCTGCATGCCCGCGAGCAGCAAATCATCAAGGATGTGCCCCTATTAGTGCTCGACGCCCTTGTCTTCGGCCCGATTACCACCCTGGCCAAAGAACACGCTAACGTTGGAACCCCTATCGATGAAGAGATGTGTCGCCTGACCATTGAGGCGTGCTGGGATGGGTTAAAAAGGTAACCGGTCTTTTTTTGGAACAAAACAATGACTGACTATTCAGTTAGTCATTGTTTAAAAATCGCACCCCGCTCCTATCCTGGCCCTCATACATTTCCCGAGGGGCCTCCCTTGGAGATCGTATTTCATGACAATTATTGACAAACGCAGTGAAATTTTAAATGCGGCGTTAGAACTCATTGCATTGAACGGTTTTCACGGCGCGCCTACGGCCCTGATCGCCATGCGGGCCAATGTCGGAACGGGAACAATCTATCGCTATTTCCAAAGCAAAGAGGATTTGATCTATGAAATCCACACAGAGCTTGAAAAACGCTTCATGACGGCGCTGCTAAAGGGCTATCCCGATAAGCAACCGCTTCGGGAACGATTTATCCATGTCGGAAATGCTTTCGTCCACTATTGCCTTAGGGTTTCATTGGATTTCCGCTTTCTCGAGCAATTTCACAATTCCCCCTATGGTGTGGTCCACCGCCGCGATCAAATTCTCGGGGGGAAGGATCAGGGCTTTTTCCGGTGTCTTCTTGATCTGGCGCAAAAGGAGCAAATCATCAAGGAGTTACCCATGACGGTACTCGCGTCCCTCTTTTTTGGCCCTCTTCTGTGTGTTGTGCGAGACCATATTCTCGGTTTTACCGAATTGGATGAACCAACGATCGATCGAACCGTCAATGCCTGCTGGGATGCCATCAGGCTTTAATCACTATAACACCCAACAATCCATTAGAAATTCCCCTGCCACGAGCCTGATCAAAACCGGTAAGTGGCCAAATTTAAAGGACAGAGAGACCCATGAAAAACACGTTTAAAATCGGATTGCTTACCGCGGGGACATTGGCCCTGTTGTTCATCTTGAGTGGTTGTGAGAAACAGACGGGTGTAGCCGCTCCGCCACCAAGCGCTCCTCCCACGGTCGGAATCATTCAGATAGAGCCGCAACCGTTAGTGTTAACCACCGAATTGTCGGGGCGAACCTCACCTTGCCAGGTTGCCGAAGTTCGTCCCCAGGTCGGGGGGATCATCCAGAAGCGTCTGTTTACCGAAGGTTCTGACGTAAAAGCGGGTGAAGTGCTCTACCAGATCGACCCCGCGACCTATCAGGCAGCATTAAACAGTGCCAAGGCGCAGATGGCCCGGGCCGAAGCCAACCTCATGCCGGCTCGGCTCAAAGAAGAACGCTTCCGCGAACTGGTACAGATCAAAGCCGTAAGTCAACAGGATTACGATGATGTCAAAGCAGCCTTCAAACAGGCGGAGGCAGATGTCTCCGTCACCAAGGCGGCTCTGGAAACCGCTCGCATTAATCTGGCCTACACTCGCGTTACCGCACCTATCTCCGGTCGGATAGGTCGATCTACCGTCACCACCGGAGCACTTGTGACGGCCAGCCAGGCGGTTCCGTTGGCCACCATTCAGCAACTGGATCCGGTCTATGTAGATGTGACCCAAACGATCACCGATCTGCTGCAAATGAAACGGAATATTTCCAGCGGCCTTATGAAAAATACCACGCCGGAAGAGGCGGAGGTAAAACTGCTGCTGGAAGATGGCACTCCTTATCCATGGACCGGAACCATGAAATTCTCCGATGTCACCGTTAACCAGAGCACCGGTTCGGTTACCTTGCGTACCGTATTTCCCAACCCCGAACTGTTGCTGCTGCCGGGGATGTTCGTCCGCGCGATTGTCGAAGAAGGAACCAACGGACAAGCCCTTCTGGTGCCGCAGCGGGGAGTGACCCGCGATCCAGCCGGCCAGGCGATGGTCATGGTGGTTGGAATGGAAGATAAGGTCGAACCACGGATGATCGAAGTCGTCCGGACCGTTGGGGACAACTGGCTGGTCAGCGAGGGATTGAAGCCCGGAGATCGCGTGATTCTCGAAGGAATCCAGAGAACCCGGCCCGGCACTCCGGTGACAACTGTGCCTTTCGACAGCGCTGCAGCAACGGTAGACGCAGCGCCTTCTTCTCAGCCAACAGCGGATAAAAAATAGTATTCTCCCCCCCTACCGGGGGGGTCAGCCTTTAGAATAATAAGGATTTCCTCCATGCCAAAGTTTTTTATAAACAGGCCCATTTTTGCCTGGGTCATCGCAATCATGGTCATGCTGGCCGGCTTGCTGGCTATCAAGACCCTGCCGGTTTCCCAATATCCGCCCATTGCGCCGCCGCAGATCACCATCAACGCCAGCTATCCCGGGGCCTCAGCTCAAACCGTACAAGATACGGTCACCCAGGTCATTGAACAAAAGTTGAACGGGATTGACAACCTGATCTACATGTCATCCACCAGCGACTCGGCCGGAGCCGTGGCCATCAACCTGACCTTTAAGGCGGGCACCGATCCGAACATCGCCCAGGTTCAGGTCCAGAACAAACTGCAACTGGCCACGCCACTCTTGCCCGAGGTCGTTCAGCGGCAAGGGATTTCTGTGGTTAAATCCACCAAAAACTTTCTGCTGATCATAGGACTCGTATCGGAAGACGGGTCCATGGACCGTAACGCCCTGACCGACTACATGGTCTCCAACGTCCAGGACATTGTCAGCCGCGTGGAAGGGGTCGGCGAACTGCAACTGTTTGGCACCCAAAACGCCATGCGGATCTGGCTGAACCCGATCAAACTCACCAATTTCCATTTGACCAGCGACGATGTCCT
>JBFHFM010000334.1:0-3867 GCA_041583595.1 Trichloromonas sp. | reverse complement strand
CTGGCACAAACTTTGCTTAATTACTTGAGTAATGATGGGGATATTTGCAGGTCCTTCACATAAGGAACAACTGCCCACCCCTTTGCGCCGACCGGGACCTCTCTCCCCCGGGCGGCGTTTTTTTTAGTTCGCAATCAATTGATGTTTCCGCTATTATTCGATTGTTAAACTAATCTTCTCATTTATTACCCTAAAGAGTTAAATATAATGGCCAAAGGAATCAGTCGCCTGGGCGTCACCATACTCGAGGACATCAGCACCCTGATTCATCAGTCGCACGACCTCGATGACACCTTGAAGAACATTGTCACCCTCGTTTCCAAGCGAATGGGGACCGAGGTTTGCTCCATTTACCTGATCGAAAGCGACCAGCAAACGCTGCGCCTTTGCGCCAGCAAGGGTCTATCTCGCAAAGCCGTCGGTAAGGTTACCATGAAAATCGGTGAAGGACTCACCGGGCTGGCAGCAGAAAAATGTCAGGTAGTGGCAATTCAGGAACCGGAAACCCATCCCCGCTACCGCTACTTCAAGGAAACCGGCGAAGAACGTTTTCATTCGTTTCTCGGCATCCCTCTGTTTGACCGCAAAACCCCGATCGGGGTTCTCACTCTTCAAACCAAGGAATCGCGCAAGTTCAGTGCCGACGACATCAGCGCCCTGTCGACTATTGCCTTTCAAGCCTCCTCGATCGTTATCAATGCTCGCCTCCTGGAATCAATCCACAAAAATGAGGAAGAAAAGAGCATCTTCGCCCGTGAACTGGAAAAAACCCGACAAACCCTTTACGACAAAGAACACCCACAACAAGAATCCAAAAGTAGTGCCTTGCGTGGCACCGTGGCCTATCCCGGCCTGGCGTCAGGACCAGCACACGTACTGGATGACAACCTGGGTTTTATGGACGCCCTCGAAGAGGGACCGGTAAATATTGAAAAAGAACTGCAGAAGCTTGATCTGACTCTGGAAAAAACCCGGATACAGACCCTGTTCCTTGAGAAACGTGTGGCTGAACGGCTATCGCAGAACGATGCTGCCATTTTTCATTCCCATCTGATGATCCTGGAAGATCGCAGCTTCATGGAGAAACTGCGCAGCGATATACGCCTTGGACACAGCGTC
This sequence comes from Trichloromonas sp., assembly GCA_041583595.1. Lineage (GTDB taxonomy): Bacteria > Desulfobacterota > Desulfuromonadia > Desulfuromonadales > Trichloromonadaceae > Trichloromonas. The sequence goes on along the minus strand of JBFHFM010000334.1, from coordinate 2,748 downwards.
TCATTTTCGCTGAAAAAAGTCGTTGCTGAGTACATTGAAGCGTTCGAGCGCATGGAAGACCCCTACCTGCGCGAGCGTGCCGCTGATATCAAGGATATCGGACGACGACTGCTCGCCAACCTCAGCGATAACCACCAGACGACTCTGCAGCTTAAAAGCCCGGGGATTCTCATCGCCAGAGAGATTCTCCCTTCGGATATGGCAACCCTCGATCATGAACAGATCAAGGGGATCATTACCGAAGCGGGAGAGCGCAATTCCCACGCGGTAATCATGGCAAAATCTCTCGGCATCCCGGCCTTGGTCGGAGTCAAAGGCGCAGTCAAAGCCACGACCCCCGAAAGCCAGGTTATTCTCGATGCCAACTCGGGATGCCTCTACATCGATCCTCCCCAACACATTGCCGAAGAGTATCGCCGGCTCGAAGATGATGGCAACCGAGAACTGCACCGGCTAGACGAGTTCCGCGACTTGCCGCCAATGACCAGCGACGGCCAGAAGATTACCCTTCGTGCCAATATCGGTCTGGTCAGTGACATCGGCATTGCCCTGCGTAACGGAGCCGAAGGAGTCGGCCTGTACCGCACCGAATTTCCCTACATGACCCGGGGCAGCTTTCCCGACCGTGACGACCAGTATCAGCTCTACCGAAAGGTTGTCGAAAATTTCCCCGACTTCCCGGTCACCATCCGCACCCTTGACATCGGCGGCGACAAGGCCCTTCCTTACTTCAGCCCGCCAAAAGAAGACAACCCTTTCATGGGCTGGCGTTCGGTGCGAGTATCTCTCGACAACCTCGATATTTTCCGCACCCAGATCGAGGCGATTTTGATGGCCGGCGTGCACGGATCCATCAAAATGCTCTTTCCGATGATCTCCGGATTGGAAGAGGTTCGTGCCTGTAAACAAGTGATCGAAGAGGCCCGCGCGATTCTGCGCAAAGAGAACATTCCCTTCGCCAAATCGTTGCCGATCGGAGTGATGATCGAAGTGCCGTCCGCTGTCATGCTGGCACCGCAACTGGCCAAAGAGGTTGATTTCTTCGCCTTGGGAACCAACGACCTGATCCAGTACATGCTGGCGGCAGATCGCAACAATCCTCTGGTCAACAAATACTACGACCCACTGCATCCCGCCATCTTGCAGGTACTTAACTCGATTGCTAAAACAGCCAGAGAACAAAACAAAGGGTTGTGTCTATGCGGTGAAATGGCCTCCGACCCGATGAACTTTCTGGTCCTGTACGGTATGGGTATCACCGAATTTTCGATGGCGGCCCCCTTCATCCCGCGCATCAAAGCCTTTCTGCGCGACCTGCCCTCCGATGTGGCACGCGAAGCCGCCGCTGAAGTACTGACCATGACCGACAGCGCGAGCATTCGCAGCCATCTGGTCAATGTGCTCAAAGAAATTGTGCAGGTGCAGTGACCTCCCGTCACAAGTATCTAGAAAAACGGCCCCCCTGCAGAGCCCAAACACATTGCCAATAGCGGCAACTCAGCGACAGATGTCCGTTCCTGCCCGGCGCGAGGGGGACCGACATAGACCACACCTCTCCCTGCCCCCCCCCGAAATCATTTATAAATCCCTCGGCCATCGACCGCGTCTCCTTAACGAAAAGAAGCTAAAACGTTTTGTAAAATAAATTTAATCATATTTTTTCTTAAGCTAAAACAGACACCGTCTTATTCGAATCCCGAAGCAGGCTGCCCACAAAAACACCGCAACCCTGGCTGCAAATAACAACCAGGGTTGCGGACATTCGTTACTTACCCGCATCACTCCACCGATAGACGCTCCCTTGAGATGATTCCCAAAATATCCAAATAAAAACGGCCTATTCGTTCGATACTGGAACCTTCCCGCGACCCACGCCCCCTTGCAAAGCCAATCTCTCACCCAGTCACGACGATAACAAAAGTTGAAACATGGCAACCGCAGTTGCAGCATTCTTTATCGAACTACCAGAAAAAATTTAATAAATACAAACACTTGACAACACTGAAGGGGCTTGGCATAGCCGTTGCTCTAATGGAGGTGCATGCCTGATAGGTAGTAAAAAATTCCCCATACATGAACCGGTGCAGCAGCGACAGTAACAAGGAATGAAAAAAGCGACTGCAAACCAGAAAGGATGGTGGTCGAACGGGGTCCCCCCCATGTGTCGTACGGTGGCTGAAACAGTTTCATCCACTGGAGAAGAAGGTGCGGTAGTGAATCAAGCTCAAACAAAATCTGGAGAACGAAATGTCGAAAATGAAACTTACCAAGAAGTTGAGTTGTCTGCTGGGAGCATCCCTCATTGTTGCTGCTTCAGCCAATGCCGGAACCATCACCGGCTGGAACATGACCAACGTAACTGTCGCGCCGGCGCCCTACACCGAATTTGTAAAATACAAAAGCACCATTTACACCGATGCCACCAAGACGACCACCAACGGCTATATCGGCTGGGAAGAGTCCGATGTCACAGCCCCCGGTATGAAAGTCGTCACTGCGGATGATGTAACCGGTCTGAAGTGCATCATGACCACCGGTATCAACCCCTATGACGGCACTGACAAAATGTGCTCCGACCCACTTAAATCCAGCAAGCGCTGGAAAGTCACCGGGACCAACGGTCAGCCGATCGACGTGTACTTCACCGTTGTAAGCAACACACTCACCACCTACTATGACTCCATGCAAAAGCTGACCGACAACGATGTGCAGAAGTGGAAAGGGTTCACGGCCCAGCTTGGCTTCATG
>JBFHFM010000333.1:0-3869 GCA_041583595.1 Trichloromonas sp. | reverse complement strand
GACCGGGCCCTCGGTGTATCCAGGGCAGGCGTAGCGAAAAAAGTACCAGGAACTTTCGACAAACGTATCAAAAGTATCGGTTTCACGCCGAGCAGAACCACCGCAAGTCGGGCAAGTGGTTTTCACAAACTCGTTGTGCTGGGCCAGAGGGCTCCCCCCCTCCCCTGTGAGTTCGACATCGGTGGGCAACACAACTGGAAGAGCTTTCTCAGGCACCGGTACCGTCCCGCACTGATCGCAGTAGATCACAGGAATCGGTGTGCCCCAGTAGCGCTGACGGGATACCCCCCAGTCTCGCAGGCGAAAATTGACCGTCTTATTGCCAAGGCCCTTTTCGACCAAGGCTTCAGCGATTTTCTCCTTGGCCTCTTCGTTGGACAGCCCGTTGAATTCAGCCGAATTAGCCATAATACCTGGGCCAGTCCAGGCTTCCTGCATGGTTAGCGGATCGAGAACTTGACCTTCAGGCTGAATTACAACAATCAAGGGAAGTTTATACTTGCGGGCGAATTCAAAATCCCGCTGGTCGTGGGTTGGGACCGCCATAACAGCGCCGGTACCGTAATCCATTAATACGAAATTAGCTAAAAAAATCGGCATCCTGACGCCGGTTACAGGATTCAAACAATAGGACCCGGTAAAGACGCCTTCCTTTTCCTGCTCGTCGCTGGTGCGCTTGACTTTGTCTTGTTTCTTGACTTTGGCGATAAAAGCCTCGACGGCGGCACGCTGTTCGTCGTTAGCCAATTCAACAGCCATAGGATGTTCAGGCGCCAAGCTCATGAAAGTTGCACCGTAAAGGGTATCCTGGCGGGTGGTAAAAACCCCGATGTTTTTGTTGCTGCCTTCAATCGGGAAATTTATTTCGCACCCGGTGCTGCGACCAATCCAGTTGCGCTGCATGGAAAGGACCGGCTCGGGCCATCCTGAAAGATTGTTGGTCTCGTCCAGCAGTTCTTGCGCATAGTTGGTAATACGGAAGAACCATTGTTCAAGCTCTTTCGGCACAACCTCACTGTCACAGCGCCAACAGCAGCCATCTTCGACCTGCTCATTGGCGAGAACGGTTTGACAATCCGGGCACCAGTTCACCGAAGAACGTTTTTTGTATGCCAACCCTTTTTCAAGCATGCGCAGGAAAATCAGTTGTTCCCAGCGGTAATAATCAGCGTTACAGGTTGCCAGTTCTCGATCCCAGTCATAAGAAAGCCCCATTTTTTTCAGCTGGACCTTCATGCTGGCGATATTTTCATAGGTCCACTTGCCCGGCGGGGTTCCATTCTTGATGGCTGCGTTTTCCGCAGGCATACCGAAGGCGTCCCAACCCATCGGATGCAGCACATTGTACCCCTGCAACCGCTTGAAGCGTGCAACAACGTCACCGATGGAATAGTTGCGGACATGACCCATATGAATCCGCCCTGACGGATAAGGAAACATCTCAAGGAGATAATATTTTTCCCTGCCGGGAGCGATAGTTGCCTTGAATGATTTATTCTGCTCCCAGAACTGCTGCCATTTCTGCTCAATAGCAGAAGCATCATAACGATCTTGCATACATCCTCCGCAGCCTCCCGGCTACCAGTCATAAACATGAATACCGGCAATTGCCGGTATGTCATCACGAATCAGAATTACGGCCAGGCAGCCCCCTACAAAATGTGCGTAGTCACACACCCACAAAGGAGACAACCTGGCTGAAATGAAAATTCAGGTTATTTTTCGCGATAGGTTATCCGCCCGCGGGTCAGGTCGTAAGGAGAGAGTTCTACAGTGACCCGGTCTCCTGGCAGAATACGGATATAAAACTTACGCATTTTACCGGAAATATGGGCCAGAACGACATGACCATTATCCAGTTTTACCCTAAACATGGCGTTGGGAAGGGGTTCGATAACCGACCCTTCTACTTCAATTGCTTCTTCTTTAGACAAAAGAGCCTCCTAGATTATACCGATCGATACGGTTTTTCATTTTGCAGAATGCACTATTTACCATAACCACCACAGGAATTGTCAACCCTGCAGCGCATAAATTTACAACTAATTAGCCAATATTACCAGATATTTGAAATTATTTTATATCAAGCAGTCGTCTGGCAGTGTTCAACACTTGAGTCGACTGAACAGGCTTGGTGATGTATTCTGTAGCTCCCAAGGCCAATGCACGCTTGCGATCCTCAACCGCGCCCTCGGTGGTAACCACAACAATAGGAATTGAACCCTGATCTGGATCCTTGCGTACCAGACTGACCAGCTTCAACCCATCCATAATCGGCATATTAACATCAGTGAAAATAAGGTCAAACTTATCATCGGTCAGTTTTTTCAGACCATCAACCCCATTCACTGCCTCGGAAATAACCACACCATGCAACCGCTTCAAGGCAAACACAAGCAACTGGCGCATGGTTGGAGAATCATCAACAACTAGAATTTTTTTACTCACCGCAACCAATCCTTTCTACAACCTACTTGGTAAGCAGATCAATAAACCCCTGGATTGTCGTAAGTTTCCTCTCGGAATCGGAATAAAGACGAGAAGAAAAAATTGCCGTCGCTGCATGACCGGCCAACAGCGTAAATAGTTCATAGTCCACGTCAGCGAACCGGCTTTTCTGCTCGAGCAACTTATAGATAACAATGACACCGATGACATGCTCTTTAATTTTCAGTGGAATACAGACCATCGGATGATCATAATCGACGGTGTAAGACTCCAAATTATCAACAAAGTAATTTTCGCCGGTGTCACCCACACTCCCGATAACCCCTTTACCCAATTCAATCGTGGGGAGACGTTCTAGATCAACGCCTTCATGGGCTACCGCCTGAAAGTGACCGACTTTTTCATCAAGCAGAAGGACAGCAAACTCTTCAGCGCCAATCAGATTAATGATGATTTCAGTGATCACCTGCAGAACTTCATGAAAATCCAGAGTTGAATGCAGTTGATAAGAAGCGATATAGAGGTTAGCCAACATGTTGTTTTCTGATTCGATCCCAACATAACGGTTAGCGAAATCTAAATTCTCTTCTTCTACCTCCTTGATACGGGAAAGAAAAGCCTCTTTTTCCTTTTCAAGTTCTACGACTTTTTTTTCCAACATAGTCAACTTGGATACGATAACCGGATCTGCTTCGACTCCGACCGGAGATTCTTGCAAACTCAACAACTGGTATCTTAGTCGTTCATTTTCTTTCAATAATTCCTGAGTAAACTCGGCGCCCTTTTTAAAAATCTGAAGAAACTCCTCAGCGCGTTTGACTGAATTTTTCTCTTCGTTTAATTCAGACATTCAGACTGCTCCCAAAAAATAAAAATTTAGCGATTCCATCAATCCATTAGTGGCTCGTATGGTGAATCTTGACGGTCACATTGTTTGCTGTCAAGGCGTACCTGTGTCGGCCTGCCTGAGCTAAAGCCAAAGAAGCACAACGCAGAACGCGGGCAAGAGGGTCAGAATTGAGGAATAAAATTTGCCGCACTGGTCATTAGAAGCCACAACGGCTCCTTATCTCTGTGGCAATCCGTGACAGAGGCAGGGTTTTATCCACCTTCCCGGTGGCGATCGCCTCCTTCGGCATACCAAATACGACGCTGGATTCCTCGCTTTCGGCAAGGACCTTCCCACCCCTTTCGTTGATATGAACGACTCCCTTAGCGCCGTCGTTACCCATACCGGTCAAAACAACGCCAAGCAGATTGGATTGAAACACCTCACTGGCCGATTGAAACATAACGTCAACCGAAGGGGTATAACGTTGTGATTCTGGAGGCTCACTCACAATAACAGAAACCCCCTTATCTCCTCGCCGAAACAGTAGATTTTGCCCCCCGGGAGAAATCAACACTCGACCGGGAATCAT
>JBFHFM010000332.1:0-3906 GCA_041583595.1 Trichloromonas sp. | reverse complement strand
TAATTGGCGTCCTGCGGGTTAAGCAGGTGGGCATCGGCGATAAAAATATCTCTCATGGGGGCTCACTATAGAGTCGGGGCGGGGCAATGTCAATATGCCAGAAGAATGTCGGGTCATAAGCTGGGGAAACGAACATCGAGGAGGTGTCATGAAAGCCTGGTTTTTTGTAGCGATGTTGCTGTTGGGTGGGTGTGCGTTTGTTAAGGTGCCGCTCACCGCGCCCGTGCAGGGGGTGGAAGAACAGGTGGTAGACGGAGAAGGGCGGGCCAAGCTGGCCATGATCGATATCTCAGGATTTATTTCACTCGCTCCTATCGGCTTCGATCGCTTCAGCAAGGAGCCCTTCCTGATCCCCAGGATCAAGGAAGAACTGCGGGCGGCTCTGGCCGACCCCGATGTGGTCGGTCTGCTGGTACGGATCGACAGCGGCGGCGGTTCGGTGACGGCCAGTGACATCCTCTATCACGAGTTAAAGCGGTTTGGCGAACAAAAAAAGGTTCCGGTGGTCGCCTGCGTTATGGATAAAGCTCTCTCTGGCGGCTATTATGCAGCCTTGGCGGCTGACGCCATCGTGGCCCATCCGACTTCGGTGGTCGGTGGCGTGGGCGTTATCACGTTCAAGTTCAATATCGCCGGACTGCTCGACAAGTGGGGAATCGAGGAGGAGACGGTCAAAAGCGGTGAGCTGAAGGATTTCTGGTCGCCGTTGCGGCCCGGAAAACCCGAAGAGATCGCCCTGATGCAAGGGATTACCGATCGCCTGCACGAGCGGTTTCTGGCGTTGATCGAGGAAAATCGTGACCTCAAATCCTGTACTCTGAAACAGCTGGCCCGTGGTGGTATTTTTGATGCGCAAGGGGCCCGTGGTTTAAAAATAATCGATGAAGTCGGATACCTTGAGGATGCGATTGCGCTGTTGCGCCAGTTTGCCGGGGTCGAGAAGGCGCGGGTGATCATCTACCGGCGTCCCGGCAGTTATGCCGAAAATATTTATGCGACGACTGCGCCTTTGCTGCGGGAGCTGTCTTTGATCGAGCGCGGCGCTGCTGAACTGCTCGTACCGTCATTTAATTACCAGTATTTGCCGTGAGTTGCCTGTGAATGAAGCGATCCCGGATATTCTGGTTTTTGTTGTTATTGGAGGGAACGGTTGGGTCATCTTGGGGTGCGGGTTTTGTTAGAGGCTCTTTTGACTGGAGTGTTGGCGAGGTTTTGGTTTAAGCGTGGCCCTGAACAGATCGAGTCTCGCTGAATCGAAACTCCTAGGGGGGCGAAACCTATGGTCGTTCGAGAGCCTGCAGGTTGGCTGCAGGCTCCTGAATGACCCGGGGGTGTTTACTTATGCTCGGACTCGGCGGCACCATGCTCAGCAACCGGAGCGGTTTGCTCAACGACAGTGGCGGCCTGCTCGGCAACAGCAGCGGGCTCCTCTACAATGGCAGGTGCCTGCTCATGAGCGGGGGCTGCGGTTTGCTCGATAGCCGGAGTTTCGACGGGAGCGGCTGCTTCCTGTTCTTTTTTGCATGCGGTCATTGCCAGGGCCAGGCAGAGCAGTAAAACCAGTTTTTTCATGAACATATCTCCTTGGATACGAAATGTGTGCTGAAACAGCACGGCGCGGCAATCTACGCTTTTTAAGGGAAAAAGCAAGCGGGAAATTCATGAACTTAATTTTATAAGTGAATCAAGGGGTTGCCCGTATCTTGATGACCCTCATCGAGCGGTTTGTGAAACACTGATGTTTCACAGAACTTTTCATGTCGTTCCAATGATCCAGTGCGGTTGCCGACAGATAGACCAATTGCTGATCCGGGGACTATTTCTGTCGTGGTGTTATTTATGGTGCATCTATTGCACTCAGTACAACAGGGAACTCCTGGCTTTGCTGGGGGATGCTTATGTTGAAGGGCTTAAGTTTTGCCTTTCTGTTGCAGGTTATCCATTGCTCTGAGGGTTCCATTGGTACTATCACTTCCTTTCATGTTGGTTCTTGTCGCTGTCGGGGTGGCTGTTATTGCCAAGCTGGTTATCCAATGGTTCGAGAAACAGGAAATGGATATCCATCAGCAGCAATTGGAGGCCGTCAAGGCGGTCCATCTGCTTCAGAGTAAGATGAAGCCGGGGCGTTATACATTTCGTTGGGCTGAAGGACGGATGTTGGAACCCGAATTTGAACAACAGGAAGGGTTCAGGGTGAGCATAAGATTCGTTGATGGTGACCAGGTTTTTGAAAAAATTCAGGAGATGCCGATTGCATTCCAGCTGCAGCTTCTTGAACTCATCCGCTCCGGAATGACTCAAAAAGTAAAAAAGGCTGGCAGGTCAATGGTCAGCGGGGGTGTTCAAAAGATTGACACATAGCCCCGTATTTCTCCCTGTTTTTTACGTTATTCTGACCCTTTGGCATCATTGATACGTTTCGACCCCTGGACTCTGGTGTTACCGATTTGTTCAAGAATCCTGTTTCGATTTAGGTCGTCAGCGAAGGAATTTTCCATGAGAACCAGGGCTTGGAGGCGAATCCCCGGTCGAATTGCGGGCTGTCGGGGGCCTTGGTATCTCAAAAAAATAACTGCTTTTCGGCTTTGCAGTCCCTTTGTGCCCAGTAAGAGGGTGCAAGCTGTAAAGTTTTTCTGTTATAGTGATATCCCGCGGTTACGGCCGGGGGATATTTGCTTTTGTGGGAGTTGTCATGGACGAAGATTTTGATGATTTTGATGATTTTGATGACTTTCTCGAAGAGGATCGGCGCAGCGAACTGGACCTCGCTCAATTGGCGCTGGATCGGGGTGAAAATGAATCGGCCCTGGCCTTGGCGGAGGAGTACATCGAAAACAACCCCCTCGATGTTGAGGCGATCAATATCTGTGCGGTCGCCGCATCCAATCTTGAAGATAATTTCAAGGCTATGGCCTTATATCAGAAGGCTTTGCGATTTGACCCGAAAAACGGAGCGCTGCACCACAATTACGGGGTGCTGCTTGAGCGTCTAGGCGATTATCACGAGGCTTTGGCGCATTTTAACCGTTGCCTTGAGTTGCAACCCGATTTTCCTGAGGCCTATATCAATATAGGCAATACTCTGGACGAACTGGGACGCACCGAAGAAGCTTTGCAGATGTATGATCAGGCGCTAAGACGTGTTCCGGATGCTCCTGATGTCTATTTTAATCGGGGCTACGCTCTCAATCGCCTTGGTCGTTATGAACAGGCGATTGAAAGTTTTACCCATGCCCTGACTTTTGACTCGAGTGATGCTGCCAGCCTCAATGGTCTGGGGTATGCCCTTTCGGGGCTGGGGCGTGAGGAAGAGGCTGTTGAAAAATTTAATTCAGCTATTGCCCGCGATGCCACCGTTGCGACCTATTTTTACAACCGGGCACTGTCACTGTCACGGCTTGGCCAATTGGATGCGGCGTTGCGGGACCTCGATGCCTGCTTGGCACGGGATCCTTTTCTTCTCGAGGCCTTTGTTGAAAAAGGGAGCATTCTGATTGAACAAGAGCGTCTCGATGACGCGCTTCTGGTTTTCGATGACGCCCAGCGCATCGATCCGATCAGCCCTGAGCCGGCTTTTTATCGGGGGGTGATCCAGGAGCGCAAGGGGAATCTGCTCGAGGCGCTGGTCGCTCTCGAAGAGAGTCTACGGCTTGACCCCACCTCGGTATATGCTCTGAATAATAAGGGGAACATCCTTATTGACCTTGGGCGACTGGACGAGGCGCTGCATTGTTTCGATCTGGTTTTGGCCCAGACCGATAGCTATCCGTTGGCTCATTACAACCGTGCCTGTGTTTTCGCCCTTCGTGGCAAAGTACGTGAGGCGGTTTCGTCCCTCGGGCTGGCGGCTTCCCAGGATCCTCATTTTCTTGAGGATGCCAGGCAGGATCCTGATTTCGATCGCGT
>JBFHFM010000331.1:0-3921 GCA_041583595.1 Trichloromonas sp. | reverse complement strand
TGCCGCCCGATGTGATGCGTTCCTTGAATCTCCAAACGTTGCGGATGTTCATTGTAATGCCTCGATGCAATGGACCAGGGAGGTAAATTACAGAGGTTTATAATCGTCACATGGTCGCTCAGTTCAGCCCTCCATCAGCAGGATCAATTCTTCGACTGCTCGCCAACTTATGCGTTTATCCATCGCCGTCCGGCATCCATTGTCGGATCACAAGGCTTTTTGCCTGAAAAGTGTTCTGCAGGCTCCATACCAAAAAAAAGCGGCTAATTCCCTCGTCTTCTGCCGGTTTGCTTGAAAAAAATGCTGTTTATTTATACAGAATGGCTGTCAGTGGATAAAAAATAAGCCATAACGGATAGGTCCTGCTGCCAGGACTAGGATGTTTTGCGTAAAAATATTCTCTCTTTAGTAGACCACTTCAGTAGCCGCTGACTTGATGGCAGGGTTTGCCGGGAAGATATTCATCGAAAGTTCGGTGTTTTTTGGGGGGGGGACAGACAGGTCGCGTGGTTCCGACGTTCAGGAGGCGGTAAAGGCGGAGATATTTCGCGAATTATGGCTTCTTTCCTTGCTCGCTTTTCTGCGTCGGTCAACCCTGTGCTCTCAGCGATATCAGCCGCCCTGACCATCTGCTCGATAAAATTGTTGTGGCCAGGTTAAGGTCGCCTATTCTCTGTGCTGAAAACTCAAAATCGACCCACAGGATTTGCAACTATATATGGTCTTGCCACTTAGAACTTTATTGTGTCGAATGCTGGTCAGCTTGTGTTTGCGGCATTTGCAGGCATAGACGAAGCTTCTTGCCACCTGGCGTGCCGGGGTCAGTGCCAGACGGTGGGTTCTTTTTGGCTCCAGTCCAAAACAATTGCGCATCACATCCTGCCATTCCTTTCCGTGGGGGGGGCGCCGTGTCCCAAAACGAAGGGCCACCACTAGGTGAGCGACCTCATGGTACACGGTGTCTTCGATCATCTCGGCGGGATCAAGCAGGTAGGCTTGCAAGTTGTAACGCAGTTTGAGGCTTTCACTCTTGTTTTTGCCGAGGTGCTTGCGTATTTTCCAACTGGCTTGTCCGGCGCATTTTCCTCTGAGATTGAAGTCGATTTCTGGCGGGGCCATTGGGCTCATTCCGTAGAGGGAAAGAGATTTGTTGAAGGCTTGGATAGAGGTTTTGCGGATCAGGACTTTGGCCTGGTCAAGATCCTCTGGAAAGGGAGATTTTTCCAGAGGGGAGGACTCCTTGAAGAGATCAAGCTGGTTCCTGGACGTTTTCATTTTCTCCATTGGTATCTCTTCGCTGGAAGGACATGCTGGCGTGTGTCAGCCTGGGTCAAGAGGATCTTTGCCAGAAGGGTGCGGGTGCCCAGGAAACGGCAATGCCGTATGCTTCCTCATTCTCTTGGCCACCTTCTTCATTGGCTCCAGGTTGGTTTGTAAAGTGCCTATCACCCGGTTGTCAAGAAACTTTCCTGCAAAGTCGATGTGTTTCTTGCTGTAGCCCCAGGGCAGAGACTCAATCTTGATATCCTGCTTCGATATCAACAATCAGGGCTTCTACCCCGACAACCAATTCGACGCTGACAGTGCCGTACCCGGACGACTTGAATCGCTCGACCTTATTCACTAAAGTCTTGATCCGCATGTCTTTCCGGGGTGGGTTTGATCGTTTCCTGAAAAACAATTCTATTCAGCAAGAAAAGGCCATGCGCTAATTTTTAACTCTCATTACCCAGAGATTCTGCGGAAGAGGCCATAAGATGGCCACGGCTTTTATTGCTCTGGTTTCTGTGGGGGAGAAAAAGCTGAGGTTAGGGAGCCGGCAATCCGATTGATTTCTGCCTGGCCCAACTGATAGCTGAGACAGGCCTGCAGTTCGTCCAGTTCAGCTTTTTTGACCGCTGCGGACACTTCGGCATGCTTAGCCTCGGTCGTGGTACCGGCGAGAAGCTGGTTCTCGCTGAGGCGCAGGTTTTCTCTGCGTAAGGTCAAGGCCTCCCGTGCAACAGCGATCATCATTTCCAGGCGCTCTAACTTGCGGTAGGCTTTGTCAATTTCCACCGTGATGCGCTGCTCTATCCGCTTACCGTTTTCTTCAGCCTGGGCGCGTTGTGCCTGACGCTGGCCGACGACGCCCCCCCGTTTGCCCCAGTCGATAAGATCCCAAGTCAGTTGCGCCCCGAATATGCCGATGTTGTGGGTGAGAAAGGGCGCTCCGTCCTGATAGATGTGCTGGGCAAACAGGGTAATGTCGGGGATATATTCGTCGCGGGCGGCGCTTACGGCGTGGCGGGTTTTTTCTATCGCTCCTTTGGCCGCTTGCAGTTCCGGATTATGGGTAAGGGCCTCATTCAGATACTGGTCGCGCGAGAGGACGGGGAATTCCGAGAGGCTCACCTCGGAGAGGTTGAGCTGGGTATCCAGGGGGAGCCCCAGCAGGTCATTGAGCTCGGAAGTCAGGTCTGAAATCTGAATATCAGCCGAGAGCAGCAACTGTTTGTTTTGCAGCAGATTGACCCGGGTCCCGGTGACCGCGACATCGAGCAGATTGCCGGATAAGACTCCCTCTTCGCTTTCGCGCAGGCTCTCTTGTGCTGCAAGCAGGGTCGCTTGGGCCGCCTCTTTTTGTTTTTGTGCGATCCGCAGGCCATAATAAAACTGATGTACCGCCAGAATTACTTCATCCTGGGTCTTCCTCTCGTCAGCCTCTGCAATTTTCTGTTCACTCTGTGCGATGTGGTCTGCTGCGTTGATTTTAAAGAGTTGCGTTACCGGTTGACTCAGAGTCGTGCTGCTAATAAGGAGCGTCGACGAACCCTGGTCAAATGTTGTTGTTTGACTGGGGAATTCCCCTAAACCGGGGATTGTGCCGAGTGCACCGGCAGGAATGGTAACCAAACTGCTATCGGAGAGGGATGAATATTTTGTGCTATTGGACAGGTGCGGATAATAGTCCGCCTGGGTTGAAATCAACTTCTGTTGGGTCTCCTCCACCTTTTTTCGACTGATCTTCAGCCCCGAGTTCTGCGTCATCGCCAGGCCTACGGCGTCTGAAAGCGTAAGATTCAGCGTCTCGGCGGAGGATTGTCCTGACCCCAGACACAGAACGAAGGCAAGCACCGCCGTGATGATGACGGAAGGCTTGCGCAGGCGCGATTTGACAATGACGTACAAGACCGGCACGACCAGCAGGGTGAAGAACATGGAGAAGATTAAACCAACGGCGATGACGCTGGCAAGGGGACTCCAGAGACTCGAACCTGAAAGAATCATCGGTGTGACCCCGACGGCCGCTGCCATGGTCGTCAGGAAAATCGGCCGGAGTCGGCGTTCCCCCGCTTCCATGGCGGCCTGTTCGAGCGTATGTCCTTCCGTCAGCTTCTCATTGATGTAGTCGATCAGAATGATGGCGTTGCGGACGACGATGCCGCACAGGCTGATCAGTCCCATAAAGGCCGTGAATCCAAAGGGATTGTTGGTGATGAGCAGGCCGAAGATGGCACCGAGCAAGGCCAGCGGGATCGACGCCATGACGATGAGGGGTTCGCTGATATTTTTAAACTGAATAAGCAGGATCAGGAAAATGGCGATCAGGCTGACCCCGAGGGCCCCTACCATCTGCGGCAGGGTTTCGTGCTGATTGAATTTTTCGCCGCCGTAAGCAATCCGGTAGCCCGGCGGGAGCTGAAGGTTTTCGACCTGCGGAGCCACCTTTTTCAGGAGCTCTGAGCCGTAGTGTCCGGGGGCGACGAAGCCGCGCACGGTCAGGGTTCTGACCCCGTTGCGCCGGACGATGCGGCTGGTTTGCCACTCCGGAGCCAGGGTCGCGATGGAGCGAAGGGGGACGCTTGCATGGGTTATTTGGGACGTCACGTAGGCATTGCGCATATCGTCGAATGAAGAGCGCGATTCCTGGTCAAGGCG
>JBFHFM010000330.1:0-3961 GCA_041583595.1 Trichloromonas sp. | reverse complement strand
ATTTTTATTTTGGATGATTTGTGGCGAGAAGGTCGGGATTGTTCTGCTGCAGATAAACGCTGCGACTCGGAAAGGCGATGCCCATTCCCAGTTGTTCGAGTATGTCCATGATTTTTAGACTGACATCTTCGCGGGCTTCGAGGTATGCGCCCCAGACGGTTGTTTTGGTGAAGCAGTAGATCAGGATGTCGAGGGACGATTCGGAAAAGTCGGTGAAATGAACCAGCATGAACTCCTGGTCGATGGCCGGGTGATTTTTCAGCATGGTGCGGATCTGTTCCACCGCACCTCGCATTTGCGCCGGGGTGCTTTCGTAGGTGACGCCAACATTAAGCTTGATGCGGCGCTTGGGCATGCGGCTGAAGTTATCCAGTGGCATGTCGGCGATCTTGTTGTTGGGGACGGTGATCAGGGTTTTCGCAAAGGTGCGGATTTTGGTGGAACGGAAGCCGACTTCTTCGACCGTCCCCTCCATGTCGCCGGCCTTGATCCAGTCGCCGATGAGAAAGGGGCGGTCGAGAATAATCATCAGAGAGCCGAAGATGTTCGAGAGAGTGTCTTTAGCAGCCAGGGCAACGGCCAGTCCACCGATGCCTAACGAGGCGAGCAGGCCGGAGATCGAGTAGCCGAGATTCTGAATGACCATCAGGAACGCCATGAAGACGATAAAGGCCCGCAGGCTCTTGCGCAAAAAGGGCAACATGTTATCGTCAAGAGTCGATTCGGTGCGAGTGACCCAATGTTCCAGGTAGGTATCGAGCAGGGTGACCAGGTTGAACAGCACCCAGGCGATGTCGAAGGTGACCAGCACCTTGAGCAGGGCGTGGGCAAAGCGGTCGATATTGACCGGTTCGCTGGGAAGCTGCAGAACCTGCAGGATGACGAACAGCCCACCAATCAGGACTAGAAACTCCCCCGGTTTGCGCAATCCGTCGATGAACTGGTCGTCGTATTCAGTGTTGGTTTTCTGCGTGATCGGAACCAGCACCTTGGCGAACAGATGGGCGAGAATCTTCTTGGCCAGAAGGGCTAGGATGAACACGCCGAAAGCGGCGGCAAAGCGGGCCAGGCTGATGCCGAGAAAGGTCTGGTCGAGTAGTGTGGTCAGGGTTTCCATTTAAATCGACTCCTTGTCGTGGCTGTTTTCAGTTTACTTAGCAGATGCAATGCGGATAATGCAAGTTTCCCGGTGGCCAGTCTGTGGGTTTCGCAATGTCAAGACGACCACGTTCGGTATGGTACAATTTAATCAGGCCAATTTGACATTCAAAGGAGACCTCTGATGAACGCTAGCGTTTCTGACAGCCTGAAAACTTGCCGTACGCTCAAGGTTGCGGGCAAGGAATACAATTATTACAGCCTGGAGGCTGCTGCTGCGCAGCTCGGCGATATTTCCCGGCTTCCTTTTACCCTCAAGGTGCTGCTCGAGAATCTGCTGCGGTGCGAGGATGGCGATACGGTGACGTTGGCGGACATTCAAGCCGTCGCCGCCTGGTTGAAGGAGCGTCGCTCCGATCACGAGATCGCTTTTCGTCCGGCCCGGGTGCTGATGCAGGATTTTACCGGTGTGCCGGCGGTGGTCGATTTGGCCGCCATGCGCGACGCCCTGGCCCGGGCCGGCGGCGACCCGCAGAAGATTAATCCGCAAGTTCCCGTTGACCTGGTGATCGATCACTCGGTGATGGTCGATAAGTATGCTGTCCCCGAGGCGTTCGCCTTCAATGTCGACAAGGAAATGGAGCGCAACTTCGAGCGCTACGCCTTTCTACGCTGGGGGCAACTGGCTTTTGACAACTTTCGCGTGGTGCCCCCCGGCACCGGCATCTGCCACCAGGTCAACCTCGAATATCTGGGGCGCACGGTCTGGAGCGCCGAACAGGACGGCCGCACCCTGGCGTATCCCGACACCCTGGTCGGTACCGACAGCCACACCACCATGATCAACGGCCTGGCTGTTCTCGGCTGGGGCGTCGGCGGTATCGAGGCCGAAGCGGCCATGCTCGGTCAGCCCATTTCGATGATTCTCCCCGAGGTGGTCGGTTTTCGACTCACCGGGGCGTTGCGCGCCGGGGTGACCGCCACCGACCTGGTGCTGACCGTGACCCAGATGTTGCGCAAGTTCGGTGTGGTCGGCAAATTCGTCGAGTTCTTCGGCACCGGGCTTTCGAAGCTGCCGCTGGCCGACCGCGCTACCATTGCCAACATGTCCCCCGAATACGGCGCCACCTGTGGTTTCTTCCCCATAGACCGGATCACCCTCGACTACCTGCGGCTTTCCGGCCGCAGCGATGAGACCCTGGGGTTAGTCGAAGCCTACGCCAAGGCGCAGGGGCTCTGGCGCAGTGACGAAACTCCCGATCCCGTGTACACCGATGTGCTCGAGCTTGATCTTGCCACGGTTGTGCCGAGCCTGGCCGGGCCTAAGCGGCCGCAGGACCGGGTCGACCTCGACGCTCTCAAAGGGGCCACCGAAAAGGCGATTCCGGCCGATGCGCTGGATAAGTCCGTGCCGGTCGCCGGCGTCGATTATGCTCTGAAGCAAGGGGATGTAGTAATTGCCGCCATTACCTCCTGCACCAATACTTCCAATCCGGCAGTGATGATGGGGGCCGCGCTGCTGGCGAAAAAAGCGGTGGAAAAGGGTTTACGGCAGAAGCCCTGGGTCAAGACCTCGCTGGCACCGGGCTCCAAGGTCGTTACCGACTATTTGAACAAGGCCGGACTGCAAACCTATCTCGATCAGCTCGGATTCAGCCTGGTCGGTTACGGCTGCACCACCTGTATCGGCAATTCGGGTCCGCTGACCGGTCCCATCGCCGATGCTATCCGGGAGGGGGATTTAACGGTCTGTTCGGTCCTCTCCGGCAACCGTAACTTTGAAGGGCGCATCCACGCCCAGACCCGGGTCAACTGGCTCGCTTCGCCGCCACTGGTGGTGGCCTTCGCCCTGGCTGGCACCACACGCATCGACCTCTCCCGCGATTCTTTGGGTGAAGACGCACAGGGGCACCCGGTTTATCTCAAGGATATCTGGCCCAGCGACGCCGAGATCGCCGACGCGGTGAAAACCGTCTCTGCCGACATGTTTCGGGAAAAATATGCCGACGTCTTCACTGGGGAGGAGAGCTGGCGCACTCTGCCGATCCCCGAGGGGAAGACCTACGCCTGGGACGCCGCATCGACCTACGTTAAGGAGCCATCCTTTTTCGCGGTGCGCGAGGCGGATTTGGAAGGGCTGGCTGGTTTTACGGGGGCGCGTATTTTGGCCCTGCTTGGTGATTCTATAACCACGGATCACATTTCCCCTGCAGGGAGTATCGCGGCCGGCAGTCCGGCCGGTGTCTACCTGCGCGAGCACGGGATCGAGCCGGTGGATTTCAACTCCTACGGCTCGCGGCGTGGGAACCACGAAGTGATGATGCGCGGAACTTTTGCCAACATCCGCCTGCGCAACGAGATGGTGCCGGGAAAAGAGGGTGGCTTCGCCCTCCATCTGCCGAGTGGCGAAGAAATGAGCATCTTCGATGCCGCCATGCGCTACCGGGACGAGGAGACGCCGCTGGTCATCGTCGCCGGTAAGGAATATGGCACCGGTTCCAGCCGCGACTGGGCCGCCAAGGGGACCTTGCTGCTTGGCGTCAGGGCAGTGCTGGCGGAAAGTTTCGAACGCATCCACCGCTCGAACCTGATCGGTATGGGGGTGCTGCCGCTGCAGTTTCTGCCGGGCGAGGGGCGTAAAGAACTCGGTCTGGATGGCAGCGAAATCATCGACCTGGCCACTCAGCAGAAGCCTCTGCAGCCGGGTCAGGAAGTGCGGTTGGTCATTCATCGCGCCGACGGTCGCCGGCAGGAGATCGACACCCTCTGCAGGCTCGATACCGAGGGAGAGGTTGGATATTACCAGAGTGGCGGTATTCTCAATTACGTGCTGAGACGACTGGCCTGATCACTCCTCTGTTTT
>JBFHFM010000329.1:0-3971 GCA_041583595.1 Trichloromonas sp. | reverse complement strand
TATTTTTCTCGCTTTTCATGGGTTTAATCGCCCTTCCTGGTTATGCCATTGAAACGACGAGTCCAGAATCATCCGATGGCGGTCTGGCCGTCATTCTGTTTTTGGGATTCATCGCCCTGATCATCATTGGCCAGCTTATCCCTGGCATCAAGTTGTTTTTCAGCTTATTAAAAGACCTGTTCAAGAAACACCCAAGCAAAATAAAACCCATCAACCACAAATAAACGATCGGTCAAAACCACGCACCACAACACCATTACCGCCCAAGGAGGTCGCTATGAACAAATTGTCTCTTTTCGCCCTGGCAACAATCCTGATCAGTCCGATTTCATCGGCATTTGCAGCATCAGAACGCACTGACAACAGTGGATTCGTTGTATGGATATTTTTAGGATTCTGCGCCTTAATCGTTGTCGCCCAATTGGTTCCGGCCATAATGGTCATGCTTGGACTCGTCAAGGGCGCTACCGAAAAGGGAGCAGAAGCCGCAAAAGAAAAAGCGCATTAAATGAACCATCCGCGGTCAGGATGAACTAATTTCCTGGCCGCGGACCACGACTATCCCCTCCTGAAGTCCTGTACTGCTACCCTTCCCATAAACATTCTCAGTTTATTGTTCCTGGCTTCCTTTTAATACCTCGGATATTTTTACGAGTTGGCCACAGTTAATTCTTGACGTTATTAGCCAAAAACGTCTAGGTTCTAAATACCTGACCATGTCTTTCAGCTAGGGGAATTATCCGCAATTTACTTAAGTAAACCTGCGGATTGGAACACCCAACCCCACCGATTTAGCCTTTTGCAATGCAGGACTTTAATGCGATTTTTTCAGAAGGCCTCGATTCAAAACAAAACCATAAGCATTATTATGCTTATCAGTGGCACGGCGTTACTGCTCTCCACTGCAATTTTTTGCTACAATGAAGTTATTGTTTATCAAGAATCGTTACTAAAGGAAATCACCACCCTTGCTCACATGGTTGGCGAGCATACCCGCCAGAACCTGCTTTTCAACGACCAGCTGGAAGCTGATCGTAATCTGGCCAACCTCACTTCCCATTCGCCCGTCAGCCACGCCTATCTGTTCGATCGCCATTTCAAACCAATGGCCCACAACATCAACTACCCCGGAGACAGAGCATCTCTCCCCGGCATGCTATGCAAAAAGCTCACGGTTTACCAAAATCTGCGGAGCGAGGCCTATTGTTTAACCTTCAAACATCTGGCAGTATTTCACCCGATCATGGCCAATAACGAAAAAGTCGGCACCATTTTTATCCAGGCCGACCTTAGCCCCCTGTACCACCGTCTTGCCCGTTTTGCACTCGGAGCATTAAGTGTCTTTGGTTTAACCCTTGTTGCGGCCTACCTCCTCTCTGCCAAACTTCAGCAACTGATTACCACCCCGATCCTCCATCTTCACAACACGATGAAAAAAGTTATCACCGAAGATAACTACGATGTTCTGGCACAAAAGACCTCTGATGATGAAGTGGGAAATCTGATCGACGGCTTTAATGATATGCTTGCACAGATCAGGCAACGGGATGAAATGCTGCGTAACCATCAAGAAAATCTTGAACTGCAGATATTGAACCGGACCCAAGAAATTCAGAAAACCAATAAAAACCTGGAGGTAGCCGTTGAAGAACTAGGTCGAGCAAAGGCGGCAGCCGAAGCCGCCAATGCGTCGAAATCACAGTTTTTTGCCAACATGAGTCACGAAATCCGTACCCCGATGATTGGGGTGCTCGGCATGTCGGAACTGCTTCTCAATACAAAACTGGATGACAACCAGCGCAGCCTGGTTCGCACGGTACACAAATCGGGCGACGCCTTGTTGAAAATCCTCAATGACCTCCTTGATCTTTCCAAGATGGAAGCGGGTAAGATCACCCTCGAAGAAATAAATTTCAATCTGCAATCCGTGGTTGAAGAGGCCGCCTCGCTCTTGGCGGAAAAAGTTCTGGCCAAAAACCTTGAACTGGTCTGTCACATTATCCCTGGCACCCCAACGAATCTGCTTGGCGACCCCGGTCGCCTGCGACAGATTCTTCTGAACCTGATCAGCAATGCCATAAAATTCACCGACTGCGGCGAAGTGGTCATTACCGTAAGCGAGACTACAAACGACCCCACATCAAGAAAATTACAGATCACTGTCATGGATACCGGGATCGGCATGTCTTCAACGGCACAGAAGGAAATTTTCAAATCCTACACCCAGGCCGATAATTCGACCGCCCGTCGCTATGGCGGCACTGGACTGGGCCTGACCATCGTGTGTCAACTTGTTGAATTAATGAACGGAACCATCGATGTGGAGAGCGAACCGGATAAAGGATCAACATTCCGTGTCGTTTTGCCCCTGATACAGCAACATCATCCGGACGATGCCCCACAACTTTTGCCGGGGCAATACCAAGGGCTACGCGTGCTGGTGATTCATCCCAACCAATCTGCCCGAAAAATGCTCCTCGACCATCTAGCCACCTTCGGTCTCAACGCAGAAAGCGCCGAGAACCTTTCATCGGGCCTATCCTTGCTGCTAGACGCCGACCGCTCTCACCAGCCCTATTCCCTTGTTTTGCTGGAAACAGTACGACCCGAACAGGACGTTGCATCCTTTCACCGCGGAACCATAAGCCTTGATCCTGCATTACGGCCCCACCTGGCATTGATCTGCCCGCAACATGAAGGCATGAATGCCGAAAAAATGGATAACCTGGGTCTGAATGCCATTATTTACAAACCCATTTGTCCATCGTTTCTCTATCCGACCGTAATGAAGAGCTTGGGGGCCAAAACCCCAGGCACTAGCATAAAGAGCGCGAAACAAAAGATTATCGTGAAAAACACCCCGCGAATACTTATCGCCGAAGACAACCCGACAACGCAGGCACTTCTTCGAAGCGTCCTTGAAAACATCGGCTGTCATGTCGATATGGCCAGCAATGGCATAGAGGCGCTCGAACGACTCAACAATCATGCACTTGTACTGATGGACCTGCGAATGCCTGGGATGGACGGTCTGGAAGCGACGCGACAGATCAGGCGTCAGGGCAACAACGTTCCGATTATTGCCCTGACAGCCCATTGCGACAAACAGGGCAGCACTGAGTGCTTTGCCGCCGGAATGAACGATTACCTGCAGAAACCTTTTCGCAACAGCCAACTGCAGGCCCTGGTGAAAAACTGGCTCGAAGAACGTACGACAGCAACAGCGGCTCCCCTCATCACAAAGGATGCAGGCTGCCCCCCCCCTGGACATCACATCCTGGTCGTCGACGACACCGAAGCAACCCGGAGACTGATCCAGATTATCCTTGAAGAGTCAGGCTATCAGGTCACCTTGGTTGACAATGGCTTTGAAGCGGTCACCCTGCTTGAAACAACCCCATTCGATCTCGTCTTTATGGACTGCCAGATGCCCGGAATAGATGGCTTCGAGACCACACAACGCATCCGCGACCTAAACCTGCAAGTACCGATCATCGCCCTGACCGCCCGCGGCCATGGAGAAGACCGTAAATCATTTCTGGGCGCCGGGATGAATGACTACCTGGGCAAACCATTCAGACGCTCACAACTGGAATCCATAACTCAAAGTTGGCTTCAACGGGTCTCAGACTCTTCACCCGCGAGTGATAGCGCCTTATCACCAGCGAACCCTGACGGGTATTCCTCATGAAAATGCACAAGAAAACTCTGACCTTTATCCTGTTGGCCGCCCTGGTTTATGGAGGGGGAATGATCCTTCTGGCATTGCCGCTGCTCAGCCACCACGGGATTCCCCAAGAACTGCAGATCGATGCGGTCAGCAGCAACCGGGGCAAGGTCGGACAACCGCTGCACCTGAACGTTACAGGAACCGGATTCGACCAGGAGACCCGCTTCATGCTGGTGCTCGACAGCGGCAACCAGCAGGCGATTATTTCCGCCACCGAAACCTCTAGGGGCACCCATACCAT
>JBFHFM010000328.1:0-4010 GCA_041583595.1 Trichloromonas sp. | reverse complement strand
TGATAGTTAACGTTTTCTTTCTCACAAGTACGGCATGGGCTGCCCCAGGGGGTGGTGCCAGGGGGGAGGCGTACCAGGAAAAACCAGGCTATGTTTTGGATCAGCGATATCGGCACAATAATTATTATCCGCCGAGGGGGGCTCTGGTTAATGAACTGCCGAGAGGGTATCGCACAGTGCGCCACCATGGAGACAATTATTATTTTTATCGGGGCGCCTGGTATCGTCCTTCCGGACCGAGGTTTGTCGTTGCAACACCGCCGATTGGTCTGATGATTCCCTTTCTGCCCAATGCGTATACTACGATTTGGGTTGGTGGCATTCCCTATTATTATGCCGACAACACTTATTATCGCTGGGCTCCTGAGAGAAATGTTTATATTGTAAGCGAGGCTCCGCCGGAATCGGAGGTGATTGAGGAACCGGCTGTCCCCAGTAACTTCTTTGTTTATCCAAAGCAGGGACAGCCGGACCAGCAGCAGGCTACCGATCGTTATGAATGCCATAGCTGGGCAAAAGGACAGACCGGTTTCGATCCGACCCAACCGGGTGGTGGCGTCCCTGCCGTTCAGAACGCGTCGAAGCATCAGGACTATAACAGGGCGATAAAGGCCTGCCTCGAAGGACGGGGGTACAGCATACAGTGAGCGCTGTCCAGTAGCGCTGCTTCGCCAGTCCCCTCAAGTCAACAGGGAGGGGCACACCAGGGCGGTTGCAAATTTGTGGCACTCTTGCGGTAATCCCTGCCGGTGCATGTCCGATGCACCGGCAGGGTTCTTGTTTATTTAGGGGAAGGTTGGCTATTTTGAAAACACAACAGAAATTTCTCGGGAATACCGGGACCCTTTTCTTTCTGGCCCTCATAGGCGCCTTTCCCCCCTTGACAACAGACCTGTACCTGCCCGCCATGCCTCAGATGATTGAAACGCTGGCCACCAGTCATGCCAAAGTGAACATGACACTGAGTCTGTTTTTTATCTTGTATGCCGGTGGTTTGCTTTTCTGGGGACCATTAAGTGAAAAGTTTGGACGTAAGCCGATCTTGTTGACGGGGCTTGGGATATATATCAGCGCAAGCCTCCTCTGCGCGCTATCCTCAGGCATCGATCAACTCATCCTGTCGCGCATGCTGCAGGCCTTCGGTGGCAGTGCCGTTACGGTGGTGGCTGCAGCCATTGTCAAAGACCTTTACGATGGCCGTCAACGTGAGAAAGTCATGGCAACGGTCATGACCATGGTTGTTGTCGCTCCACTGATCGCACCGGTGCTGGGGGCTTTTCTGCTTAAAGTGGCCTCATGGAGGATGCTTTTTTTTACCCTTGCAGGATTTGGTGCCACAGCGGCCGTTGTGACGCTCTTTTTTCAGGAATCCCTTGAAGAGAAGTATTCCGGTTCGGTCCTGCGCTCCTGGGGGCGGCTGGGTGTGGTGCTGAAAAATCCTGGTTTTTCATCCCTGCTGGGAATTTTTTCAATGGCCCCCATGGCTTTGATGGCCTTTTTATCGTCAGCTTCTTTTATTTATATTTCCGGATTCAAGTTAAGCGAGCAGGAATTCAGTTTTATCTTCGCCTTTAATGCTTTGTTTGCCCTGTTGGGGCCCATGCTCTATATAAGGCTCTCAAAGCGTCTTTCTGCGCAGACAATTATCTCCGGCTGCTTTGCCCTGCTGATGTGTTGTGGCCTGGTTGTCAGGCTTCTGGGGCATACTTCGCCATGGTTTTTTGCGCTGGCGGTTGCGCCTTCTACACTCGCTGTGATAACCATGCGCGTGCCCGGTGCAAACCTTATGCTCGAACAGCAGGATCGCGACACAGGATCGGCCTCGGCATTGATTAATTTTTTTGGCATGACTATGGGCAGCGCCGGTATGTTTCTCGTTTCGCTAACCCCTAAGCATCTGATCGAAAGCCTCGGCACGATTCAGTTCATTGTCGGTTTAACCGGCGGCATTCTCTGGTTTCTTGTTCGCAACCAATCCTTTGCGCAGCACAATTTACATGAAGTTTGACTTCTCCACGCGGGCCCCTCGGGAACCTTGTTGCTTTGATGCTGTTAGGCCGCACTATCCGTTGGCCTGGCCCCGAAGCTGGGGGCAGGTCCGGTCTGTTTTCGAAAGAATCGCCTGAAAATTTAAAAAATGGGCATCAACCCAGGATGATCTCCGGTAATGCAGCGGCCGCCTTCGGGGGTCACCAGAAAGGTGTTCTCGATCCCGACCATGCCGACACCGGCAATCCCTTTTTTCGGTTCGAGGGCAATGACCATCCCTTCTTGCAACGGTTCGTCAAATCCCTTGGCGATGACCGGTAATTCGTCGATCACCAGTCCGATGCCATGACCGAGAAAGCGTGCCTGACGCTTGCCGAACCCCATGAAATTTTCAAGAAAGTCGACAGACAGCGTCGCCATGACGGTTTCGTAAATCGCTGAAGGGATGGCGCCAGGTTTCAGCATGGAGGCGACCTGATTCTGGATCTCGACACATTTTTTGTGGGCCGCGGTTGCCTCGGCGGAGATGGGGGCTCCGAACATGTAGGTCATGGTCTTGTCGGTATGGTAACCGTCAACGCCGCAGCCGATGTCGACGAAGACCAGATCGCCTTTTTTCAGCTTGCGCGTGGTGCTGCCGAGGACCGGAACGGCGGGGCTCATGCCGTAGTTGCCACCGGGACCGTCGAAGGAGGTGGGATAGATCGAACTTTCGCCGAAGCAGATGTGACCAAGAACGATTTCAGTCTGAAACATGCCGAAGCGGGCTACGCCGTGGTGTCCTTCGTCGATCATTACCGCGTAGAGCTCAGCGGCGAATTCGGCCTCGCTTATCCCTTCACGGAGCATTTCGGGCACCCGCTCTTCAAGGATGCGTCGATGGACTTCCCCCGACTTCTTCATCAACTCCAGCTCCCAGGGGCTTTTGATCGCCCGAACCGCTGCGATTTGGCGCTCCACCGACCTGAATTGGGCGAAGGGGAAGTATTTTTGAAACCGCGAGTAGAGGGCCAGCGGCACGATCTCAGTTTCGAGGTAAACGGTATCAGGTAGGGTCCCCATCGCTTCAGCTGCGTCGCGATAGCTGCCCATTCGCTCAATCCGGGGGAAGTGCGACTCGTCCATGGCCCGCTCCATACTCCGTCGCACCCAGTAGACTGCCTCGCCTTCCCTGGGGATCAGGAGCATCCCGTCCTGCATGGTCCCGGTGAAGTAGAGCTGGTTGATTTTACCAAAAATAGCAACCATCCCCCAGCCGGGATCGGTTGCGTCCATCTGCGCGCGCAATCTTTCCATGCGCATCTGCAGTTGCTGAGCGGGAATTCGTTTCCCCATCCTATCCTCCAAAGTTTTGTCGCTTTTTTGTCTTCGCGAAATATCAATGGAGCATTAGAGCATAAATAGAAATAGGGTTCAACGCTCCCCGTTCTAAAGTTCGCAGGCCCTACGCGGCCATTTTCGTATCGGATGGGTATTAAACTTCCGCAAGTCTCCCTTTGCAAAAGCGGGACTTGCGGAAGTTTTGTCTTTGCTTGTTGCTGAGAAATCCCTCTAGCTTCCCGTTCCCATAGGGGGGTACCTTCTGGTCATTGAAGATGAGGTTCGAGGAATTGAGAAAAATTCTGTTTGGCGCTCACCGCGAAGAATCTCTCTCGGGCGATGCCGAAAACTTTATCCGGGCATTCGTCATTCCTTATCCTTAGCTCGGTTGATCGTTCGCCAGTCGCACTTTAAACCAGAGCTTCAGAGTCGACTGTTGGCTGCCGCCCGAACCTCCGCCGGGTCCGCCGCCTGAACCACCACCGGGTCCGCCGCCTGAACCACCGCCAGGCCCGCCACCCGAACCACCGCCAGGCCCGCCACTCGAACCACCGCCAGGCCCGCCATCTGAGTCTCCCTGTTTTTGTTCGCCCGCCCCTGCCGAAGGGTGTCCCTTGCCGGTTTCCAATCCAATCCCAAGCAGCGTCGAAGGTACGATAGATTGCCGAAACAGGCTGCCGGCGGCCAAGGGGATTTGCAGT
>JBFHFM010000327.1:0-4072 GCA_041583595.1 Trichloromonas sp. | reverse complement strand
TAATCTAAGCCGGTCCGGTGTGAGTATTGCTGCTCGGAGAGGTGAGGTTTTGATAGATGCACACCCTGAGATTACAGTAAGATAGAGGACATTTATTTGACTGCTCAACTACGTCCCCCGATCACCTGCCAACTACGTCCCCCGATCACCTGCCAAGATCTGCTCGCATAGACCTGTCCGGTTTGCTGCAACACGTCATAGTGAGGAGAAGGGGGACGTCCATGAAATCATGCGTTGCTATTGGTATACGCTAATGATATTTTTCTCCCATGCCACGACAAGCCCGCATAGATGCTCCCGGAGCCTTGCACCACATCATCTGCCGAGGAATTGAAGGCCGCAAGATTTTCCATGACGATTACGACCGGGATGATTTTGTCACCCGACTTAGCCTAATCCTAACAGACACATCAACACGCTGCTACGCCTGGAGGAGAGAAGGGGGACGTCCATGAAATCATGCGTTGCTATTGGTATGCGCTAATGATATTTTTCTCCCATGCCACGACAAGCCCGCATAGATGCTCCCGGAGCCTTGCACCACATCATCTGCCGAGGAATTGAAGGCCGCAAGATTTTCCATGACGATTGCGACCGGGATGATTTTGTCACCCGACTTAGCCTAATCCTAACAGACACATCAACACGCTGCTACGCCTGGGCGCTTCTTTCCAACCATCTCCATTTGCTTCTGCAGACCGGCACAACCTCCGTTGCCACTGTTATGCGTCGCTTGCTCACGGGCTACGCTGTCAGTTTCAATTATCGCCACCACCGTTCCGGTCATCTGTTCCAGAACCGGTACAAGTCGATCCTTTGCGAGGAAGAGCAGTATCTTCTCGAACTTCTGCGCTACATCCATCTCAATCCGTTGCGGGCTGGCATTGTTCTGTCCATGGATGAACTCGCCAAATACCCTTACAGTGGACATAGGACTTTGCTCAGTGGCAATAGCCAAGGGTGGCAGGAGACAGGGGCGGTCTTGGAGCGCTTCAGCGAGCAGCGAAGGACTGCCGTTCGGCAGTATCTCTCATTTATTGCCGACGGATACTCCCAAGGGAAGCGGCCCGATTTAACCGGGGGGGGGCTGGTTCGTAGCGCTGGCGGGTGGGAGCAGGTTAAGTCCATGCGTCAGAGTGGTGCGATGAGCAAAAGTGATGAACGGATTCTGGGGGGCAGTGATTTTGTCTCAGCGATTCTCGCTCAGGCTGACGAAGTGGTGAACAAAAAAAATGATTATCAGCGATTGGGAATTGATTTTGACGCGGCGGTACAAAAAGCGGCAGAAACTCTGAGTTTGCTGAAGTCTGATGTCATCACTGCGGGGAAACACCCCCAGCGTGTAAAGGCGCGCAGCCTTGTTTGCTATTGGGCGGTGCGCGAAATGGGCCTAAGCGCCACATCGGTTGGTGAGCGATTGAATTTGACA
Organism: Trichloromonas sp.; assembly: GCA_041583595.1. Taxonomy (GTDB): domain Bacteria; phylum Desulfobacterota; class Desulfuromonadia; order Desulfuromonadales; family Trichloromonadaceae; genus Trichloromonas. Next base: position 2,643 of record JBFHFM010000327.1, on the reverse strand, counting down.
CAGTCGGCAGTCAGCCGGGCTGTTGTCCGAGGAGAGGCGTTGGCGGCTGAGTTGGGGATCGTGCTTGGTGATGGAAACGCTTAATTTCATATACGTTCCCCCAAACTCCATGGTCGTCCCCCCCCCAAATCCACAAAAAAAGTTCATAAATTTATGCAAATTAGGTGTTTTCCCGTATTGCGTTTTTTCTCTAAAATCGTTTATTAATAGAATACAACCTTCGAAAAGGGCAAACCCAGGGCAACCTGGCGACGCAAAACTACGGATCCTGATCTACAGGACAGCCGGGTTACCGAAGAAAAAGCCGCCTTAGTTCCAAAAATGCGCGCCCGCCTTCGGTTTCGAAGGCGGGTTTTTTGTTTTTAGGTAGCGGCGGCGGATCAGTCGTCGATATCTGTGTCGGGAGTCAATGCATGTCCTATTCTGGCTGGCCATAGGGGTTAGCTTCAATTCATGCATTAAATTCCCTAGAAAATGGAGGTGGTATGCAGAGTTCGAAATGGAGGAAATTTGCATGGATTCCCTTGTTGCTGGTCGGAATATTCACGCTCGTCGCATGTGGAGGCGGTGGTGGAAGCAGCAGTTCGGCCACATCGACCGACTCGACAGAATCAACGGCTTCGACTCTGTCCGGGGTCGCCGCCGCAGGCGCGCCGCTGGTCGGTTGGGTGACGCTGGTTGATTATAACGGTGATCAAAAGGGCCCGGCCCGCATTGAAACCAACGGCAGCTTTTCCTTCGATGTCGACGGGTTGACGCCGCCGTTCTATCTGCTGGCTGAAGGCACCGCCGGATTCACCGAATTTCACCTGCGTCACATTGCAAAAGCGGCCGGAACCAATAACGTCAACCCGATCAGCAACATGGTGGCTTGCGCTGTCGATCCCGATATCGAATCGGTTCTTCCCGACGGAGCTGCGACCGAAATCCCCACCGCCGAAGCGGGGAAACCTTCTCTCAACACGGCGGATGTACAAGCCGCTCTTGATGAAGCCATTACCGAATTTCAAAAGATCTTTGAACCTCTGCTCACACAGTTCGATGCTCGTATAGAAGACTACCTGACTAAAACTTTTGTCGCTGATGGCACCGGCGCGGACGAAATGTTGGATGCTGTCAGTGTCGAAGTTTCCAACAATGGCGGAATTTTCAATACCACCGTCAAAAACAAGGCGAGCGGTGCGACCATCCATACAGGCGACCTGCAACTCGACGCCTTGAAAACTGCCACCCCGATCGATTCCACCGTGGCTGGCAATGTCAAACAGGTCAAGGATGACATGACTGAAATCGCCGCGCGTATCGCGACCTTCCTAACCGAAGTCAAGGTCGCGACGCAAGAGTGGCTGAACGCTTCAGAAGCGGCAGCCGGCGACCAGACGGTGCAAGCTGCCGCGGACCAGGCGTTTTATAATCGCCTCACCCCCTTCTATGTTGATGAAGAAACCTACGGCTGGAACGACGGTGAGGGCTACGAGCAAGAGCTCACCGACTGGCTGGAAGACTGGGAAGAGAATCTCGAGATTACCGGCATCAGCAACCTGGCAGTAATGCATTATGACACCGAAACGGGCCGGTACCTGCTGACTTGCATAGAGCACTGGCGTTCGGGGGAACAGGACTTTTCCGAGGCGATGAGAACCCCGATTGCGATGGTTAAGCAAGACGGTGAATGGAAACTCACCGGTAACGACTATCTGATAGACTGCGACATTGAACTAAAGGCTACCCGATACATTTGGAACGACGGCGTGAAGGAAGAATTCTCCGGCTTTGACATCGACCTCGATACCTACGATACCAGTGTCGCTTACGTCGTTGTTACCGGCCCCGGTTTGCCCGAAACCGGACTGGTACTCAATGGACCAAATGATCTCGGCGATATGTTTAGCTTCGAGGGCTACCATGTTCTCAATAATGGGCAAGAAATACATGAAATCTATATTCCTGAGGATCCCAGTACCGTTCCCGCCGGCGCGATTTACAGCTGGGATGTCTACGACAGTTTAGACAACAAACTGCAAACCATCACCTCTAGAAATAATGGTCAGCTGGTCAATCTCTCGGCGATGAGCGCGGCGGAAAAAGATGCCCTCTTCCCTGCCATAACAAACATTACAACCCAGTCTCTTGACTGGGCCATCGCCAACATTTTCGGTCAGGAAAAGCTTTTTGAGTTCACACCGGCAACTGCTTTTACCGGCGAATATTACGGCTGGATCTGGTGGGGTGGCCAAGAGGGCCAGAACTGGGTTTCCGGCGACTTGGAAGCCCGGGCCGAGGAAACCTCTTTCAGCATCAGCCTGCCTCAGGCGCCTTCAAGTCTTAGCGGATTAGAGGTTGAAATTAATTATTTTAACCCCGAAATCGGTGATGTTGAAACCGACTATTCGTTCGGCCAAAGTTCAACCGGTAACTAGCTCACCTGGCCGGTTTACTGGCGGCTGTGAATTGAGCACCCTTTAACAAAACTTTGGTTTCCATAGAACAACTTTTATGCCCCTGGTTAATGGCCAGGGGCATTTTTTATCGAGATTTTACATTCGTCGGTGCGGAATTCCGCAAAAGAGTTTTTAAGTGGTTCAGCGCTTGAGCGCTTCGGTCAGTTTCAGCCCGGCGAGTTGGTTAAGCGTCCGCGCCAGG
>JBFHFM010000326.1:0-4075 GCA_041583595.1 Trichloromonas sp. | reverse complement strand
ACCGAACCGTCGCCATTCAATGCCAGATAGCTGAGAATCGGCAGATCATACACTACCGCATCGACCTTACCCGCCGTCAGCGCCTCCAGCGCCGCTGCAACGTCCGGATAGGGGCTGAAAGCGAGATGCTCACGCTCCAGGTACCCGGCACTGGTCGAAGAAGACACGCTGGCCACCCGTACCCGGGGGAGATCTTCCGGCCCCCGGATCCGCGATTCGAGGCGACTGACCGTCAATGACGAGGTAATCGCCGCAGTGAAACCTGAAATCATGATGATGGCAGCGAACATCCAGACCATAGCGACCAGTCGCCCCCCGAGCGACGCGGGAGACTTGTCACCGTAACCGACCGTAGTCATGGTCACCGCCGACCACCAGAAACCGGAACCGATCCCCTTCAGTACCCCGCCACCGAACTGGTCCGGATTTTTTCTGCGCTCAAACAACCAGACGAGAAATCCAAACAGCAGCAGCACCAGCCCGAGAGAACCTACCCCTTTGAGAAAATCAAGCGAGAAGAAGCGCCCCAGAACCTGCAGCCATCCTCCCGTATCGTCAGCAAGAACTGCAATGCCCAGCCCTGAAGTATGAAAGGGATGACTGAAATCCATGACCTCCTCACGCGAGGCCGTAATGGTCAGAGCCGCCGCCACGGCATCGAGAGAACCATCCTTCAGCCCCCGGAGCAGCCCGGCCAGGTCCCGTTCTTCAAATTCAAAAGAAAAGTTGGACTCGGCGGCTACTTCACGCCAAAGGTCAATACTCATCCCGCTCCAGACCCCTTGGTCATTTTTTATTGAAAAGGGAGGAGCCACTTTGGTGCCGACAACCAACCGATGCGACAGGTTCTCATCGGCCCCCCCCAGGGAATGCCCGAGACATACCAAAAGAACCGCGAGCATTGAACGCTTTAACCATTTGGACATAAAAACCTCCAGAATAAAAAGGGCAGGACAAAGAAAAATCATAGCAATCAAAGAGACCGGAAACAACGGCAAAAAAGGCCAGGAACATACGTCCTGGCCTTTAATTTTCAGTGAGGAGGATGTGCATCAGTCTCCCGTTCCGGGAGGACGACCCCGTTTTTCAAAGCCTTGATAACGGGGAGAAAAATGGGTTCTGACCGCATCACTGGTCGCTTCAATCCAGCCGGAAGCGCGCCTGAAATGAGTCACTTCTCCGGAGTTGATTAACTTACCCAGCAGTTCGGCGGGAACCTTGCGGAAGTTTCCATCCTTACACCTGACCAGAATCATCATCCGAACCTCCCCTGAACCTCCCCCTGCATAAGCGACTTCTCAGCTAAAGATTATACGGACCACCTCATGATGACAAGCGCTTACACGACATTTTTCGATAAGTTATCCATAACCGAATATGGACGGAACGATAAAACGGGAGTAATATTTCAATAATGAAAAAAGAGGCCGCCAGTGTCCACAGAGACACTGAAACACCATCTTTTCGAGGAGCGTCACCATGCCCAAAAAGGTCTTTCGAACCAACCCTGACAAAATCGGTGCCTCCCCCGGAACCCTGATTCACGTTGGTGACCGAAAAGTTGACTCGGCACTAATTTCACTCTTTGAATACAGCGCCGAAAAAGTATCAGAAAAATCCGTCCTGGCGGTCGATAAATGCCTTGCCGTCGAGGACAGCCTGGCCATCAAATGGATCAATATCGACGGCATCCACCAGGTAGAGATCCTTGAACAATGCGGTTCCTGCTTCGGCCTGCACCCGCTGGTCCTTGAAGATGTGCTGAATACCGGTCACCGCCCAAAATTCGAAGAACACGATGACTACCTCTTCCTGGTGTTCAAGATGCTGTTCATGCCCGAAGGAAGCTCCGAAATTCATACCGAGCAGATCAGCCTGATTTTAAAAGACAAACTGGTGATTTCTTTTCAGGAACAAGCCGGAGACGTTTTCGAAGGAATCAGGGAACGGATCCGGACCAACCGCGGACGCCTCCGCAAGCGGGGCGCCGACTACCTGGCCTACGCCCTGCTCGATTCGGTGATCGACAACTATTTTGTAATTCTCGAAAAGATTGGCGAAGAAGTCGAGCTGCTCGAAGATGAATTGATTACCACCCCCTCCCCGGCCACCCTGCACAAAATCCACAACCTCAAGCGCGAGATGATTCTGCTCCGCAAATCGGTCTGGCCAATGCGTGAGCTGATTAGCGGAATACAGCGCTGCGAGTCGCCGTTAATCGCCGAAGGCACTGAAATCTTCTTCAAAGACATCTATGACCACACCATCCAGGTCATCGACACGGTGGAAACCTTTCGCGATATCCTCTCGGGCATGCTCGATCTCTATCTTTCAAGCATCAGCAACCGCATGAACGAGGTCATGAAAGTACTGACCATCATGGCGACCCTCTTTATTCCGCTGACCTTTATCGCCGGCATCTACGGCATGAATTTCGACCACATGCCCGAACTCCACTGGCCCTGGGGCTATGCTATCTTCTGGATCATGATTTTGATTATAGCGGGGATGATGCTGGCTTTTTTCAAGAAGAAGAAATGGCTTTGACCAAAACCAGGAAGAGGTCTTCATCGGATGCGCCATTACGGCGATAGACAGAAACTTTATCAATGATTGCAGACAGCCCTTCAAACAAAAGCAACACTTGCCGAGTCAAACTTTCCATGTATTCTTTAATGTAACATCGTGGCAAATTTTTACTGGTTACACCAACGGGATAAATAGCCAAGGGGAATGCGGATGACCAAAAAACAGAAGATTTATCTGAATCCGACGCCGGTGCGCATCTGGCACTGGCTGCATGCTCTGGGGGTGGTCACTCTGGTGCTAACCGGAGCCCAAATCCGCTTTCCAGAAAACTTCAACCTGTTTGGCACCTTCAAGACGGCGGTTCGTCTACACAACACGGCGGGAATTGTCGTCGCCCTCTCCTTTATCCTCTGGTTTCTCTACTACGCCATTATCGCCGGGACCCTGGCCAAGCAATACGTTCCAGGCAAAGAAGACATTCAAAAGGGACTCTGGAGACAGGGAGTTTACTATTTTTTCAACTTCTTCCGCGGCCGTGAGAATCCTCATCACGCCACCCCGGAAAACAAATTCAACGCCTTGCAGAAGTCCGCTTACATGGTCATTATGCTGATGCTGGTCCCGCTGGTGATTTTTACCGGTCTGGGACTCTTGTACATCCAACCGGCCTGGTCCCTGGTCCATATGGTCGGCGGTCTCAAGATCATGGTCAACCTCCATTTCCTGGTCGCCTGTGCCCTCTGCGCCTTCGTTATCACCCACGTCTACCTGGCGACCCTTGGCGTCACCCCCTGGGCTCATTTCAAACCGATGTGGGACGGCTGGGAAGAGATCGAAGAGAAACATTAGGAGGCTGTCCGAAAATGGGAACCATAGCGAGAAATCGGCTGTTCGAGAACAGATTTTCGTAGATTTGACAGCGAATAGCAGGGCTATTTGTCGAAAACATACGGAAATATGAGCTGATCAGAGGGATTCGCAGCCGGTTCTTCTATTCTCGGACAGGTTCCTAGCGTCACCCGCACCTCAGCCCGTTACCAGCAAAAGGGATGTCGCCATGTCCACCAACCACAAAAGCTGTAACACGCCCCTGCCGATCAGGTTCTGGCACTGGTTGCATATTCTGTGTATGCTCACCCTGATCCTGACAGGCGCACAGATCCGCTTTTCAGAATATATCCACCTGCTCCCCAACTTTCGAGTCGCCGTTGAAGTCCACAACGAAGCGGGGCTGGTGGTAACCGTCTCGTATTTTTTCTGGTTTTTCTATTACACGACGATCACCAGCAAACTTGGTTCAGTCTACCTGCTGCAACAAGGCGAAATACGCTTCGGCCTTTTGCGCCAATTGGCCCACTACTTTTTTCATTTTTTTCGTGGTCGCCCCGATCCGCACCAGGCAACGCCTGACGCCCGATTCAACCCCCTCGAAAAAACCCTGTACCTTGTCGTCATGCTGATTCTGTTTCCGCTCCAAATGATCACCGGCATGGCGCTGAGGTCGCTCTACCCTCCCTGGAAAGTCATCGACATGTTCGGCAGCATT
>JBFHFM010000325.1:0-4117 GCA_041583595.1 Trichloromonas sp. | reverse complement strand
TTTTTATCTGAAGGAACTGCTGTCCCCGATTTCAGATCTTTCCACGTACGGCCTGCCATGGGCTATCCGGTAATGGGCGTGGTGCTGGCCGCAATCATGGCCCGGATGCGTTCTTCCAGGATCGCTGGCGCCGGGACCGGCACCAGTTTGGTGCGCATCAGGGAGCTTCCCTCGGCTGAATATTGGTACTTGGAGGCATAACTCGCACTGACCGTAGAGACGCGCATCTTGGCCGAGGCTGAAAAGAAACCCACTTTCCCTTTTACGCTTGCGTTCACGGTAGTGCTCGAATGGGAAATATTCGTTTCCCGCGACATTGAAATCGACATTTTCAGCTCGATCATGGTATCGACGAACTGGTAGAAGTTGGGCGTAAAACCGAGCTCCAGAAGGCTGTATTCTTTGCCGTCACCGAGCGGCACCAGCATCGTCCGTGCCGGGCTCCCCGTTGAGGGTTTGGGGGCGCTGCCATCTTCGGGTTCTTCATCTGGTGCATACCCCGCCATCATCCGTGCGATCTTCATCGACACCAGGTCAAGCTCATACTGCGCCTCGGCGATGCCTACGCCGAGGGTCTTGACCATTTCAGGGAAGGGCGCATTTAACAAGTCCGTTCCTACACTCATCGGTCAGTCTCCTTCGGTGGGCGGCTTTGCCGGCCACCAGCCAAATCAGGTTGGGGTGGGCGTATCCAGACCGAGGTCACCGCGTTTTTTCTCAAGGCTGGCTTGACGACGTGCCGCTTCATTTTCCATCAGGCTCCGGATCCGTTCCTCCAGCATTGGTGGGGGAGGGACCGGGCTCAGTTTGGTTCGCAACAGGCTTGCACCCTCTGCAGAATAGGAATATTTCGACGAATAGGTAGCGTCAACCTGAGAGGTGGACACCTGAGAGCTATTCTCAGAGGAACGGTTGGTTCCCCAGAAGCTGCGCTTGCGTTTGTAGGAGCTGCTGCGGTCCATATCTTTTGTGGTTCGGGTTGTGATGTATTCGCGAGTGTTGGTGATCTTGATTGCTATTTTTACTTCGATGATAGTGTCGACGAACTGGTAGAAGACCGGCGTAAAGCCGAGTTCCATCATCGACAGGCGGGTGGGGACACGGATTTCGGTATCTTCGGACAGGGCGCTACCGTTGGCATCCTTATCGATGGTTTTCAGGATGTCACTCAACTTGATAACGTCATCGCCCAGCGTACCGGTCAAAGCGTCATCCACCACGGCGAAGGCGCGCGCCTCTTTCAGGGTCATGTACTCGTAGCCGAAGAAGACCCGGCTATCGTCAAAGCTCACCTTTCCTTCTTCGTCATAGACGGTGGTCAGCCCCCCCATCATTTCGGCGACGTTGATCGAGTTTTCGTCGAGTTTGTATTGCCCTTCGGCGATGGCAAGGGCCATCTGCCGGATCATGTCCCCCATGGGGACGTTTAAAAGTTCCTGACCGATTGAAGCCATATTTAATCTCCTTTCGTACGCCAGTCTTATTTCAGGTTATTGGTTGTTCGTATTGTCGTTTGATGATTTGGGTAAAAACATCGGGTGCCGGCAGCGAGACCAGCCGTGCGGCGATCGAACTTGCCCCTTCGCTCGAGACGGAAAACTTTCGCGCATAGGAGACATCGATCGACGCTGCCGCCATGAACACTCCATACTGCACGCCGACCTGAGCGCCCACGGCGATCGAGGTCTCGGTCGATTCGCTCATGGTGAAGCTCAGCTTCGCCTCAACTGTGGCCTCGGTGAAGGAATAGAAGCTCGGCAGAAAACCGAGGCTGAGCAGGTTGTACTTTTCCGCTCCGATCGTTACCTCTGTTTCTGCCATGACTTTGGCCAGCTCGACCGAATTGCTGTCGAGTGCGTATTGCGCCTGGGCGATGGCAAGACCCAGCTTTTCGATGATCTGGGGAAGTGGCGCCGTAACCAGAGCGCGGGTGACCGCAGCAGTCTCGGACATGGCGGATTACTCCTTTTTCAGATAATCGCGGATCGTCTCAAGAAACTGAGGCGGTGCCGGGATGGAGACGAGCCGGGCCGAGATCGAGGAGTTGCCCGTTACATTCATCTCGAACTGCCGCGAGTAGCGGGCATCGAGAGACGCGCCGACGGCGACGGTGCGGTTGCCGGTGTTTTGCTTGGTTATGTTGGAAGAACTGGAACGGGTGAACTGCTTGGTGACGGTAACGCCGCTGGTGCCCGAGATGGTGATCTCTTTCGTCGTGTTGCTCACCAGCGTCAGCTGAAACTTATCCCCCCCCTTGGTGACGGTGACGACGTTTCCTGAAACCGAGGCTTTCAGTCCCGCACTCCCGTTTCCGTTGATGTCGTCCGAAAGGTTTTTTGCATAGGCCTCGGGGCTCTTCTCAGCATGCCCACCGGCGGCCGTAGAACGAAGAGGGAAATCGACACTTTCAATGGTCACCTTTTTGCCCGCAAGGTTGAGTGTGGTGGGGTTGAACAGGTAGATGAATCCGTTGTCCGCGCTCGAATCTCCAATTTTATCCGGGGTGACACCGCTCAGGTTCGGTCCCCCTTCTTTCGCGTAGACGAAAATCCAGTGATGCACACGGTTAGGAGTCTTGATCTCGGCCTTGCGAAAGCTCTGATTGTCTTTGTCAGCAGCGTCTCCCGCATCTGCGGCCGCTTTATCCCCCCGGGAGGGGGTAATGGTGATCAGCGCAGGAGGCGCCCCGTATGCGACCAGAAGATCCCGGATTTCGCGAGCACGGTTGTCGCCGAGCTCACAATTTAACTTGTCGGAGTTCCCCGTGGAGTACCGCTGGCGGTCAGCGAAACCCTCGATGGCGATCTGGAAATTCATGCGCTTCATGGCGACGGCCATGCCCATCAAACCGGGTAGCATGGAGTCGGGTACGTCATGCTTTCCCGTTTCAAAAAATGACCGGAAAACGATATCGTTTGGAGCGGCAAGAACCGCCGTGTACCCCTTTGCCTCGATCTGGGTCTTCACATGCGCCGCATATGCGGCGACCGACCCTTGTGCCGTGGTTGCGGCCGTTACCGCGGGGGAGGTGTCGAGTTTATACGTCGTATCCGCATCCGTTCCGACGCGCACAATGCCGCTGTCGAATCCGCCTGCCAGAAAAGCGACGGTATTTGTCGTTGTTTGTACCTGCTCCGGGGGGGCATCGGTCGTGATGGTCAATGTCGACGGCTGAATCTGATAAAGAACCCGCGCGACCCCCGAAGAGCTGTTGCTTGTCAGGGCGTTCTGAAGGTTGCGGATGCGGTCGCGGGGCGTGTCGCCGGTCAGTTGGAACCCCTGGCCTCCCACGGTCAGCGCCCCGGATGATGATGAGGTGATTTCCACACTGGCTTGGCGTGTTTCCGTGCTGGTACTGGTGGTGCTTTCGCTGCTGCTGGTACTTGCGTTCTTGTCTTGCGCTTCGGTCGTGGTGTTGTTATACGAGCCGTTGAGGTTCAGGCCCAGACTCAGGTTTTTCTCCACGCGCAAGCTCAATTGAAGCGAGCAGGTGATATCCGCGTGCTGATAGTGGTAGAAGGCAGGGGAGAGTCCGAGGTCGAGCAGGGTTTTCCCCCCTAGCCCCTCGCGGGGTTCGATGAACTCGGCAATCTGGTCAACGGAGTTCTCATCCAGCGCTTTCTGAGCTTCGGCAATGCCGAGTCCAAGAGTTTTGATAAATTCGGCGACACTGGCATCGGCCAGGATTTGTCCGGGGGACAGCCCATCATAATCAGCCATGGTCTTCTCCTTGATAGATTAATCACCCTGCCATACCCTTTGACGGGTCACGGAGAACCGCCTGCAGTTCGGGTGAAATTTTCTTGGCGCGTTGACTATCGACTTGGTCGGGACGGACAACGAAATATTTGTGTCTTCGTTGACTCTGCAGAATGCGGGGGGGCTTAACGGTGAATCCTTTACCCAGCCAGCCGAGCACTTCTTCGGAGACGGGAAGTGATCCTTTTCCCGCAATTTTCAGGGCCCGTTGCAGCGACTCCCGACCTGCTTCCAGGTTCCCGTTTTTCAATTGCACGAGTCCTAATCGTTCAAGCACCGAGCCGTGATCGCGATGATGCAGGCTGCTTTCTAACTTCAGCGCCTCATAGTGGCGATCCGCGTCGGTGCAGAACTGGAT
>JBFHFM010000324.1:0-4117 GCA_041583595.1 Trichloromonas sp. | reverse complement strand
GCAGCTCGGGTGCAGGGGAAGGTTGAATTTGCTCACGGCGGCACCCTGTTCCTCGATGAAATCGGAGAGATGCCGGCGGCTCTCCAGGTGAAGCTGTTACGTTTTCTGCAGGAAAAACTGATCCAGCGGGTTGGCGGACGCGAGGATATTCTTGTCGATGCCCGGATTGTGGCGGCGACCAACGTCGATATCGCCAAGGCCATTGCGCAGGGCGAGTTTCGTGAAGATCTCTATTACCGGATCAGCGTTATTACCGTCAGTTTGCCTCCCCTTCGGGAACGGGGCGCTGACGTGGTCTTGCTGGCTAACCTCTTTTTGCGTCGGTTTGGCAGCGAATTTAACAAACGGGTCCGTGGGTTCAGTTCAGAAGCTCTGCATAGCTTGAATAGCTACCATTGGCCCGGCAATGTTCGCGAACTTGAAAACAAGGTCAAGCGGGCGGTGGTTATGAGCGATGCGCCGATCATCGAGCCCGCGGACCTGGGTTTCAGGGAGACGCCGGTTGTTGCCGGTGCCGGCTCGGTTGTTGGCTCTGAATCGCATGGGGTCGATTTCTCAAAGCTTTCCCTTAAAGATGCGCGAAACCTGGTTGAGCGCGATATGGTTACTGAAACCATCGGCAAGCTCGAGGGGAACATCGCCAGGGCGGCCGAGGCCCTTGGCGTGAGCCGGCCGACGTTATACGATCTGATGAAGAAACACGGTCTGCATGTCTCCTGAAATTCACTGCGTCTTTCCTGCATCACTTTAGCGCTAAATACAGGCTAGCTTCAGTTCCATAGTAACGGGGCGGATCCTGCCAGGATCCGCCCCGTTACTATGGTGTGTTTAAGCTGCCTGTCACATAAGTTTTCACTGATTTCGATATCAGGCCGGACTGGGGATCACAGATCTTTTCGCGTTACACCGGGATCGTTGTTGAAATGTGTGGTGATGACCACCGTTGTCCTTTCTGGATTTTTATAAAGATGTTTTTTTGCGGGATCTCTTAATGTTTGTGGTTTTTGTTATCGCTTTACTTTGAACGTGGAGTGCGCATAACGCAGTTTTTTTTTGGTCCCGGTCGGAAATGGCGCGATCCTGGTGAATGGCCGGTGGCCAGTTTTATCGGTTCCCAGACTTGACAAATAGGGAGGAAATAACTAGATTATCGACGTAATTTATTTACGGAGGTTTGAGCAATGCCGATGTACGAATATCAATGTGATGCATGCGGACAGGTGTTTGAAGTCCGCCAGAAGTTTTCTGATGCTCCCCTGACTGAATGCACTTCCTGTGGTGGTTCAGTGACTAAACTGATCTCCCAGACTGGTTTTGCTCTCAAGGGGGGCGGCTGGTATGATCAGGGGTATGGTTCAACGAGCACCCCCTCTGCCTGCCCTTCCGCAGGTTCAGGCGGATGTAGTGGCTGCCCCAAGGCTTCAAACGAATAAAAAACCCCCGGTCGAAAGACCGGGGGTTTTTTTGTAAGTGTTTGTTTTTAAGCGATTACATGGACAGGGCCGGGGCCAGCTGAGCAAAGCGTGTTGCCCGCTTTGGGCTGAAGGTGAACTCCTCGATCGGTGTAAAGATTTCTGTGCAGTTGCGTCCTTTGTTTTTGGCCTGGTACAGGGCCTGGTCGGCATCGGCAATAATGCGACTGGCTTCAATGCGTTCAGAGCCCTGGATGCAGCGCAGGCCGATGCTGATCGTCAGGGGGAAGTCGCCTAAGGTTTGGTTGCGGTTGATGGAGGCGATTTCGCAGCGGATACGTTCGGCAATCGCATAGGCATGGGTTGTCGAGGTGCCGGGCATGATGATGGCGAATTCTTCACCGCCGAAGCGGCAGGCGGTGTCGTAGGTTCGGATGCTGCCGCGCAGTATGCTGGCTACCTTTTTGAGCAACTCATCGCCACCTTGGTGACCGACGGTGTCGTTGACCTTTTTAAAATGGTCGATGTCGATCATCAGCATCGATAAAGAGCTGTTGGAGCGGCTGTTGCGCTTGAGTTCCGATATCAGGGTTTCATCGAAATGACGACGGTTGCCGACTCCCGTAAGTGGGTCGGTGATGGTCATCTGCGCCAGGCGTTGGTTGGTTTCGCGAAGCTCTTCAAGGCGCTTTTTGCTGGCCAGAAATCGGTGAATGCGGGCCTGCAGTTCCCTCTTCGGGGTTTCAAAAGAGAGGCAGTCTGCGGCGCCTGACTCAATCCCCAGAATCCGGTCGTCTTCTTTTTCCGTTCCGGCAAAAGCCAGCACCGGGATATCCATCCATGCCTCTTTGCCGCTAAGGTTGTGCATCCAGGCCATGGCTTTTTTCGAAATCCGTTTGGTGCCGTAAAATATTATATCGACCGGGGAGCTATCGAGACGGTTGAGAGTCTCGCGCTTGTTGGCACAGAGTGCCAAACGGCCGAAGATGCCGGTCGTGGTTACCATGCGGGCAAGTTCCCTGCGGCGGGATGGTGACTTGTCGAAAATGATGGCTGTTGATGTCATTGTATCACCTCGGTAGATGAGCTGGTCGTAGTTAGCTCCGTTGGGTTTGTTGCTGGCCAAGTTAATAGCATTGACTGTGCCATGAGAGAAAATATTGCGCTTGCTGGGATGGCTATTAATTGCTAATTAGTGATTGGTAATGATATAAATAACCGTAAATAAACGGTAATTTTTTTTCGAGGGCAGGGATGATTAATGCCTGAGGTCGTTGAATGTTTAGTGGGTGGGGGGGGGCGTTTTGTCGGTATTTTGACTTTTCTGGGAATCTTGAAGGAGTTTTTTTAGAGGGCAATCCTGTGCTGTCGAAATATTGACTTATGGGGGCGGGGGAGCTGAGGCTGTTTCTGGCCTGCCCGGGAATTGCTTTTTTCGCGATGTTTTTGAGCTGTGTCTGGTGCCTGAAGTCTTTACTTTCACTAGGACGTTCCGTATAGTTTATGCTCATTTTAAGGAGGTGCGCGTGTGAGTGAACTGATCGACGGAAAAGCTATTTCCGAAAGGATTAGGGAGAGTATTACCGCCGATACGGCTGTGCTGGCGGCCAAGGGGACGACTCCTGGTTTGGCTGTGGTGTTGGTTGGTGATGACCCGGCAAGTCGGGTTTATGTATCTATGAAGGCAAAAGCTTGTGAAAAGGTGGGGATTGTTTCTTACGAACACAAGCTGTCAGAGCAGGCCTCTGAATCGGAACTGCTGAATCTGGTCGACGCTCTGAACAAGGATGAGCGCATTGACGGTATTCTGGTGCAATTACCGTTACCGGGCCATATTAACGAGGACAGGGTGCTTGAGGCGATTTTCCCGGTTAAGGACGTCGATGGATTTCATCCTTATAATGTTGGACGGCTGGTCACAGGAAATCCGCTTTTTCGGCCATGCACCCCCGCCGGAATAATGAAACTGCTTGAACAGACCGGGGTTGATCTGGCGGGGAAAGAGGTGGTCGTGGTCGGACGTTCCAATATCGTCGGTAAGCCGGTGGCTCTGATGTGTTTGGCTGAGCATGCGACGGTGACGATTTGTCATTCGCGGACCGAGGATCTGGCCGGGCAGGTGCGGCGGGCTGATGTGCTTATCGCAGCGGTTGGTTGTCCTGAATTGATCAAAGGCGAATGGATCAAGCCTGGCGCCGTTGTCATTGATGTCGGCATTAACCGGATCGGTGAGAAAAAGCTTGTCGGCGACGTCGAGTTCGATGTGGCCAAGGAGCGAGCCCGTGCGATCACTCCGGTTCCAGGCGGCGTTGGTCCGATGACGATTACTATGTTGCTGTACAATCTGGTCGAGAGCGCCAAGCGGCGTACGGCCGGTAAGTAACCCTGCCTACCGAGGCCCCGAGTCAGACATTATATTCTGGCCGTTGGTGTCTGAAGCGGCAGCCGACGGATTATTCATGATTATCAGCGAACAAAAAACCAGGGAAGAACTTCAGCAACTTCTCGAGGGCAAAGAGCGGCTTTTTATCATTGGCTGCGCTGTTTGCGCCACGGTCTGCAAATCCGGCGGTGAGGAGGAAGTCTTCCGCATGCAAGAATGGCTGGCGTCGCGGGGTAAAGAAACCACCGGCAGTGTCATCATCGACGAAGCTTGCCATATCATGCGCGCTGGTCGTGACTTGCGTCAGCTCAAAGCGCAGGTC
>JBFHFM010000323.1:0-4210 GCA_041583595.1 Trichloromonas sp. | reverse complement strand
GCATGCTGGCCATAGCCGCCAGAAGTTCAGGATGGCGGGTACGCTCAATATGAAAGAGAGCATCCCAGCAAAGAATGCCGTCAAATTGTTTTGTGCTTTGAAAATCCTCAATTCGGCCTGCCACCCACATCCCTTGAGGCAATCGTTTTTGAGCCATTTCAAGCATATTCATCGCCTGATCTACCCCCAAAAGCTGATGCCCTCGGGTCAAAATATACTCGGCCATCGGACGACCCGTTCCACACCCCAGATCCAGAATCATGGAGGGGAGTGGTAAACCGGCCAGAAAGGTATCCAGATAGTCACATTCACGGCCGTAAAACGCCGTGCGCTCCTCATCCCATAAGGAGGCAATCTTGTTGTAAGACTTGCGATTCATGGCTGCCCAATGCCTTGCTTATTCCTTGATTACCTGCCCGGAAACGACAAACGCCCGCCCCTGACTACCAACTATCCAACATTCAATGCCTTGCCCGCGTTCGAGCGATTAATAAAATTCGCGCCGATACCTCCCTCTTGATCCCGTTCCGTGAGATAAAGATATTTGGTTTCAGTAGTGCCAGGGTTTCATTCTAAGTATAGGATTTTTTTATGAGTGAGCCCTTGGTGTCAAAATAGTCAACCCATATGAACCACTACAATAAAACATACCAGGCCCAGAAGATTAGAGCTGTTTAAAGTGAGACATCATATAGGTTTTAGCCTCCTCCGCACAGAGGGGGCGGCTAAAGAGGTACCCCTGCATCTCAAAACACTTGTTGTTCTGCAGAAAAAGACTTTGCGCTTCGGTCTCCACCCCCTCGGCGATAACCTCCAGATCGAGGGAGGCGGCCATAGCAATGATCGCCTTGGCGATCGCGATATCTCCACGGTCCTCAGGGATATCTTTAACGAAAGAGCGGTCGATTTTAAGGCGATCGATGGGGAAATTCTTCAGGTAGCTGAGCGAAGAATACCCGGTGCCGAAGTCGTCAATGGCGATGTGCACTCCCATCTCCTTGAGTCTCACAAGGGTCAGGCGAGCCTGTTCGGGGTTGTCCATCAGCAGGCTTTCGGTCAATTCCAGTTCAAGATTCTGCGGAGGTAAGCCAGTTTCGGCGAGGATGGCACTAATAACTTCGGCCAGATCCGATTGACGGAACTGCCGACTTGAAAGGTTGACCGCCAGGCGTCCCGTCTCGACCCCTTCATCCATCCATTGGCGTACCTGCCGGCAGGCATTACGCAAAACCCACTCCCCCATAGGGATAATCAGACCGGTCTCCTCGGCTAAGGGGATAAATCGCATTGGAGGGATCACTCCGAGTTCAGGATGATTCCAACGCAGCAGCGCCTCCACCCCAGCGATCTTTCCATTTTTAGAGTCAAATTGGGGCTGATAATGAAGAAAGAACTCATCCCTTTCGAGGGCTCGACGAAGATTGCTCTCCATGGAGACCCGTTCGATAGTTTTAATGTTCATTTCCGGAGCGAAGAAGCGAAAAGAGTTGCGCCCTCCTTCCTTCGCCTGGTACATGGCAATATCGGCATTCTTCATCAAGGTGTCACCGTTATCCCCATCCCGAGGGAAGAGAGCAATACCGATGCTGCCGGTCATGAAGATCTCGGTCCCCTCGAGTTCCAGTGGAACGCTGAGGGTTTTTAGAACTTTTGTAGCCACGTTGGCTGCGTGATGCTCGCTCTCCATCTCCTCAAGCACGAGGACGAATTCATCCCCACCGAGTCGTGCCACAATGTCGCCCCCCCGCAGCATCCTCTTGAGGCGAGTCGCCACGGTCTGTAGCAGCACATCCCCTGCGCGATGCCCGAGGGTATCGTTGATCCCTTTGAACCGGTCGAGGTCGAGAAACATGACGGCCAGGGGATGTCCCCCCTTCCGCGCACGATCGAGAAGTTGCGGCATTGAATTCACAAGCAGGGTACGATTAGGAGTTCCGGTAAGGCCGTCGTAGTAGGCGAGATGCTGGATGCGCTCCTGGTCTTTCTTCCGTTCGCTGACATCGCGTGCGACGTAGACAGCCCGGGTGATGCGGCCCTCTTCATTGCGGATGGGGGATGCCGCGACTTCCACATTACGCACCTGCCCTTGCCAGAGGCCAGGGATGGTGTGTTCCGTTCTCGCATACTTTCCCGTCTCCCTGCAGATGCGCAAGGGGCAGTTAGCCCCAGGAAGAGGATTGGGGGCACAGTCACAACCGGTCAGTTCATAACAATGACACCCCAAGACCGATTCTCGCTTGCCGCCAAACTCTTCGACGAAGATGCGGTTGGCCCCAATAATCTGGAAGGTATCCAGGTCGATGACGGCCACCGAGTCGTTCATGGTATTTAGAACAGTGTCGGCAAAATCATTCGCCTGCCGCAGACTTTTTTCGGTCCGCTTGAGCTCGGACACATCGTGAATAATTCCAACCAATCCGGAGAGATGTCCCGAGCGTGAATAAAAGGGGGCCTTTCTGAGAATAAGAGAACGGGACTCGCCTGTTTCGTTCTTTTCGGTCGTTTCGTACGTCCTGATCTCTTGTCCCTCCAGAACACGCCTATCCTCCTTCTGACAGATGGCGGCTCTTGCAGCCGGAGCGACCTCGGAAACAATCTTTCCGACAATCTCCTCTTTGCTCATCCCGAGGTTGCGAGCACAAGCATCGTTGCAGCCCAGGTAACGCCCATCGGTATCCTTGTAGAACACAGGGTTAGGGATGGCGTCCACAAGAGCTTGCTGAAAATGAAGTTGCTCCTGGATCCGGACTGCGACTTTTCTGTGTTCCAGTTCCGCTGAGACACGGGCTGCGAAGACCTGAAGCAATGAGATAGCAAACGGTCCATCGGGAAGAGTTTTTCTCCCCATGACCGACATCAGACCAATGATTTCTCCCTCTGAACTCACGAGAGGAATGCCATAATAACTCTCTACCCCGAGGATCCGGTAATTTTCACCGAGGCGGAATCGTTCCCGTACCCCGTTGGGATAACACTGCAGGCCGTATTTCATGACCCGTTCACAGGCGGTGTTCGCAAGAGGGACAACGACATTGGGGACGATTTCCCAATCAACACAAAACGCAACAATACTGGCATGATCCTTGGCGTTGTCGGTAAATTCTGAAATGAAGGCGTGATCAGCCTCAAGAGCACAGACAAGATGGAGCACCATGGAGCGGAAAAACTTCTCACCAGTGGCAGTGGAAAGGCCGCGGACCATCGTTTCTAGTTCGTCCGCCAGCTCGCGCGGAGGAGAATGTGGTTCAAGAGCAACCAGGGCCGAACCAGCGGGATAGGGAGGTTTGAGCGCAGTCAGCGTCACCTGAACCGCCTGGGGGCCGTCCATGGACTCCAGTTGGATATCGAAAACATGCACATCGATATTGGATTCTACGAGATACCGAAGTTCCTCTTTTGCCCATGAAATATCCACGGCTTCGGGCGAAACCACAGAATATCTGCCAAGCAAGCGACTGGCCTCCTGTGTGGCAAGGAGGATCTCCCCCGCACTATCCAGAACGAGAGCCGGACAATGAAGAGCAGCCAGAAGTGATTGATAGTGCTCCGTTGTCAATTCCATGTTCGTTGGTTTCCTGTGTCAAAATATTGGTTACGCAGAGCAATTTAAAAGGCATCTTCATGTACCACAGAATCTCGCAGCAAGAATTGAACCACGTCTGAAACAGTGCGAAGCCTGAATCAAGAAACAATTAGTTTTCATCCGGAAACGCTCCTTTTCCGCAATCTCTGCGTCTATCTATCGCTTTTCTTGTGCGACGTACCATGTACGTCTCCGCGCAAGGCCTCGATTTTCTTGACCTTACTAAAAATTGCTCTTTTCCCATAGCAAAACTGCACTCGTTAAATTTATTGATTCCGGATGAACGCGAGCAAGAAATCAGCTTTTCGAGGACAGATTTTCGTAGGCTTCATAACGCATTGCAGGACAATTTATCCCCAAAATACGAATATGGAACGATCAGGCGGTTTCGCAGCAGGTTCTTTTATTCCAGGACTGTTTCCTAGTTATAGCCTCCCTCCTTTTCTAAAAAAGTCCCTTGACAAAATCAGCCAGCGCAATAAGATAGTAATCAATTACTATCTTATTGGAGGTCGCATGAGTACCCGTGGTAAAAATCTTCCGGCAGAGGAGCGCCGTGCGGTGACGGTCGAGGCCGTGGTCGAATTGGCCGCAGAGCAGAACCCCAGCGATATCACCACCGCCGCT
>JBFHFM010000322.1:0-4234 GCA_041583595.1 Trichloromonas sp. | reverse complement strand
TATTGGTGTGATCCTTGACATTACCAGGGCCAAAAAGATCGAAGAGCAATTGATAAAAGCCAATAGCGAACTGGAAAGTTTCGCCTACACGGTTTCCCATGATCTGCGTTCTCCCCTGACCGCCATTCTCGGATTTTCCGAGTTTCTGCAGAATAATTATAAGGATACCTCCGGTGACCAGGTTGCAGATTGTTTAGGCGAGATCCAAAAGGGAGGGCGTAAGATGTTGTCCTTGCTTGAAGATCTGTTGACCCTGGCTAAAGTTGGTAAGTTGGATCCTCCCGATCAGCCGACGGATGCCAATCGGGTGGTGCAAGACGTGCTGGCGGAGTTGTCTGAACGGTACGCTGAGGTGGCCAAGGCGGTCCGCTGTGCGGTTTTGCCCGAGATTTTGGTTTCTGATACGCTCCTTTTCCAGATCTTCGTCAACCTGATCGGCAATGCTCTCCTTTATGCGGGAAATTCCGCTCAGGCCATTGAGGTTGGCGGTGAACGCAGCGGACGGCGGGTGACTTATTTCGTTCGCGATTATGGCCCTGGAATACCCGCGGAGGAGCGCAGTCGCATTTTTGAAGTGTTCTATCGCGGAACCGGTAGCAGGCAGCTTAAGGGGACCGGAATTGGCTTGGCCATTGTGCATAAGATCGCTCTTTTTCACCGGGGGCGCGCCTGGGTGGAGGAAACCCCGGGAGGCGGGAGTACCTTTATAGTGGAATTATGTGAAGACGAACCGAAAAAGTCGGAGAGCTGAGCGGTGTGTTGGGGGTAACGGGAAGCAAGGGTGTTGTTTAATAATGGGCCATCCTGCCCTGGGCCAGGATGTTTTTTGGATGCTAAGTTATGGCGCTGGCGCAAGTTGCCGCAGAAAGATCGACCAGGCCCTCCAGTAGTCCCCTCCGCCCTTATCATAAGTGTTGTTGTGATCGGCGCCGGGGATGAGGTGCCAGAACTTCGGCTCGTTGGCGGTATCGAAGAGCTTTAGGGCCATAGTTTCTGGGACGATGGTATCACGGTCCCCCTGAAAGATCAGCAGTGGCGTATGGATGTTTTTGATTTTCGCCAGATTGTCGTAACGGGCGTCGAGCAGCCAGCCGAGGGTGAAATAGAGGAAGGGGTTGTGGTGGAGGCCCATGGCGGCGATGGAGGTGAAGGGGGTTTCAAGGATCAGTCCGGCCGGTGGGGACTCTTCGGCCAGTTGAACGGCGACCGCCGCTCCCAGCGAGCGGCCGAAGTAGACCATCTGTTGGGTTGTCCAGCCGCGCGCCTGCACCCAGGCCAAAGCCCCTCGGGCGTCGCTGTAGGTCCCTGTCTCGCTGGCCTTGCCGGCGCTTTGGCCATAGCCGCGGTAGTCGAAAATGAAGACACTGACGCCGAGCTTGCGCAACAGCCTCAGGTTGTCAAGTCGGTGCGAAATGTTGCCGGCATTACCGTGGAAGAAAAGGACCAGGGGCTGATCCACCTCGCCGGGGAGATACCAGCCGTGCAGCGCCGTGCCGTCGGCCGCAGAAAAATGGACCTCCTCAAAAGTTAGATCGTAGAGGGAGGGGGTGGCGACCAGTTGCCGGTCGGGAAAGAAAATGAAGTGGTGTTCCATGGCACTTTCGCTCCCGGGGACAAAGGCTGAACCGATCAAAATCAGCAGTAGAATGAAGGCTAGCTTTTGAAGCCCCATGGCACCTCGCCGTCAGGATAGAGACTTTGCTAGCATAACTGGGCAATCTCCTGAATGACAAGGGGAATTAAAATAAAAAATTCGGCATTCGTCCGATTTTTCACACTTTTTTATCTCAAAGAAGTATGCCAGACTCTAATCGGACACTGCTGGGTTCAATAGGTTGAAATTATTCGAACACATGAGTCAGGACGATGAAGCTCACCCGTGTTCGCCCCCAGGTCAATTTATGCCCTCTCTTCTCGAGCCAGGATCGGACTTCGCATGCGACCTCTTGTTTTCAAAGTACTCATCCCGCTTCTTCTCATTCTGGCCTGCGGAACCGGGGTCCCTCGGGCGCAGGAGCCTCCGGGCAGCAACCACACCGAGGACCTTCCCACCTCCCTGGCGCCGCGTCAGGTCGAGGTCCAGCACGTCTCAGATGATGGCAAGATCGCCACGCGTCTGGAACGGATTCTCGCCTCGACGGGGTGGTTCGAAGAGACTAGGGTCAAGGTCGCCGAGGGGGTGGTGACCCTCGACGGTCAGGCCATGCGGAAAGAGACTAAGGAGTGGGCGGGGGAGCTGGCACGAAACACCAAGGACGTGGTCGCGGTGGTGAACCGTCTGCGGGTGGTGGACCGCTCCCCTTGGGACTTTGCCCCGGCGGTAAAAAACCTGGAGTCTCTGGCGAGGGAGATGATCCGGTCTCTGCCGATGGCTGGGTTCGGGCTGCTGGTGGTGATATTCTTTTTCATCCTGGCCAGGGGAGTCGGAAGACTTACCCGATTCATTCTCGGGCGCAGGGTTCCCAACCCTATGCTGCAGGAAGTAGGTTCACGGACGACGATGATTCTCGTCTTCGTAACGGGGCTTTATGTCGCCCTCCACGTGGTTGGGCTCAGCCGCCTGGCGATGACCGTCCTCGGCGGGACCGGCGTGGTCGGTCTGGTGGTCGGTTTCGCCTTCCGCGACATTATGGAGAACTTTCTGGCGGGGGTGCTGATCAGCCTGCGCAACCCCTTTCGGGGAGGGGATCTGATCGAGGTGGCCGGCCACCTCGGAGTTGTTCAGCGGGTTACGTCTCGCGGAACCGTGCTGATGGACCTCGATGGCAACCATGTGCAGATCCCAAACTCCACCATCTACAAGAGCACCATCCTCAATTACACGGCCAACCCCAGCCGCCGTCTCTCCTTCGAGGTGGGGATCGGATATGAAAACCTGATTCCCGGCGCGCAGGAAATCGCCATGGGGGTGATCCGGGAACACGCCTCGGTATTGCAGACTCCCGAACCGCTGGTGCTGGTCGACAAGCTTGCCGCCGCCACCGTGAACCTCAAGATTCTTTTCTGGATCGACGGCACCGTTTTCGATGGTCACAAGGTTAAATCGGCGCTGATGCGTGGAGTCAAACGCGCCTTCCAGGACCGGGAGATCTCTATGCCTGACGACGCCCGCGAGATCATCTTCCCCGATGGGGTCCCTGTCCGGATGCTGGAGAAAGGGGCGCAGGAAAAACCCCGCTCTGCCGAACCTCTCCCCACCGCTCAACGACCTGAGCTCTCCGTCACTGCGGCCGAGGGGGACCTGACAAGCCAGGCGGAGGAGATCCGCCGTCAGGCGCAGCAGGCGCGTAATCCTGAGGAAGGACCGAACTTATTAAAGTGACTGGGGGCCGAAGGAGGTGAACATGCTCGCCTGTCGGGGTGCCTCTCGACGGATTAAGGCCGCCGTATCCGGTGAGAAAATGGCTTGCCTTGCAAAGCCCGGCAGGCTGTCCAGTTTCACGTACAGCCACAGCTGTTGGCTGATTTTTTGGCTTTAGGCAGAAAGTTTTTCAGAATAAGGACCAACAGCAGCAGGGTCGAGATCCAGCCGAAAGCAGAGGTGGTCTCGGCATCGGCCTGCTGAATCCACAACGTGATGTCGGTGCCGGTGAAAGCGTAGAGGCGATTCACCAGATAGCCGATCAGCAACGAGCAGGCGGCGATCGAGGCCAGGTAAATGACGGTTGCGCCGCGGCCGAAGTAGCGGCCGACTACGGTCAGGGTGGCGGCGTTGGTGGCCGGACCGGCCAGCAGAAAGACCAGGGCCGCGCCGGGAGAGAGCCCTTTGAGAACGAGCGCGGCCGCGATCGGGGTAGACGCACTGGCGCAGATGTAGAGCGGGATGCCGACCCCCAGCATGATCAGCAGCGAGGTGAATTCACTGCTCAGATAATGGAGGAAAAAATCGTCCGGGACCAGCGAGGAGATGACTCCGGCGACCACGATGCCGATCAGCAGCCACTTGCCGATATCCCCCAGCAAGTCGCCGAAGGCGTAGGCGAGCCCCGCACGCACCCGTTGCAGCAGAGGTGGTTTGGCGAGTGGCTTCGATGTGTCGCAGCCACAGGAACTGCTGCAAGCGCACAGGTTCGCTGCCGCAGCCGTCGGTTGGCTTGGCTCTTTCGGCAGCAGATTGATCAGCAGACCGGTTACGATGGCGGTGAAAAAGGCCGACAAGGGCCTGACCACCGTCATGATCGGGTCAAGCAGGGCATAGGTGATGGCGATCGAATCGACCCCCGTTTCCGGTACC
>JBFHFM010000321.1:0-4234 GCA_041583595.1 Trichloromonas sp. | reverse complement strand
GGTGCATCAGCGCCGGCTGGCCCGACAAACAGCAGTACGGCAAAGGTTCCAGCCGCCAGCAGATACAGGGTCCGCTTCAACTCAATGCGCCTCGCGCCAATTGTTGCCAACGCCAATATCGACCACCAGCGGCACCTTAAGTTCGACCGCCCCTTCCATCTCGCTACGCACCAGTTCGCGTACCGCCTCCAGTTCGTCCTGCGGAACATCAAAGACCAGTTCGTCGTGTACCTGCAGCACCATGCGGGTTTTCAATCCCTCGGCAGCCAGCCGCTTGTGAATGCGCACCATGGCGACCTTGACGATGTCGGCGGCCGAACCCTGAATCGGGTAGTTGATGGCGTTGCGCTCGGCGTAGCTGCGGATCGCGCCGTTTTTGCTGGAAATCTCGGGGACCGCGCAGCGCCGCCCGAGCAGGGTGGTGACGTACTGTTTCTCGCGCGCTTCCTCCTTCTTGCTCTCCATGAAGGTCTTGATTCCGGGATAACGAGCAAAGTAGTTATCGATGAAGGTCTGCGCCTCACGGCTGCTGATGCCAAGGTCTTTGCCGAGGCTGAAAGCACCCATGCCATAGATCACCCCAAAATTGATGGTCTTAGCCTGGCGGCGCATTTCGGGGGTGACCATCTCGGGGAAGACGCCGAAGACTTCGCTGGCGGTGCGCTGATGGATATCCTCGCCGCGAGCGAAGCTCTCCTTGAGCACCGCCTCGTCGGCCATGTGGGCCAGCACCCGCAGCTCAACCTGCGAGTAGTCGGCGGCCAGCAGCACATTCCCCTCGGCGGGGATGAAGGCCTCGCGGATGCGACGCCCCTCTTCGCTGCGGATCGGGATATTCTGCAGGTTCGGGTCGGAGGACGACAACCGGCCGGTGGCAGTAACCGCCTGGTTGAAGCTGGTATGGATGCGCCCTGTCTCGGGGTTAACCAGCTTCGGCAGAGCGTCGGTGTAGGTCCCTTTGAGCTTGGCCAGGGAACGATAATCGAGGATTTTAGCGGCGATGGCGTGATCTTCGGCCAGCTTGGTAAGCACCTCGACATCGGTCGACCAGCCGGTCTTGGTCTTCTTGCCACGGGGGAGTTCCAGCCGCTCGAAGAGGATTTCACCGAGCTGCTTGGGTGAGCCGATATTGAAGGGGCCACCGGCTAAGGCGTGAATATCCGTTTCAAGCGCGGCCATTTTTTTCTCCAGCTCCGCCGAAAGCTGGCCGAGAAATCTGGAGTCAATGCGCACCCCGGTCCACTCCATGTCGGTAAGCACGTCGACCAGCGGCATCTCCACCTCGGCAAAGAGCCGCTCCTGCTGCACCTCGGCCAGTTGCGGTTCGAGCACAGCGGCCAGGCGCAAGGTAATGTCGGCATCCTCCGCGGCATAGTTAATCGCTTTCTCCACCGCGACCTCTTCGAAACCAATCTGGCTCTTGCCGCTACCGGTCATTTCTTTATAGCTGATCGTTTTGTGACCGAGCAGCTCGCTGGCCATGGCATCCATGCCATGGCTCTTGGCAGCGGGATTGGCCAGGTACGAGGCGATCATGGTATCAAAGCTGGCCCCTAGCACCCGGATGCCGGCCCGGCGCAGCACCAGCAAGTCGTACTTGAGGTTCTGACCGATCTTGGCCAACGCCGGATCTTCGAGCAGCGGTCGCAGCTTGTCGAGCACCAGCTGAAGGTCGAGCTGCTCAGGGGCGCCGAGGTAGCGATGGCCAACCGGGATGTACCAGGCCTCGTCTGCCCGCACGGAAAAGGAGAGTCCAACCAGATCAGCCTGTACCGCAACGAGGCTGGTCGTCTCGGTGTCAAAGGCAAAGCGCCCGGCCTGGCGCAATTCACCAATCAGGGCATCGAGTTGTTCCTCGGTCTGCACCCCGTGATAGGCCTCGCCTGTGGCCCGGGTTTCGCTGGAGAATTCCTGGACCAGTTTGTGGAATTCCATCTCCTTAAAGATAGCGGTGAGGGCCGCCCGGTCGGGCTCGGTCAGAGCGAAGCTGTCGTAATCCAAATCGAGCTGCATGTCGTCGATCAGCGTGACCAGCTGCTTGGACAACAGCGCCTGCTCGCCGAATTCACGCAACTTCTCCTGCATCTTCCCCTTCACCTCGCCCACGCGTGAAAGGAGTTCTTCGACCGAGCCGAATTCTTTGATCAGCTTGACCGCGGTCTTCTCGCCGATCCCCGGCACCCCGGGGACGTTGTCCGAACTGTCGCCGGCTAAGGCCTGCACCTCAATTACCTTATCCGGCGTGCCGCCGAAACGTTCTTCAACCTCGGCCAATCCGGAAAACTTGTCCTTCATCGTATCGAGCAGAACAATCCGCTCACTGACCACCTGCATCAGGTCCTTATCGCCGGTGACCACCGTCACCTCCATCCCCTCGGCGGCAAACTTCTTGGCCAAAGTGGCGATGATGTCATCCGCCTCAAATCCGGCCTGTTCGATAGCCGGCATGTTGAAAGCCTTTACAATCTCTTTAATGATCGGAATCTGCGGCACCAGGTCTTCGGGCATCTTGGCCCGGTTGGCCTTGTACTCGGGATAGATATCCTTGCGGAAAGTTGGACCTTTAGCGTCAAATATCACCGCCAGGTGATCAGGTGACTGCTCACGCACCACCTTCAGCAACATATTGATAAAGCCGTACACGGCGTTAGTGGCAAACCCCTTGGAATTGGACAGATGGCGGATGGCAAAATAGGCCCGGTAGATGTAGCTCGAACCGTCGATAAGATATAGGCGTTTGGGCTGGTCGGTCATAAAAGTCTCCCGTTGGATCGGATTAGCCAGACTTGGCTTAATCGCGCATTATTTCACAGACGGTCTGGGAAACAAAAGAGAATCGAACACCATAGCCCTTGGCCCAGGGGCGCCCCGGGAGTATACTGGCTACTAATCTCAAGGAGGGACGCCCCATGCCTGACCACCACCCAATCCTTTTCTCTGCCCTGCTGCTCTGCCTGCTGCTGGCCGGCTGTCTCACCGAGCCCGCAAGTCACTCCTTACCGTCGCATGCGAATCCCGGCCCCTTTGCCTGGGAAGAACAGCAGCAGGTCTTGCAGACCCTCGATGCCATGATCGACGCTTATCAGGAAAAAAACAGCATCCGCTTTTCAAGCTATATTTCTGAACGCTACACCGGGGACGACATGCTGCTCGAATCCCGGGTCCGCCAGAACCTCAGCCGCGCCCACGACATCGGCTTGCGCTATACCATCGACAATATCACCTCGGACGGCCAGGGCAAGCTCTTCGTCGCTCTCACCTACACCCGCGAATATACCGATATCGCAACCACTCAGCGCATCGTCCGCACCAGCCAGGCCGCCCTGATTTTCGTCCGCGAAGGCCAGAGCTACCTGCTACTGAGCCAGCCCACCCCCCTCTTCTGACAGTAAAACGGCTTCCGGCCGAAGGCCAATGCCTTCGGCCGGAAGCCGTTTCAATTATCGCTGCCCGGATAGCACGAGGAGACTCTCAGTTGCTGTACCAGAAGCGCCCCTGGGGAGTTCTTACGATTTTGACCTTGCCGTCTTTGACCTCAACTTCCTCGACCACCGACGATTTTTCCTCATGCTTCAGGTTGTCGGCAAAGATGCGCCCGACGATCTGCAACTCGTAATAGGCCCGAGTTCGCCCGCCACCCAGCGACTCGAAACGCAGCCCGCTGATGTTCAACTGGATATCGTCGAATACGCTGAACATGTTGCGGAAATAGTCTTCCAGATCCATCAGGGTGGTACCGTCCCCGGCCGACCAATCATCACTGAGAAAACTCATCAGGCGGGAATCGTTTTTAGCCTGATACGCTTCTTGAAACTGTTGGTAAAAGTCCTTCAATTCGGCACTCAGATCCTCTGGTTTGGCAATCAGGTTTTTCAAGTGAGACTTGGCCTCGTACAAACGGGATGACATGATTCCCACCTGGTTTGCGACTTCCGTGGCCGCTCCCACTGACTGATCGTCCTGCCCAGCGTCCTGCAACAGACTCCGCAGTGCAATCATTTGACTGTAAGGCTCGTCAAGCAGCGTCTGATGATAATTTCCCAAACCATCGTACGCCATACGCAAGCCGGCTTTATCGTTGGACGCAAGATCCGCCGCCGCATTAATCAACCGATTACCCGACTCCAGTCGCAGTCGCATCTTCTCCAGCATATCCGGCAGCGTCCTACGGGCGTCCTGGAAAGCCCGCTCACGGTCCTCTCGCGCACGAGATTCCGCAAGAGGCACATGCTGC
>JBFHFM010000320.1:0-4265 GCA_041583595.1 Trichloromonas sp. | reverse complement strand
ATCTCGGCGGCATCCCTGGCGTCCACCAGCGACGGATATTTCTGACCGCCCCACTCCACGGTCTTGTCGCTCTGAACCATCTCGTCGTAATAATCCTCGATCGCCCAACTCAGGCCGTGGGCACCGATGCCGGCCCGGGCGCCGGGGCCAAAGGAGATGAAGCGGTTGTAGAGGTTTTTGTAGTCGCGCTCGACCACCACCAGACCGGGCATGGTCTTGCCGGGAATCGCTTCGCACTCTCCCTTGCTCCAGTCCTTGATCTCCGGCTGGGCCATCTCGGCCGGGGTGTCATGCATCAACGGCACGGCGACGATGTCGCGCACCGGTTCGGGGAAATGGACCGCAGCGAGTTCACTGAATTTCTTCGCCAACCCCTTGAAAATATCCCAGTCGCTCTTCGACTCCCAGCAGGGGGGAACCGCCGCCTGCAGCGGATGGATGAAGGAATGCATGTCGGTGGTGTTGAGATCGTCCTTCTCGTACCAGGTCGCGGTCGGCAGCACGATGTCCGAGTAGAGGGCCGAGGTATCCATGCGGAAGTTGATGTCGACCACCAGGTCGAGCTTCCCCTCGGGCGCCTGCTTGTGCCACTTGACCTCTTTCACCGACTCTTCGGCGGTTTCCGGGGCGACGCTGTTGGCGTGGGTGCCGAGGTAATGTTTGAGAAAGTATTCATGTCCCTTGGCGCTCGCCATCAGGGCGTTGCCGCGCCAGATGATCCAGAGCCGCGGCCAGTTTTCCGCTGCATCGGGGTCTTCGACGGCGAATTTCATTTTCTTGGCGGCCAGTTGCTTCACGGTCCAGTCGACGATCTCCTGATTGCTTGATGCCCCCGCCGCCTCGGCCTGCTTGACGGCCTCGGTCGGGTTGCGGTCGAACTGGGGATAAAAGGGGAGCCAGCCGTTGCGCACCGCACGGACCTGATGATCCATGGTATGGCCGGCGGTAATGGCATTGTGCTCGGCCACCGGCTGTATTTTGGCCTCGTCGGCGGTGCGCTCGTAGCGCCACTGATCGCTGTGGACATAGTGATAGGAGGGAGCATTCTGGAATCGGGGTGGTTTGCTCCAGTCCATCGCCCCCATGATTGTCGCCCAGGGGGCGGCCGGGGCGAGCTTCTCCTGGCCGACGTAGTGGTTGAGGCCGCCGCCGTTCTTGCCGACGCAGCCGCAAAGCATCAGGGAGACGATGCCGGCGCGGTAGATCAGGTTGGCGTGGTACCAGTGGTTGACTCCGGCACCGATGATGATCGAGCACTTGCCCTCGGTTTTCTCTGCGGTCGCGGCCCATTCGCGGGCGAACTGCACCACGTTGGCGCGGTCTATACCGGTGAACTTCTCCTGCCAGGCCGGGGTGTAGACTCCGTCGTCATCGTAGCTGGCCGGATAGTTCCCCGACAGGTCGCGCTTAACCCCGAACTGGGCCATCAGCAGATCGTAGACCGTGGTCACCGGCACCCGGCCTTGCGGGGTCTCCAGATAACGCACCGGCACTCCGCGAACCACAGCCTGGTCGACGCCAAAGTCGTCAAAGGCCACCTGCAGTACCGCCTCCCGGCTATCGAGGAAGGAGAGGGCCGGGGCAAGCTCGCTGCCGTCCTGGCCATCCTTGAGTTGCAGGTTCCATTCCCCTTTTTTCTGCTGCCAGCGAAAACCCAGAGTCCCCAGAGGCATGCGCGGCTGGTCGCTGGTCTCATCCCAGACCAGGTATTTGAAACCGGCATTCTCCTCGCCGCTGTAGCGATCGAGGGACGCCGCCGTGGCCATCCGGCCGGCGCGATAGTTGCCGTCTTTTTCATTCAAGTGGATCAGGAAGGGCGTATCGCTGAAGCGTTTGAGATAATCGATGAAGTAAGGGGTTTTCGCCCGGTGGTGGTATTCGCTGAGGATGACGTGGTTGACCGCCATCCAGAAGGCGCCGTCCTGCCCGGCGTGGGCCGGAATCCACCAGTCGGCATGCTTGGAGGTCATGCTGAAGTCGGGGGAGAGCACCGTCACCTTGGTGCCGTTGTGGCGCGCCTCGCCCAAAAAGTGGGCGTCCGGGGTGCGGGTCATGTTGACGTTCGAACCCATCACCGCGATGTACTTGCTGTTGTACCAGTCGGCGCTTTCGGCCACATCGGTCTGCTCCCCCCAGATTTCGGGGGAGGCGTTGGGCAGATCGCAGTACCAGTCGTAGAAACTCAGGTTGACCCCGCCGAGCAGCTGCATGAAGCGGGAGCCGCCGGCAAAGCTGAGCATCGACATGGCCGGAATCGGCGAAAAGCCGACCAGGCGATCCGCCCCGTATTTCTTGATGGTGTAGATGGTCGAAGCGGCGATGATCTCCTCGACCTCGTCCCAGCTGGAGCGGCGAAAACCGCCCTTGCCACGGGCCTGCTGGTAGCTTTTGCGCCGCACCGGATCCTCGACGATGGAGGTCCAGGCGGCGACCGGATCACTATGTTCAGCCTTGGCCGCGCGCCAGAGATCGGTGAGCACGCCGCGCAGATAGGGGTATTTGATCCGCAGGGGGCTGTAGAGATACCAGGAGAAGGCGATGCCGCGCTGGCAGCCGCGCGGCTCGTAGGGGGGCAGGCTCGGCTCCAGGGCCGGATAGTCGGTGGCCTGCAGCTCCCAGCCGACGATGCCGTCCTTGACATGCACGTTCCAGGAGCAGCCACCGGTGCAGTTGACGCCGTGGGTACTGCGCACCACCTTGTCACACTGGTTGCGATTGCGATAGAACTCCTCCCACTGCCGGGATTTGGGATCGACGATATCCTTGATCCAGCTCATCTCATTTCCCCTTTCCTTGGTGGGCATTTTTCACCAGAGGCTGGCGGACACCATTCAGCCGTCGCCAGCCCAGTACACCAATCAAACCCATAAAGGCTCCAGCTGCAATCAGCACATCCCCAGCTAGTCCCCCACTGATCTGTGGTGCCGGCCGACCATTCACTTCGGCGAGAAATGCCGCCAGGTCGAGCTGTTCCTGGTGATTCAGCGGCCGGGTGTCGTAAATCGGCGTCATGCTGGGAAAGGGCAGGGATTCCAGGACGCTGAGCACGCCGTCTTCGCCGAAATTTTCCCAGAGCGCGGTAAGATCAGGCCCGAAACTGGCTCCGGCAGCTTTCCCCAAGCCGGCGCCGGCAATGCCGTGGCAGGCCAGGCAGGGAGCCCCGCCTTTGGCAAAGAAGGCGGTCCCGGCAAACAGAGCTTCACCGCGACGGGGATCCCCCTTGGACTCCGTCTTGCTCCTATCCGCAACAACCGAGGGAACTTCGGGGTCTGCATGGTGCTGAACCTCGGCCGGCGCGGCGAGGTAAACCAACAGCGCAGCAAGTTCCTGGTCGGTGAGCCCCAGGCTGGGCATGACAAAGTCATTGAACCGTTGCTTAAGTTTGACGGCTACGGGGTCATTTGCGGCCATCATTTTGCCGGGATTACGGATGAAAGCCGCAAGCCAGTCCGGCTCTCGACGTTCCGTTACCCCGACCAGGTCGGGACCCATGGGCAGGTCGCCGCCACCGATGGTGTGACAGGCGTTGCATTTCTGTTGGAAAATGGCTTCGCCCCGCTCCGCCAATTGAACATCGACAGCGGCAACGTCAGCGCCAATCAACATCAGAGACAACAGAAATCCTGCGATTAATGTCCCGAACTGCAGCAAACCTCTACTGATCATTTTTCACCTCTTAACTGCGTTAAAAGTGAATGGACTTACAGGTCTTTTAAAATGTATAATCATTTTTAATTTCTTGAATTGACCTGAGTCAAAGAGGGGAATGTTTTTTCTCCAGCGCTCCTGAAACAACTCCGTAATGCAGTGAGGCTGACCTTTTGCGACACCA
This sequence comes from Trichloromonas sp., assembly GCA_041583595.1. Taxonomy (GTDB): domain Bacteria; phylum Desulfobacterota; class Desulfuromonadia; order Desulfuromonadales; family Trichloromonadaceae; genus Trichloromonas. The sequence continues at coordinate 433 of JBFHFM010000320.1, read as the reverse complement.
TTAAACCATGGTCGGGCCAGTTGGCTGAGATGTGATTGAATTGCTCATAAGAAAATTTATCACATTTTCAAGTAATGAAAATCGCATACACTTAGTTTTATCCCTCCTCGTCCTCACCTGAAATATAATCAGATTAATATCTCAATTGAGACCTGAAACAGAGCGCGTTAAAACAAAACGCCCTTGATCTGGAGATCAAGGACGTTTTATGTTTTAACGAGGGTAAAATCCAACCCTGCTATTATCAGAACTGAGAGTTCTTGCGGAAAAACCTTAAAGGATATCTATCTGGCTTGCCCTGACAATTATGGATTCTTGCTTGAAAAACAACTCTAGATGCTCCCTGAACTCTTTCCACCATGAACGGTTTAATTCCTTTGTCATTATTTCGTAAATAACGATTTCGTCCCTTACGGCGCAACTCTTTCCCTCT
>JBFHFM010000319.1:0-4266 GCA_041583595.1 Trichloromonas sp. | reverse complement strand
GGGAGGAATATAAGCCAGCTCCCGTTTTTTTACCGGATACCCCGGCAGGTAAAAGGAGCCGTCCTGCTTTTGGTTCAATGTCTTCTCGACGCGAAGAACGCCCTCCCCGCCTACCATAGCGGTCACATTGCGCAGATGGGCGAAAGCCGTCTCTTCCCATTCGGAAAAGAAGTGGTTTCGGTGCAAAAAATCGACCCGCCCTTCGCGGTACCTGATGCGCCGCAGAGCCTCTTTGAATCCATCAAAATCCGAAGACCTGCGCAGCGCTTCCACCGTGTCGAGAAACGTGAAGCAGTCGACCCCGTCGAGACGGAGCACAAACACCTCGGCTCTCTCGGCGCTGCCGATCAGGGTGCCGGCAAGGTAGGGAATTTCAATAAAAGACGCGGAAAGAAACTCGATCTTACGGCCCGGCTCCACGATGCGTCCGGCATCGGCCAGCAGGCGTTCGATTTTCCCCCGGTCCCAGTTGCCCAGATCGACGCGTTCCTCACCAAGAGCTGAACTGGGAAGCAAATACGCCGGGAGGGTGAAGAGAAAAAGTACCCCCATGACCAGCCAGCGGCGGCGAGGACGGTTCATTAGAAAACATATCCGGTGCCAAAAATAGTTTCCTCGCGCACGGTGAATAGCGTACCTGTTATGCAAGTTGCCCCCCTTGCGTCACGCGTCGCTGACGCTAATTTAGCCCTCATCGGTCAGTAAGTTGAACACAGGCCGTTCGGCCCTAGCTTGCTCAATAATAAACCGTTTCTCAATTTCCCCACAAGGTAGTTTCGGTGCGTAGGCAGGGTCTACCATCGGAATTAGCTTATGGCGGACAATTGGTGTTAATCAGGTCCGAAAACGACAGAAAAAGGCCCAAGAGCAAATGCTCTGGGCCTCTAACCTGTTTGGTTGCAGACAGAATCAGGCGATGTGGGTCATCTCATTGACGGTGAATTCTTCGACCGCTCCTTCGGTTGCGGCCATGAAATCCTTGAAGTGTTGCGCACCAAGATGCTTTTGCAATACCTCAGAAGACTCCCAGTTTTCATAAACCAGGAAATGTGCAGGGTTTTTATTGTCCTGGTGCAAATCGTATTTTATGCAGCCCTCGTCAGCACGGCTCTTATCAACCAGCTTTAGAAATTCTGTCCTTAGCAGATCAATCTTGTCGGCTTTGGCTTTGATGTTCGCGATGATGGTCAGTTTAGCCATGATTTCTCTCTACTCCTTTTTAAATAAACCTGAGAATTTCTTCGACGGATTTTCGCGGAGTCGGTTCAGGATGGCCATCCTCATGTCCGTAAACAATCAGCGCGGCAACAGTCTCCTCTTCCGGCAAACCGACGATTTCTGCAATTGACTGATCGTCAATCACGCCAAAAATGCAGGTCCCGACCCCTTTCGCATGTGCAGCCAGGCAGAAGGTCTGGCAGGCGATACCGGCGTCAAAAGCTTCCCAGACATGAGCTTTTGAGCTGTCAAAATCGCCATAATCATCGAGCCTGCCGCTTTTGCCTTTGACAAAGCTCAGCACGGCAACACCCTGGGCGTTTTTCAGCGTGTTGATGTTGTAGGTAAAGCCCTTGACGCCATCGGTCGCCAACTTTTCAATGATCGCCCGGTCATCAACCAGCGTGTACCGGGCGATCTGGAAGTTGGCCCAGGAAGGCGCCCAGCGGGCGATTTCGATGATCTCTTTCATCGTCTCCCGGTCGACTTTTTCATTCTTGTACTTTCGAACGCTGCGGCGTTCTTTGATCATGCTGATAGCGTCCATGGGTCTAACTCTCCATTCTGAATGTGATTTCTCTTTCTATTCGTGCCCTGACTTTAGCAGCGCCTCGACCTTGCGCACAACCTCCTCGCACCTGGCGGCATCCAGCGCGTCGGCGTGGGGCGGGGCGAAACGTTTGGCGTCGTTGTCGAAATACTGGCCGTGCGCCGTGGCGAACTCCTCCGACAGCGCCGCACGCACGAGAATGTCCGCACCGATACCGATATCGCTGCCGGCGACACCGAACCCCTCTTTGACCATCTTGGTGGCGAGGAGCGAGCCGGGGTTGACCGCGACGATCATCGGGCCCTTCCCCTTGAGCGCCAGCCCCAGGCTGCGCGACCACATCGTCAGCGCCAGTTTGCTTTGCGCATAAGCAGCCATGTCGGCCAGCCGGGTCTGCCCCGCCAGCGCTTGCAGATCGACCGGGGCCTGGGCGGCGGAAGAAAGATTAACAACGCGTCCCGATCTCCCCAGCAGCGGCAATAGCCGCTTGGTCAGCAGGTAAGGGGCCAGGGTATTGACGACGAAGCGGACATCGAGTCCATCCGGGGTGATGGGGTCGGCAGTTTTGAAGATCCCGGCGTTGTTGATCAGCACATCAATCTGAGCGTGCTTTGCGGCCACGGCCTTCGCGAGTCGTTCCACATCGTCCATACGCGATAGATCAGCCAGATAACTTTCGACCTGCCCAGCGCCCGGAAGCTGCGCCAGTTCTTTGGCTACGTTCTTCAGCTTTACCGGGTTGCGTCCGTGCAGCAGCACCTTGTGTCCCTGCGAAACCAGCATTCTCGCGGTTTCCAGCCCGATGCCGTCGGTCGCTCCGGTGATTAGAATGGTTTTTTGCATGGTTCTTATCTCCCTGGTCAGGAAGTGATGCGCAGTCAGTTTCCGAGTTGCGACGAAATGACGTCGTACTTGCCATTCGTCCGGACGTAGATGACGCTCTCTTCTTTCGCCGATGACGAAACCTGATGCACTGCCGATGCTCCCTTCGAGCTGAAATAACTCCCCGGCTCCAGGGTCTTAACCCCTGCCTTACTCATTTTATACTGTGGCAGACCTTTGACGACGACAGCTCGGAAATCTGAGCCGTGGGTGTTGATCTTGCCGGTAAATCCAGCCGGCAGTTTGATGAAAGTCCCGTTCAGCTCACCATCCTGGGTTTTGCCCCAAAGATAGGCTACTTTGGGTCCATCGGCAGCATTGGATACTCCATGCTGATCGACCCAGGTGATGTCCGATGCATCCAGCCAGACGATGTTCGACTTGTCCACGTTGACGGGTCTCTCCCCACTATCAAAGGCCTCCTCGGCAGGATGAACCAGATAGGGCCCTTCCTCGATTTCGATGTAGGCTAAAGCGTCTTTACCTTGTGAAGAGGTAATGTGCACTTCACCTTTAGGTTGCGTCCAGAAAGAACCGGCCGGCATCCACATATTGGCGGCAGCAGGATCGTCGTTGTGAATAACACCACGGATAACGACTGCACGGTAAGAGACATTGTGAATATGTGGCGGTGACTGGAAGTCGACTGGTGGCCTAAGGAGATATCCTGTTGGCTCGGTTCCGTTCCGATCCCCCCAAAGAGTACCCGCCTTTGGCGCCAGGTCACCACGTTTCGGGTTGAGATGCGTCCACGTGACTTCAGACGTCAAGACCACCTCGTAGGTTGGCTCGGCGGCTGGTTCCTGAGCCAAGCCGATGGATGCAAGGATAAAGCTGGCAAAGGCGGTTATGATGCCTGTACGGGCGATGGCTCGAAGTGTTTTCATTCCAGTCATTATATACTCTATCTTTCTATAAATGGGCATTCTCACAGGAATTGCCCGATGCCCTTGGTTGTTGATTGTCTGAACAGTTAAAACCCTTCGAGGACGATTTTGCCGATCGATTTTCCGGACTCCAGTTCCGCGTGCGCGGCCCTCAGGTTGGCGGCATTGATGGACCCGAGGTTTTTCCCCGCGGTAGTCTGGATGTAGCCCTGGTCGATCAGGTCCGCCACGCGGCTCAGCAGGCGCCCCTGCTCCTCCATGTCTGCGGTCTGGAACATGCTGCGGGCGAACATGAACTCGATGTGCAGCGACAGACTTTTGGGCTTCATCTTCATCACGTCCAGGGGCTGCTCAGGGTCGTCGATCATGGCGATCCGACCGAAGGGCGCCAGCAGCTCTATGTACGTATCAAAGTAGGAGTCGGTCGCGTTCAGGCTGGCCACGTGGGTCACATCCCCGATCCCCAGGGCTTCGATCTGCGGCTGCAGCGGCCTGGTGTGGTCGACCACGTGATGCGCTCCGAGTTTCTTCACCCAGGCCTGAGAACTTTCGCGGGAGGCGGTGGCGATGATCGTCGCACCGGTAATGGCCCTGGCCAGCTGCAGCAATATCGAGCCGACGCCGCCTGCTGCACCGACGACCAGTAGCACCTCATCAGATTTTTGTCCTGAATCCGGCGATTGCGGCTTGAGCTCCAGGTGCTCGAAAAGGATTTCCCAGGCGGTGATC
>JBFHFM010000318.1:0-4271 GCA_041583595.1 Trichloromonas sp. | reverse complement strand
CGCCAAAAAGCCGGCTTCTGTCGTCGTCGACCCGATGGGAGAGCCGATTGTTTCGACCCTTCCCTCTGATAATGTCGCCGGCTACGGCGATGGGTCGATCACCGACCAGGCCATCGTCGACCGCTCCGGTTACGATTCGTCGGCATTCCAGGGTGACGGCTCGTTGGCCGGCCTGAACCGCATTTACTTCGAATTCGACCAGTTCACCCTGTCAAGCGAAGCCCGCGATATTCTGAACAGTAATGTGGACTACATGAAAGCCCATCCGGGAGTCAAAGTTCGCATTGAAGGGCATTGCGACGAACGCGGTTCCGACGAATACAACCTGGCCCTGGGCGAGCGCCGCGCCAGCGCGACCAAGGCTTACATGGTTTCCCTCGGTATAGCCGCCGACCGCCTGAGCATCCTTTCCTACGGCGAGGAAATGCCCCTGGATCCGGGCCGCTCCGAAAGCGCCTGGGCTAAAAACCGCCGCGCCGAATTCAAAGAAGCACGCTAATTACCATCGCACTATCCTCAAGGCCGCGCCCATGCGCGGCCTTGGCTTGTTAACAAAGGAATCTGATCCATGAACCGTTGGACCAAACACATTTTGCTGCTTGCTTTACTGGCGACCGTTTCTGGATGTATCCCGAGCCAGCGCGAACTGCGCATGGAGCGCGACCTCGATGAAATGAAAAAACGTCTGGCCAAAGCGGAATTAAGCCTGGCCGCCCAGGGCAAAAGTATGGCCGGCGAGCTCGAACAACGTCTGGATGTGCTCAGTCGCACCCAGGCCGACCAGCAAGTAACCGTCGATACGGTAAAAGTCGATATTCAGTCCTTCAATGGACGCTTCGAGGACCAGTCCCGCGATCGCGAAGAACTGCGCTCTGACATGAACCTGATGCGAGACGACTTCGGTCTCAAGCTGACCTCCCTTGAAGACCGGCTGCTGAAGCTCGAAGAGAACCGTAGCGCCGGATCGGCAACGACAACAGCGATGCCAACCGCGCAGACCTCCCCGGAGAACCTGTACGAATCAGCCCTGGAAAAAATCCAGAAGACCGGCGACTATGCCGGAGCCCGCAGCAACCTGCAGCTGTTCCTGCAGAACAATCCCGACCATCCACTAGCGGTCAATGCCATGTACTGGATCGGCGAAGCCTACTATGGTGAGAAGAGCTTTGAGAACGCCATCCTGCAATTTCAGGATGTCATCCAGAAACACCCGACTCACCCCAAAGCTCCCGCCGCCATGCTCAAGCAGGGGCTCGCTTTTCAAACTCTTGGCGACCTCCAGAATGCCCGAATACTGCTGCAGAAAGTCACTGAGAGCTACCCTCAGACTGAAGAAGCAGGCAAGGCCAAAGCCAAGCTGGTCGAGCTCAAGGGCTGAAAGCAATTCAGATTCAACGCAAAAAGGGCGGTCCATGGACCGCCCTTTTTGCGTTTTAAGCGCGAACCGACTATTTCAAACGTCGGAAGGCGGCCATCACATCGTTCTGGCTGAGCATTCCAAGCAGCCGTTCCGGGTGATCGCGATCAACAACCGGAAAAAAACTGATACTGCGCTTGCGTTCTAACAAAGTAAGAACTTCGCGCAAAGGCTGATCGGGATGAAGGGCATAAGTATTCGCCGAGGTCAGATCTCCAGCCACCACCAGCGATACCAGCGATGGCTCAAAGAGCAAATTGCGAATCTCGGTGTAGTTGATCATACCGACGAAGCCTCCCCCTCCATCGACCACCGGAAAACGATCGTACCGACTGTGAGCGATAATCTTGAGCAAATCATGATAGGGAGTATCGTTACGGATCGTCTCGACATTCTGCCGCATAACATGGCGCACCAGAATATCGCCGGGATCCTTCAACCGATGACCGGCCGGCAGCCCAAGGGAACTTCGGAAATGAGAAACTACCGAGTGCAACCCCTCCAGGGTACCCAAAGGCACCCGCTTCTGCAGAAGCGACAGGAGCGGAACCTCGCCGGCTTTGACCAGCCCATACCGCACAGCCAACGGGCCGACCAGTTCAAAAACCACCACCGAACCGAGCACCACCGTTTCGACCAATGGCCCCCCTTCAGGCCAGCTCACCGCCAGTGCCCCGGCTAAGCCGATGGCGACCCCCCCCTGAGAAAAGAGGGTATAACCGATAGTCGACCGTTCCCGAGTCCCAAACCTTCCCAACCGAGCCCCGATCCGCGGCCCCAACCACTTGGCCAGGGAACGGGCCACGACATAAGCCAGCCCCAGCAGACCGATGTGAAAAAGGGTTTCCAGGTGCAGCCGGGCCCCGGCCAAAACGAAAAAAACAACATACAACGGGTAATCAACCTGCTTGAGCGACTCGTAGAGACGGTGCCAGAGGGGCGAACTGTTGGCCAGCACCATGCCCAGAGTAAAGCAGGCCAGCAGCGGATTGACCTGCAAAACCCGGCACAAACCGACGGTCAAAATAACCCCGCCCAGTAGCAGCAGTTTATGCTCACTCCCTAACTCCAGACGTTGCGCCCAAAACGACAGCGCGAGTCCAAGCAGACCACCCAGAGTTACCGGAACCAGCAGTTGCACAAGGGCAATGGAATAGCTCGGCTCCGACCGGGTCAGCAAGGTGGCGGCCAGGGTGAAGAGCGTAATAGTGGCCAGGTTGTTTAAGCCGATCAATGTCATCACGGCGGTTGTCACCGGCCCCTCTGATTCGCATTCACGAATGACCATCATGGTCGCCGCCGGAGCCGTAGTCATAGCGATGGATCCGAATAAAACACCTAGAACCAGCGAGGTTTCAAGCACCGTCCAGGTTCCTACGACATGGCCGAGAAAAAGAAAATTGGTCAAACAGGTGGCCGCCCCGACCAGAAAAAAGGTGCCGGAGGTTTCAACCAGGGAAAAGATCAGGATACGCCCACCCCACCGGCGCAGATTTTCAGTGCGAAATTGGGCACCAATGTTGGTTAAAATCAGTGCCAGACCAATATGCGAAAGGATGGAGAGGGAATTAAGCGCTTCTTCGCTCAGCACAGGAGGCAACCCGAGCAGATGCGCCAACGACGGGCCCAATAACAAGCCGGTCAGCAGGTAACCGGTGACCCTGGGGATATGACAGAGGGAAGCAAGTCGACCGCCAGCCAGGGCGCCCAACAAAATAATCGCCAAAGGAGTAAGAACCGGGACGAAGGACATCAGCAACACTCGTGCATAACAGAATGGATAAGGCCAATCTACGACATCACAGCGATTTATCGTGCCTGGAAGCAACCAGATGTATGGTTTCTGCGGGAGAAAACGGCTTAAGCCTGCAGGAAACGATATGGGCCCTTTCATACCGGCCAACAGCTTGGCAAAAGCATAACATACAGGTTTCCCAGACCAAATCAAAAAGGGCTGCCCCGGATGGGAGCAGCCCTCAATTAATCAGTTAACCGCTGAATGTTATTTATTGGTCTGCGGCAAAGCTTCGCTGCTGCTGGTGGCGCCACGGAAGATGCCGATCATCAGCATCGCAGCGGGAACCAGTTGGGTGGCCACGATAAGGCCGCAGAATCCGAGGAAGAGCCATACGAGAAGTCCGCTGCCCTGGGCTGCCGATCCGGCCGCGAAGGCGCTGGTTGCCAGGGTCATGAGTCCGGTAAAGAGTGCGCTGGTTCTGGCGATCGCTTTCATGGTGTCCTCCTTGTATAGTTTTTTGGTGATGAGTAGGTTTTTATATTTTCGTTACTTGCTGGTTTGTTTTGCTTCTTCCTGCTGCGGAGCCACGGCCCCCTGAACAATGCCGAGCATTACCAACAAGGCAGGAATTAACTGGGCGGCGACGATCATACCGCAGAAACCGAGGAACACCCAAACAACGATCCCGCTATGGTCAACCCGGCCACCGCTTGCAAAAGCGGAGCTAGCAAAAGTCATCAGTGTGGCGGTAGCGGCTGCGATTCTAGTGATTGCTTTCATGGTTTTCTCCTTTTTGTTGCTATAGGTTCAAAAGATGAGTTCTTAATCAATTTGAATAATTACTCATTTTTCGCATTTCAGTGCTTTGAAGAGATGTGGTTGGAGCCCTTGCCGAACAGGCCTCCTGCGCCGGTGATGAAAAGAAGTAAGCCCGGGAGGACCTGGGTAGCGACGAGCAGACCAAAAAACAACAAAAACAGGATGGTCATGATGCCGATACCGGACTGATCTGCGCCGCTGGAAGCCAGTGCCGAAGAAGCCGAAGCAAGAAGCAGGATAATTGCCGATGATAGAGAGTTTTTCATAACATGCTCCTTTTCTTCTGTGTGTCTTGTT
>JBFHFM010000317.1:0-4273 GCA_041583595.1 Trichloromonas sp. | reverse complement strand
GATGCGTCTAAGGTCGCCCTCGTGGCCTTGGTGCGGAAGATGGAGGAGAAGGGGGGGGCGTTGATTGATTGTCAGGTGCCCAACCCGCACTTGGCCTCGTTGGGGGCCAAAGAGATACCTCGCAGCGAATTTTTGCGTCATTTGCGAAGCAGTGGTGTGACGTCCGGATCAGATCAATCTCCATCCGATTTTCCCTGAACTCGGGTTCGGGCAGCTTTTACAGATTTTGCCGGTTAGCTGTTTTCTCTCAGGGTATTTCTAACGAACATTTCCAGGCGTTTGCGATCGGAATCGAGCAGCGACAAAAAGCGCATGCCGGCAGTGTTGCGATCTGCACTCTCGGTTTGGTCAACCCACACGACTTCGGCCAGAGCGCAGATCGGCGGGGGCGTGCCCAGGTCGAGAAGTACCAGACAGATATCTGTAATTTCCACCGCTCCTTTGATGTCGAAACGGATTCCCCCGGCGCTGAGATTTATGGGCCTGAGGGGGAACGCGCCGAGCTTACTGATGTCCTGGCTGCTCTGCAGGATCTTGACGTTTTTTTCCCACTGCTGGTGAAACGTTCGCAGGGCGTTTCGACCCTTGGTGTAGCGTAATCCGGCCTGGATATTGACGCGGGGATTGGCACGTCGTTGAAAAATCTGCAGATCTTCTCCGATAGTGACCCGGATGGTCTGTTTTTTCAGGTGTGCTGCGAAGCGGGCGCTTAGCCGAAGACCAAGACCGAAGGCTTCGGATTGAATAACTAATGGCATGTCGGGGGTGAAGGGGAAGCTTTCTGCTTCGCCTCCGCCGTAGGGGAAGGTCAGGTTGAAATAATCAGGGCCGAAATCTTCCAGATAGGCCGTTAGAGTATCCGTCCGGCTGGAGTCCGGGCCTGCACTGGTCAGAGTGACCAGGAGTTTCTGGCCTGATTTAAAGTATTTTGCATAAGACATGGGTCATTCCGCGGTCTGGCTCTTGCCTGGGCATTGACGCCACGAGTGTGAGGCCTGTCCATCCCGCTGCTGGTGAAAGCTGTCGAATGGAAAGAGGGAGGCGACTTTCGCCTCCCCCCCGACACCAGTGTTTTTTGCCATGCGGCGGTTTACATCTGGTGGCAGGTATCGCAGTTGTCGCTGACCGAGAAGGCCTTTTTACCGTCATGGCAAGCCCCGCAGGATTTTCCCTTTTCCATGTTGTCCATGGTGAAGTCGGGGTTCTTGCTGGTGACGATGTGAAAAATTTCGTTGTGGCAAGTCGGGCAGTTGTTGCCGAGGATTTCCAGGTGCCGGTAATGACTGAACTCAATGTTTCCCGCATCCTCATTTTCGAAAACAACCTTGTCCGTGATCCAGCGGGCGGAGAGGAACGAGGGGGTGATTGCCAGCAGCATCAAGGCGATCAGCCAGTGCAGTTTCATATTAACCTCCGGATTATGACACACATTCGTGCATTATACGGAGATTTGTCAGTCAGGCCAAACATTAAATTCCCGCAGGCTGCCTTATTTGTTGTGTGTGCTGAATCATTTATGGGGCAGTCTCTTTACATTGAGGTAGCTGGTGCGGTGCAGCTCTGTTTTCGATTGTTCTGCCATAATAGCAGAATGGGCCGGATTTTTTAGTTGTTTGTTGGCGGTTGGCAGAAAAGGGCAGACATGCTAGGATGCCGCCCTTTTGGAGGATGGCCTTGAAAAATAAAATGGAACAGCTGTTTGCCGTAACCGCTCCCGGACTCGAAGATGTCTGTGCCTGTGAATTGCAGGCCCTGGGCATGGATGCCGTTCGCATCGTTGCCGGGGGGGTTGAGTTCTGTGGCGGACTGCGGGAGATTTACCAGGCCAACCTCTGGCTGCGTAGTGCCAGTCGAATACTGGTGCGAATGGGGCAAATCAAGTGTCGGGATTTCCCTGATCTGTATCGCAAGGGATTGCGGCTTCCCTGGGGACGTTTCATTCGCCCGGAGATGGCGGTGCAGGTTCGAGCCAGTAGCCAGCAATCGCGGCTTAACCATAGCGGGCGAATTGCCGCGACCTTGACCGAAGCGATTAATCGGTCCCTCGGGCGCGAGGCCACACCGGAAGGCCCGCCGCAGTTACTGCTGGCTCGGTTCGAAGATGACATCTGCCAGCTTTCGGTGGACAGCTCCGGAGAATTGCTGCACCGTCGTGGATATCGGGCCGAGACCGCTTTTGCGCCGCTGCGTGAAACTCTGGCCGCTGGTATCCTGATGAAGCTGGGGTGGGAGGGTTCCGCACCGTTGGCCGATCCGATGTGCGGCTCGGGTACTTTCGTCATTGAAGCGGCTCTGCTGGCCGGCAACCGGGCTCCCGGGATGGAGCGACGGTTTGCTTTTATGGATTGGCCCGGGTTTCGACCAGGGCTCTGGGACGCGCTGCGCATCGAGGCCCGCAAGGCCGAGCGTCCGGTCGCTGTGTCGCTTTGCGGAGGTGAACGGGAGCCTGAAGCGTTGGCAGCCGCCTGTCGCAACGCGACCCGGGCGGGTGTTGAAAATTTGGTTCAACTGCGCTTGCAAGAGATGGAGCAATTTGTTGCTCCGCCAGGCCTTGGACTGGTGGTCTGCAACCCTCCCTATGGCAAGCGCATCGGGCGGGATGAGGATCTGCGGCCATTGTATCAATCGCTTGGCGAGCTTTTTATAAAACAGTTTCCTGGCTGGCAGGGGGCCTTTATCTGTCCTGACGATAAACTGGCCAAGGCGGCGAAACTCCCGCTGACCAGACTCGCTACTCTGCATAACGGCGGAATTTCCGTTTCCCTGTGGGCTGCCAACATCGAATAATTGAAATATTGCTTGATTTTTTTTTGTAAATGATTTAGGTTGCCAGCTTGTCTCAATCCCGCAAGGGAGAGATATATACAGATCAGAAAGCGAGGTGATTGCTAGTGGAAATCCAGGTCATCGACAATAACGTCGAGAAGGCCATCCGCGTGCTCAAGCGTAAGCTGCAGCAAGAAGGACTTTTCCGTGAAATGAAACAGCGTAAATTTTACGAGAAGCCCAGCGTCAAGCGCAAGCGCAAGGAGAAGGAGGCCCAGCGTCGGCTGCGCAAGAAAATGCGCCTGATGAAACGCGACTAACGCCTCATTGCTATATTCTCGCAAAAAAAGAAAGGGTCGATCCACACGGATCGACCCTTTCTTTTTGTATGGTACCGTCGGCCGCATGAAACCATGCGGCCGACGCTGATTTTCGGACAGGGCTCAGTTGGGGAACGAGGGGAGTTCGAGCCCGGCGATTTTGTCGAGCATGCGGACGACCTGGCAGCTGTAGCCAAATTCGTTATCGTACCAGACGTAAAGTACGGCACGATTTCCTTCAACGATGGTGGCTAGAGAATCAACGACTCCGGCGTGACGAGACCCGACAAAGTCACTGGAGACGGCTTCGGGGGAATTGGTGTAGTCGAGTTGATTCTGGAGCTTGGAGTCGAGAGAAACGTCGCGCAGGTACTTGTTCAACTCCTCCACGGTGGTTGTTTTCTCCAGCGTCAGGTTGAGAATCGCCAGCGAAACATTGGGGGTCGGTACGCGAATGGCGTTGCCTGTGAGCTTTCCGCTTAACTCAGGTAATGCCTTGGCTACCGCTTTGGCGGCGCCGGTTTCGGTGATGACCATGTTGAGTGGAGCGCTACGACCACGTCGCGAGTTTTTGTGATAATTGTCAATCAGGTTCTGGTCGTTGGTGTACGAATGACAGGTTTCGACGTGACCATTGACGATGCCAAACTGGTCGCTGACCGCCTTGAGAGCTGGTACGATCGCGTTGGTGGTGCAACTGGCGGCAGAGTAGATCGCTTCGTCCGCGGTCAGCAGTTCGTTGTTGACTCCGTAGACGACGTTAGGAATGTCCCCCTTGCCGGGAGCGGTGAGGACGACTTTGGAAATCCCTTTGGTTTGCAGGTGTCGTTCGAGTCCCGCCCGGTCACGCCACTTGCCGGTGTTGTCGACTAAAATGGCATTGCGAATGCCATACTGGCTGTAATCGACCTTCTCGGGGGCATCGGCGTAGATGATGCGGATCATATTGCCATTGGCGATGATCGCGTTTTCTTGCTCGTCGACGCGGATGGTGCCGTGGAAAGGGCCGTGCACCGAATCGCGGCGCAGCAGGCTGGCGCGCTTGATCAAGTCGTCTTCGCTGCCTCTACGCACGACCGCGGCGCGCAGGCGCAGTTTGTCTCCGCCGCCGGTCTGTTCGATGAGGATGCGGGCGAGCAGGCGGCCGATGCGGCCGAAGCCATACAGTACGACGTCCCGGGGTTCGT
>JBFHFM010000316.1:0-4275 GCA_041583595.1 Trichloromonas sp. | reverse complement strand
GCCGGGTCAATGCCCTTGACCTCGTGCGCAAGCAGTGTTCGAACTTGGAGCCGATTCTTCTGCACCGTCTCGATGCCGATACCACCGGGGTGCTGCTCTTCGCCTTGAATGCCGCGGCCAACCGCGACCTGGCTCGGCAGTTTGCAGATCGTCTGGTCGCGAAAACCTACCTGGCCCTGGTCGCCGGAGCGCCGCCGGAAGAGTTTGCGGTCAGTAATTTTCTTAAAGCCGGCGTGCGTGGCCGAACCGTTGCGGTTCGAACCGGTGGTGATCGAGCAGAAACCGCTTTTCGCACCCTTGCCACCGGAGCCGGTTTCGCCCTGGTTGAAGCCCGTCCCAAGACCGGTCGCACCCACCAGATTCGGGCGCATCTGGCGGGGGAGGGGTATCCTCTGCTCGGTGACACCCTTTACGGGGGGCCGGTGGCTCTCACTCTGAATAAAAATCCATTTCATATTCGTCGCCATCTGCTGCATGCTTCGCAGTTAGTTGTCCAGCATCCGGACATCAAACAGCCCCTGTGTCTTAGCGTCCCCTTTCCTGATGATTTCAAGTTGCTAGTATCCTGTGCGGTTAGTTTGTCACACGGGAGTCAAGGGCCTGGATTGGCCTCGCCACCGGTCGGTTGACTTTTCCTCTGGAAAAACCGCTTTTTTGCTATGTAAAGGTTTCTCTTCTTCGCTCAGTTTCTGGGGGGATGGATGTAGTCGCGGGTTCTCTTCCATCACAGCCACCTGCTCCTCAGCCACAGCTTTTGGACACTGAAGGGATGCTTGTTCGATAAACCCCAAGGTGATCGAGGATTACATTTCAGCACAATACATAAAATCGGCCCTCCCTGAATACCAGGGAGGGCCGTTTTTATGTTGGAAATGGTGGTTTGTCGGACTACGGAAGACGCATCAACTCTTCTGCCAGATACCTCGAAAGCGTTTTGCAGCCCCTGGCATGCGTAGAGGTGAAATCAGATATATGGGAGGTGACGACATTCAGACCAATGGGCAGCACCAGAGTGTTCCTGTGAAAAATGATAAAAATAAAAAACGATGCATCCTTCCTCGTTTGTGAAATTCACGGTGTAAAAACAGTGGGGAGAAGTATTGAGAAATATAAATGACAAGTTAGAGTTGACGGTGCAGGAACGGACAAAAATCGTACCCAGGTCAATGCACAACTTTTTCAGGAAATAGATGGGCGTGAAATGGCGGAAGAGTCCCTGATGGAGGCGTTTGTGGAAATCAAACAGTTGAAGAACCGCCTCCATGGGGAAAACGTCGATCTGCGCCAAGATATCGCCCGGCAGCGCTATAGGTGAGTATTCCCATGAAAATTCTCCTTGTTTATCCTTATTATCCGGCCACTTTCTGGAGTTTCCGCTATGCCATGAAATTCATCGGCAGAAAGGCGAGCTTTCCGCCATTGGGGCTTTTGACCGTGGCAGCAATGTTGCCCTGCGCCTGGGAAAAGAAGCTCGTTGACATGAACGCACGGCCTCTGACCGACAGGGATCTGAGGTGGGCCGATTACGTCTTCATCAGTGCCATGACCATCCAACGGCAATCGGCACAGGAGGTCATTGACCGTTGCCGTCGCCTGGGAGTGAAAACGGTCGCTGGGGGGCCCCTGTTCACCTCGTACTCTGATGACTTTCCCGAGGTTGACCATCTGGTTCTGGGGGAAGGCGAAATTACCTTCCCGCGGTTCCTGAAGGATCTGGAACAGGGCGCAGCCCGGCAGATTTATTCCGCCGATGGCTGGGCGCAGCTCAGAGAAACCCCCGTTCCTCTCTGGGATCTGGTGAGGATGAGAGATTACGCCGCCATGAATATCCAGTATGGACGGGGCTGTCCCTTTGACTGCGAATTCTGCGACATTACCGCTCTGTTCGGCCGCAAACCCCGCAGCAAAACCCAGCCACAGATCATCGCCGAATTAGAGAGCCTTTATGTCCAGGGCTGGCGGGGGTCGATTTTTTTCGTCGACGACAATTTCATCGGCGACAAGCCAAAGCTCAAGCGGGAAATCCTCCCCGCTATCATCGACTGGATGGAGCGTAGAGAATATCCCTTCTATTTCTACACCGAGGCCTCCATCGACCTAGCCGACGACCCCGAGCTGATGGAAATGATGGTCCGCGCCGGGTTCGAAGAGGTTTTTATTGGCATCGAAACACCCCATGACAAAGGCCTCGTCGAAAGCAGCAAGGTGCCAAATAAAAACCGCGACCTGCTCGCCTCCGTCAAACGCATTCAGCAGGCCGGACTCCAGGTACACGGAGGTTTCATCGTCGGTTTCGACAGCGACCCGGCATCGATTTTCGACATGCAGATCCGCTTCATTCAAGAGAGCGGCATCGTCACCGCCATGGTCGGAGTGCTCTCTGCCCTGCGCGGCACCAGGCTCTATCAGCGCCTGGAACGGGAAGGGCGATTGCTCAAGGGTTCGTCCGGGGATAACACGGCCATCGATATAAATTTTGTTCCTTGCATGAAAAGGGAAGCCCTGATCGCCGGTTATCAGCGCATCCTAGACAACATCTATTCTCCCAAACAGTACTATCGCCGGGTCATCAAACTCTTCAAGGAATACCGGCCACGGCCGCAAGGGAAGTTTCATTTGCAGCAGGGGTACTTGGGGGCGTTTTTCAAAGCGATTCTGTGGCTGGGGGTATTCGGCAAGGAGCGATTCCAGTTCTGGAAACTTTTCTTCTGGTCGCTGATCAGAAAACCGCGTCTTTTCCCGCTGGCGATAACCTATGCCATCTATGGGTTCCACTTCAGGAAGGTTGCGGAAAAGCTCCGAGGGACCGGAATGTTTGACGGCGACGGTGGCTGGGAAGAGAAGGACAAACAGTTGGTTTGACCAAAGCGGCAGGATTGGCCTGGCCAGCGATGACGATTGGGAAGACATGAAAGACGAGGCGTAACAGGCCTGGAACGAGGGTAAAAGACCTGCAAATCAAATAACAGCAGTACCGAGTAGTCTGTCAAGCTTTGTAGGGCGCAACAAAAAACGGGGTGGTTGAGACCAGAGATTCGATAATTTGAGAGCGAAGAGCGGGACTCTTTGTCCAGATTTATCGGAAAGATGGGCTAATCAGCGGATTAGCCGCCCTTTCGCTGTCGGATCCAGCGGATGGTCAGCCCCAGCAGTACCAGGCAGGCGAGGGTGAAGCAAAGAATTTTGACGGTCGTGGCCTGGCCGGCTAGCCTGAGCCACCCTTCCTCTATCGGTTCATTTCCCAGAAAGCGACGCAATTGGTGCCGCAACGTCAGGTTTTCCGTCCAGTCCGCGATCAGGGTCACGAATACCGGCGCCATCAGCCAGCGCCGGGAGAAGGGACGCCCCAGCGCGTTCCAGACCAGAAAGAGACTCAGCAGAATTGCGCCGCCGTAAAAGAGCGGGAAAAGCAGGTCTAATTCCAGAAAGCGTAATTCGGCCAGACGTCCGTCGGCTCCCAACCAATCCCAGTAGACCTGAACCTCGCCAGCGTCGTAACCGCCGAAGCGAAAATGCAAGGGAACGGATTCAGGGGCGGCTGTTTCGGGGAAATTTCCCCGTCCCGTCACCTTCATCATCCAGGAGCCGCCGGCCAGGAATACGGCGAGGGGCAAGCCGAGGGCCACGAGCAGTTTCATCAGGGGATGGTTCAATGCCTACTCCTTGAATCATAGTGATTAAATTTGATTTTGCCAAATATGTCTTTCGGGATTCACCCTGTCCTGATGTCAGGTCAGGGTCAATTTGTAGATTTAAAGCCACTGTTTGAAAAATGGAGCTTCGTCAAAAAAAACTCTCCCAAATGGGGACGGACCAAGTTAACTTGTGGATATCTATAGAATAACATCCCATAAATAGCTGTTTTCTGATGCTATGGCTCGTTTTTTAGGGCTGAAATCGCTGCCATAGCTTTCTTGAGATTCACGAAGGATGAAAGAATCTTCCGTCTCGAAAACGGCACGACTTCGTCCCCGCGCCCCGAGTATCTCGCGGCTTTTTAAGATGAATTCCTCACTCCCTACAGCAAGACTCTTCGACCATGTTTCTTCCCGCTGGCACAGTTTAGGTGGGGTCCCTAATGGGGTCGGACCAAGTTAACTTATGGATATCTATAGAATAACATCCCATAAATAGGTGTTTTCTGATGCTATAGCTCGTTTTTTAGGGCTGAAATCGCTGCCATAGCTTTCTTGAGATTCACGAAGGATGAAAGAATCTTCCGTCTCGACAACGGCACGACTTCGTCCCCGCGCCCCGAGTATCTCGCGGCTTTTT
>JBFHFM010000315.1:0-4279 GCA_041583595.1 Trichloromonas sp. | reverse complement strand
TTGCCGCTGCGTGAGCGAACCAAATTCTCTGAAACCGAGATTCGCGCCAAAGTCAGAGAAAAACTCGACATGATGGATTTGGTGGAATCTGACGATAAGTATCCGGCTCAGCTTTCCGGTGGTATGAAAAAACGGGTCGGTCTGGCGCGGGCTCTGGTACTCAATCCGAAGGTGGTTTTTTTCGATGAACCGACCACCGGGCTCGATGTCAGTCGCAGTAATGAAATCTACCGCCTGTTTCACAAAACCCAAAGCCAACTCAACTATACGGCGGTAATCGTCAGCCACGATGTCCCTAAAATTTTCAAGTTGGCTGATTACGTCGCTTTGCTGGCCGAAGGTGAAGTTCAGGGCGTCATGTCCCCCGAGGCGTTCCAGTTGTCCGATCATCCGATGATCAGGTGTTACGTCGAGGAAACCATGGGCCCCATTTATTCAAGTGCCAAAGAGGAGGCTGCTCTTTATGAATCGGCTTAATATCGAAGTCGCTGTCGGGGTTTTCCTGGTAGCTGGGTTTCTCTGTTTTTCCTGGTTGTCTGTCAAGTTAGGCCATGTCGACCTGTTTGGTGGTGATGAGTACAGTGTCAAGGCTAACTTCAGTTCCGTGACGGGGCTCAAAGAAGGTGCCTCGGTGGAAATTGCCGGGGTCAAGGTCGGCAAGGTATCCAGTATTCGTCTCGGTGGGGAAACTTACGAGGCAGAAATTGAGCTGAATCTTGACAAGAAAGTCAGACTGCAAGATGACAGCATCGCTTCGATCCGCACCGCGGGGATCATTGGCGACCGCTACGTTAGCATTTCACCTGGAGGAAGCGATCTCTTTATTGAGCCTGGTGGCGTCATTTTTGAAACCGAGTCGGCTATTAATCTCGAAGAGCTGATCAGCAAGTACGTATTCGAGAAAAAATAGGAGGGCCGGGTGAAAAAGATCTTTTTGCTGCTGTCGCTGTTTTTTTTATTTTCTGCGATCCACGGTTTCGCCGCTGACGAGGAGTTTATCCTCGAGGACGACCCCTTTGCGGTTGCGGAGACGGCCTCGATGGCCGATCCCCTCGAATCGATAAACCGGGGAGTCTTCTGGTTCAACGACAAGTTATATGTCTATCTATTCAAGCCGGTGGCCCGGGGTCTGCGGGTGATTCCGGAACCTGCTCGCATATCGGTGTCTAATTTCTTCAGTAATCTGGGGACCCCGGTGCGGGTGGCCAATAACCTGCTGCAGTTCAAATTGACCCGTACCAGCAGCGAACTCGCACGTCTGCTGGTCAACAGCACTTTTGGCCTGGCCGGGTTGTTCGATCCGGCCTCATCCTGGGGACTGGACAAAAAAGACGAGGATCTCGGCCAGACTATTGGCCACTACGGCGTAGGCAACGGTTTTTACCTGGTTCTGCCAATCTTGGGTCCAAGCAGCCTGCGGGACCTTATCGGCCGGGGCGGCGATTCTTTTGTTAATCCGCTGCCATATGCGCTCAAGCAGGAAGAAGTTGTCGGCCTGCAGTTGCTGGAGACGGAAAACGCTCTGTCCCTGGATAAGGATACCTACGACGGCATTCGCGAGAATGAGCTGGATCCTTACCTGTTTGTTCGCGATGCTTATGCTCAACATCGTGCGGCGAAAGTAAAAGAGTAAATTCAGGAGGTAAACATATGCAATTCATAAAACGCGTTCCGGCATTATTGATCGCGGTTATCCTGCTGGCATCCACGGCAGTGGCCGCCACCCCTGGGCCTCTGGATCAAGCCCGCGCCACGGTCGATGCGGTGATGGCTATTTTGCAAGAAACCCATCTCGAAAAACAGGAACGCCGGGAACGGCTTTCGGCTACGATTCGTGCCCGCTTTGATTTTACCGAGATGTCTCAGCGGATTCTGGCTCTCAACTGGAAGAACGCCAGCGACCTGCAGCGCGAACGGTTTGTGGGCCTATTTTCCGATCTGCTCGAACGCAATTATATCGGTCGCATCGAGTCCTACTCCGACGAGAAGATTGATTTTGTCAAGGAGCGGGTGCAGGGCAATCGGGCCGCAGTCGATACTCTCATCGTGACCAAAAGTGTCGAAATCCCCATTTCGTACCGGATGGTTCAGAAGGGCCCCGAGTGGATGGTTTACGACGTGGTCATCGAGTCGGTGAGTTTCGTCAACAACTACCGGAGCAGTTACGGGGAGATTCTTAAGAAGGATGGATTCGAGGGGTTGCTGGCTCGGATGACTGAAAAATTAGCTGAACTCGAGCAGAATGGAAACCCCACCGAGCCATGAACCAGACTCCTGCTGATGTATGCGCCCGCATGAAAAATGATCTGCGGTTCTTTCGTTTCCTTTCCGAGGCAGACACCGCGGTTCTTGCGCCCTACTTTGAATGCCGCCAGGTGGCAACGGGGGATATCCTCTGGAAAGAGGGAGATACCGCTGCTTTTGCTGCATTTGTCATGTCGGGACGGATTGAAGAAAAAAAGAACACCGAGTTTGAAGGACGCCAGGTCGTCGTCGGGGTCTATAGCCAAGGCGCCGTGATCGGCGAATTTAGCTTGATCGACGGTCTGCCCAGGGCAGTTACCGCCGCCTGCCTGGACGATGCCCAGCTGCTTCTGTTGCCGAAGGAAAAGCTCGACCAATTGCTGGTCGAGTATCCCGAACTCGGTATCAAATTGCTCAAGGGGGTGCTGTTGACCCTTTCGATCCGGCTACGTAAATCCTTCGAGCGGTTGGCCTCCATTTTCTGATAAATCATTCTGGCCAACTCGTTTTCCAACCGGGTTGGCCATGACCTGCCGTGAACTTTACCCTCTCCGCGGATGGGGGTCTCTTCAGCCCTTTTTGATATTGAGGTTTGGGGGCGGGTTATTTCAGTTCGAAGGCGATTTTCAGCACCACCTGGTATTCGCTGATAATCCCGTCCTTACCGATGTGTCCGCGGATATCCTGAACCTCGAACCAGGAGAGCTTTTCCAGCGACTCCTGGGCTTTGAGGACCGCTTTTTGGATCGCGGCTTCGAGGCCCTTGTCGGAAACCCCAATGACTTCGATTTTTTTATAGCTTCTTCCCTGTCCGTAGGTCATCTCATCCTCCCTGGTCGGTGGTCTGTGCTTCTGTTTCAAGATTAGCACTCATCGAGGCAGAGTAAAGCCGGAGGCGGCTTTTGCAGAGGGGGCCTGTAGGGGCAGGGCGTTTATTCGTGATGTTTTCGGGTCTTTTTTATTGTGATGCATTTTTTTATTCAAATTGAGCTCTAAACAATTAATAATTGCTATATCTTTTTTGAATATGAAGAAACTGCCGATCTCCTTAACTCTTATTTACAGCTATTTGTGAGGACCCATGCGTATTGCACTGATTGGAATTGGCAAAATTGCAAATTACCAGATGCAGGCTATCAACCACACCAAGGGAATCACGCTGACCGACGCTCATGATCTCGATGCGACCCGGGCCGATGAACTTCCCGGCAGTGTTCAGTTCCACGACGATCTGGACAAATTGCTGAAAAAGTCAACCGCTGATGCTTTCCTGGTCTCGACTCCGACTAACACCCACTACGAAGTGGCCATGAAGATCATTGAGGCGGGACGCATCGCCATTGTGGAAAAACCGATCTGTACCCGTCAAGAGAAGATGGATGCTTTGATCACCGCGGCTCATACCCGGAAAATTCCTCTCTATACGGCGTTTCATCCGTCTTATGGGCGCGAGGTCGAGTGGTGGATTGAACAGCGGGCAGAGAGAAATTTCGAACTCGGGGCGCTTATCGGTTTCGAATCCTGTTTTTCGGATCCCTATTATCTGAATGGGAAGTTGACCATGGGAGCCGTTGGCAAGGCTGGTTCCTGGTTAGATAGTGGCATCAGCAGTTTGAGTATTCTGGCTCGCTTGATTGATCCTGAGCAAATGCAGATTATCGATGGCCGAATGACGGCCATTCCCGATATTCAATGTGCTCAGGTGCAGGGCCTCGGTCTGTTTCGGTTCCAGGCGGATGATCGCAAGGGGTACGGTATGATCGACACCAACTGGACTCTTGGCCGCAATTACAAAACGACCCGGCTCTGGTATGAAAATGGGGTGATCGAACTTGACCATGCCAAGGAATTCGGTCGTTTGCGTCTGCAGGGGGAAGATGAACTAATATTCAATCTGGCGACCGACAAGCCGCGCCTTGTGAATCACTATTGTGGCGTTTTCGCCAATCTGGCCGAGTTGTTTCGTGAGGGAGAAGACAATACGAAACTGTCCGAGGTGTTGCACGGTTTGCTTTTTGCGGCGATGCGTACCTGA
>JBFHFM010000314.1:0-4280 GCA_041583595.1 Trichloromonas sp. | reverse complement strand
TACGCTTCGCTAACCCAACCTACTCTTCGCTTGTCACGCATCGGGTAGGTCGGGTTAGCCGCAGGCGTAACACGACATTCCATGACCGACCAATCACGTCGGGTTACGCTTCGCTAACCCAACCTACTCTTCGCTTGTCACGCATCGGGTAGGTCGGGTTAGCCGTAGGCGTAACCCGACATTGCATGATCGACCAATCACGTTGGGTTACGCTTCGCTAACCCAACCTACTCTTCGCTTGTCGCGCATCGGGTAGGTCGGGTTAGCCGCAGGCGTAACCCGACATTGCATGACCGACCAATCACGTCGGGTTACGCTTCGCTAACCCGACCTACCTCTTCGGTTGTCACGCATCGGGTAATACCCGACAAACTGCTGCACCCTCAAGCAATTTGTGGTATGTTATCGGCCGCCGGTTAATCTACCCTTTACGAGTGTTGGCCGAGCCGAGCCGACCATCCATTGACCCTGAAAAGGAGCTTCCCATGTTCTTTCCCGAATACCGCGCCCGCCGCCTGCGTCGCAACGACAACATCCGCCGTATGGTCCGTGAAACCTTTCTGCGCACCGACGACCTGATCTACCCGATGTTTTCTGCCTTCGGCAAGGGGATCAAGAAAGAGATCCCGTCGATGCCGGGGATCTACCAGCAGTCGATCGAACATATCGTCACTGAAGCCAAAGAGGTTTATGAGCTGGGCATTCCGGCGGTGATTCTCTTCGGCATCCCAGAGACCAAGGACGCCTTCGGCCAGGACGCTTATTCAGAGACCGGAATCATCCAGGAGACAATTCGAGCACTCAAAAAAGAAGTGCCTAAACTCACGGTGATCACCGACGTCTGCATGTGCGAGTACACCGACCACGGCCACTGCGGAGTGATTCACGATGGCGACGTCGACAACGACGAAACCCTCAAACTGCTGGCCGCCGAGGCCCTCTCCCATGCCCGCGCCGGCGCCGACATCATCGCCCCTTCGGATATGATGGACGGCCGGGTGGCTGCGATCCGTGAGATTCTCGACGCCAACGGCTTCTCCAACATCCCGATCATGAGCTACGCCGTCAAATACGCCAGCGCCTACTACGGCCCCTTCCGCGACGCCGCCGATTCGGCGCCCCAGTTCGGTGACCGTTTTTCCTACCAGATGGACCCGGCCAACCGCCGCGAGGCTTTCCGCGAGGCGGCCCTCGACGTACAGGAGTGCGCCGACTTTCTGATGGTCAAACCGGCACTGGCCTACCTCGATATCCTGCGGGATATCAAAGAACGCTTCGATCTGCCGCTGGTGGCCTACAACGTTTCGGGCGAATATTCAATGATCAAGGCCGCCGCTGCCAACGGCTGGGTCGATCACGACCGTATTGTGATGGAAACCCTGATCGGCATGAAACGAGCCGGCGCCGACCTGATCATCACCTACCACGCAAAAGAAGCGGCGAAACTGCTCAAGGCCTGAGTAATGAGGGCTTAGCCATACCAGACCTTCGAATGCGTCTAAAATGGCTGGATAAAATAGAGATCCCCCGATCTGCTATACTTTCAGAAAATACGGCCATTGGCCCATTTTTCTGGCAAGCAGACCGGGGGATTTCATGATCGACACAACAGGCGGATCTCCCAAGCTTTCACGGGGAGAATTGATCACAACCTTGGCTCATTATTACCGGGCCGAAGTACAACGCAGTCTGGCCTGGCGAGAACGACTCGACCTGACAACCAACTGGGCAGTGGGGAGCACAGCAGCCGTGCTCGGCTTTGGCTTCAGCCACCCCGAATTTCCACATATCTTTTTCCTGTTCGGGCTGGCTATTGTCTATATTCTGCTGTACGTTGAATCGAGACGCTACCGTTTCTACGACGCCTACGAATACCGGGTGCGGCTATTGCACCAACACTTTATCTACGGCGCCCTGACCGGCAATCTCGATCTGAACAAGGAAAGTTTCTGGGTGGCCGAACTCGCCTCAGACCTGCATCACCCACAGTATAAAATGAGCCGGCGTTACGCCCTCGGCCGCAGGCTCCATGCGAACTACATCTACCTCTTTGCAGTGCTGCTTAGCGGTTGGGTATTTAAAATCAAGATTCATCCCGAACCGAGCCACTCCTGGCGACAATTTGTGGACCAGGCAGCCATTAGCGGAGTGCCTGGATGGCTGGTGTTGACTCTCATTGCCATATTCATCCTGCACTTGACTGTGCTGGCCTGGCACGGATGTAAGCCCCTGGGAGGTCGTGACGTCTTTTACTCACCCGCGGCCAAACCGACCAAAACCCGCCAAATCCCGGATTGATTCACCTCATTAACGGAAACCATGACTGAATATCACAAGCATGAACTGGCCAACGGCCTGCGCCTGATCACGATCGAAATGCCCCACCTGCACAGCGCCGAAATGGCCTGCTATGTTCAAGTCGGAGGCCGCGATGAAACCGCCGACCTGGCCGGCATATCCCATTTTCTCGAGCACATCGTCTTTCGCGGGACAGCCGACTACCCGAGCAGTTTTCTGCTGGAGCGCGCCTTCGAAGCCATCGGCGGGGCCGTCAACGCCTCTACCGATGTTGAAAGCACCTGCTACCACTCCCGCCTTCATCCACATCACCTGGCCGAAGCGGCCCACCTGTTCGCCTCGATGCTTACCCGACCGCTCTTTACCGACATGGAACTGGAACGGCGGATCATTCTCGAAGAAGCCCTCGACGATCTCAACGAAAAAGGCACGGATATCAGCCCGGACAACCTGACCGCGCGACTGCTCTGGCCCGGCCACCCTTTGAGCCTGCCAACCATCGGCACCACTGAGTCGATCAACAACATCAGTGAAACCGATCTGCGCCGGCACCATGCACGTTACTACACCCCTGGTAACACGGTGGTCGTAGTAGCCGGCAACATTCGTCACGACCAGTCCCTACGCGTTGTCGAGGCGGCCTTCGGCCATTGGCAGGGAAAAACCAACGTACAGCGAACAACCCCGGCCCCGCCCCCCTGTTCGCAAGCGGAAACGGTCTGGGTCAAAGATTCCGATTCGCAAATCAACCTGCAACTGACCTTCCGCACGCCGGGCCGCAACCATGCCGACACCGTACCGCTACGCGTGCTGCGCTGGGTCCTTTCCTGGGGGGGCGCTTCCAGGTTGATGCTGCGCCTGCGCGAACAGCTGGGGCTGACCTACCACGTCGAAGCCGGGCTGTCGATGCTGGCCGACTGCGGCTGCTTCAGTATCGAACTGGCGGTGGCCCAAGAAAGCCTGTGCCAGGCGGTAGAAGAGATTCTGAAGGTGGTACGGGAACTGTGCGAAACGCAGGTAACGGAGACCGAGTTGCAGGGGGTTCTGCAGGCCTACCTGTTCGACCTGGAGTTTAGTCAGGACAGCGCCGACGCCATGCAAACGCGCTACGGCTGGGGCGAATTGGCCGGCTACTTGCGCACGATCGAGCAGGACCGTCAAGACGTTATGGCGATGACTCCCGCGGTGCTGCAGCAGACCGCACGAACCATCTTCGCGGCGGGCAACCTGAAAATTGCGGTCGTCGGCCCCTGGAAAGCCAACGACCGCAAACAGGTCAAAAAGATTCTGGAGAAATTCTGATCAAGAGCGAGGAGACGGGTTGAAACGCGCATCGAAAACGGGCGTTTCAACCAATTGGAAGGTGGCCGAGGCGATCGCCACCTTGGCATGATTCTGTTCAAACACCGAGAGACTCTGGACAAAAATCTGCTCGCGAATCATGTACCCGTTATAGGCATCACCTCGTATTCATTCACCGATTTCCATGATGGTGGTGCGTAGCCCCCCGATATCGATTACCTCACCACGGATGCCACCGAACTGCACCCGGATGACCAGGATTCCCACCACCAGAGTGACGATTTTCCCCACCATCGGCTCATTCAGGACTTTGTCCAGGTCGATCTACATCAGTAGCACCTCAGGGTTTGGAGTTCTGCTGCAATTGCTGCCCCTTCAGCCGCAAAGCCTCGGCCTCTTCAAGCATTTCTACTGCCTTGATCTGCCGCTTGCCAAGGGTGATTTTTTCATTCCCAAGGTTGCGCAAATCCTCCCCTTTATCGATTAAGTCCTCACCTTCGCTGCGCAGATTCTTCCCCTGCTTTACCATTGCGTCGCCATCGGAAATCATGGCCTTGCCCTCATCAATCAGCGCCTGCCCCGTCGCGATGGCGGCCGGACTTTCCATCAGCAAATGGGCTCTAGATGCGCAACCTGCCAAGGCCAAAAGACTGACAAAAATCACCAGTAGTGCCGACCTG
>JBFHFM010000313.1:0-4297 GCA_041583595.1 Trichloromonas sp. | reverse complement strand
CCCCCCCACAGATATTCTTTGTTGATATGGTAGAAAGGCTCAGGTTGGTTAATGACGATACTGTCCGAAGGCAGGGAGGCCAAGGGAATATTAAATTTCTGCAGTTGAACGTAATCAAACATATCCTGGTTTTCGGTAACCCTCACCACCGGAATAGTCTTCGGCGACTCGCCCCGAAGAACGCGCACCGCGAGCTCTCCTGCCAGAGTTCCTTGTTTTTCGGAATCAACCAGGTTGCCGCCAACAATCCCCTCCCCCAGCAGGTAATCCCAGAAAGAGTAGACCGGCACCGGGGAGTTGCCGCAAATGAATTCGCCCATTTCTTCAGGCGAAAGGACGCGATCCGACTCGTCACATGCGTATCCATAAATAAAAGCCAGCTGCCCATCGTGCAGAGCCCCGACCCTCGATATGAGATCCTTGACATGCAAATCATCCCAAAAGGTAAAGTTGACCTGCGCACTGAAATCCGGGGAAACAGAGACAATTCCATCACGCGCCAGTTTACCGGGGAGGTTTTTGGGGCAGCCGATGAAGATGAGTTCCTTCGTCGAAGGATGAAACATCAGGGCCTGTTTAATGGTTTTTTTAAAGGAAGGGGCGTTGCTGACTCCGGTAATGTTATCGGTGCCAGAAAGACGGGAAAGATTAAAATCACTTACGCCGCTAAAAACAATCGGTACGCCGGGAAACCAACGGTCACCATAATTTAGAACAAATTCAAGCGCATCATCATCAGACAGCAAAACCAGATCAAAGGTGCGATTTCTAAGCTTATAGTCAAAAACTCGAACCAGAATGTCGGAAAGAAATTCCGGCTTGTGATAGCGCTTGGTATCGAGATACTCAACATTGTACTGGATACGTTCGCCGGAAGCGGACAAGACTTCCTTCATCCCGGCCATCTGGCCCATCGTTCGGGGGAAATCAGACTCGCTCGAATGCAGAATCAGGATCTTGTACGGATCCCCCGGTGACGCCCGGAGAGCTGAGGGAAAGACACTCACAAGCAAAACGCACAGGATTAAAAGGGACAAAAGCCGCTCCCCCCCTGTGAAAATCTTTTGGCTTATAAGCATGTAAAAGCCCCTCTTATCTCTTTTTAAATCTTATTCTCAGTTTTTGAGACCATCTATTTTGTTGAGCACGACTTGTTCCTTGGGAGTATAGTCCCAGACCTTTACCTGACTGAAAGGACTGTCGACCTTCCGACACCCTCACAGCCCTTGAACTCAAAGAGCATTTTAATACATGAAAGCATAACAATAAAGAATCTTTTACCGACGATAAATTATTTCACTCTAACAATAAAGTTATTTTCTGCTACTAAATAACCCCCGACTCGTTTCTTTTGCAGTACATCGCTTAAGCTCCCAGACAAGAAATTTCTTTCCCCGTCAGAGAAAATTGACAGAACCCCGGCAAGAGGTTAATGTGCCTCATCCCCTAACAACACACACGTACAGGTATGTAAATAGATGGCAAAAGCACCAGTGAAACCTCCCAAAAATCAGAAACCGAAGCGGCGCGCCCCGGCCCCGGCGATCGAGCTCGACATCAACCGCCTCAACGACGAAGGGATCGGAATCAGTTACTTTGAAACCAAAGAAGTTCTGATCACAGGTGCCCTTCCCGGCGAACGGGTCGCCTTGACCATCGAGCACGAGGGGCAGCGACGCATCATCGGTCAACTGCGCCGAGTGCTGCGCAAAAGCAACGACCGTGGCATCTCCAGCTGTCCCCAGGCCAGCGAATGCCAGGGCTGCTCACTGATCGCCATGAACTACCCCGCCCAGTTGCGTTTCAAGGAAGACAAGGTCCGCCGCTATCTGGGAAACTATCCATCCCTGAGCAGCGTCAAGATGCATCCGATCTGGGCCGCCGAACACAAACTCGGCTACCGCACCAACGCCAAACTGGTCATGGCCAAAGAGCGGGGCAAGGTCAAAATCGGCCTCTACCGCCGCGGCAGCCACGACGTGGTCGACATCGGCAACTGCCCGCTACATCACCCATTGATCAACCGCATCACCGCGGTGGTCAAAGAAGAAGTGGAACGCCAGGGAATTTACATCTACAACCCGAAAACCCAGCGGGGGCTGCTGCGCTATCTGACCATCAAGATTGCGCCTGGAACCAGCAAGGCGATGGTCACCTTCGTCACTGCTGAAAGAAACTTTAGGGAGCTCACCCACCTCGGCAAGTGGCTGAAGAAAAAGGTGCCAGAGGTCGTCTCGGTGCAGCAGAACGTTAACACCTCGGAAGGGAACGTGATTTTCGGCCGCGACACCCTGAAAGTGGTCGGCGTTCCCGACCTGATCGATCAGGTCGGCGATATCCGTTTGCGCATCGCCCCCACCTCCTTTTTTCAGGTGAATAACGAGCAGGCCGCGCGGATTTACGCCCAGGTGCGACAGTGGGCCACCCTGCAAACAAATGAAACCGCTGTCGATCTCTACTGCGGCATCGGTGGCATTGCCCTCAATCTGGCTCAGGACGCCGGTCGCGTCATCGGCATCGAGGTCATCGAAGAAGCGGTACGCAACGCCCGTGAGAATGCCCGCATGAACGAGCTCGGCAACTGCACCTTTATCGCCGGCGATGCCGCTGAACTGGTCCACGACCTGGCCAGAGACGTGGCCCCCGGGAGCGTCACCGTGGTCAACCCGCCCCGCAACGGCTGCGACGAAGAAGTCTTAACCGAACTGGCGGACCTGGCTCCCCGGGCCATGATTTATGTCTCCTGCAACCCCGAAACCCTGGCCCGCGACCTCGACCGGCTGCAACGCCTCGGTTATCGCACCGAAGAAGTACAGCCGGTGGATATGTTCCCCCAGACGCCCCACGTCGAGTCCGTGGCGCTACTGAGGCCGATAGCCAAAAATTAAACTGATTAACACAAATCTTTCGCCCCGAGGTCGGCAGGATTGATTCACTCATTTTCCCTAAAGGGCCATTAGGGCGTGTCCAGTGCCCCCAACCGTTCGCGTGCCTGGACAGCGTAAGGAGAATCAGGATAGGTATCGATGATTTCCTGGTACAACTGCCGAGCATGAGGCGCATTGTACTGGCGCTCCTCCAACTGAGCGGTATCAAACAGTTCTTTGGCCTGATCCCCGCATCCGAACAAGGCCAGGACCAGACAGCCGGCCAAGACAACTTTACGCATAGACATCTCCTGAGCATGAAATCGAAAAAAGGCAAGGGCCCCCCGAGCATGCCTCGGTATCCTGCCCTTGTCAAAAAGATTCGATTCTTCTATAGTTTTAACGACAACACGATGAAGGAGTTCAGATGAAAACCCTCGATTGCCGCATTCTGAAATGTCCCAGCCCCGTCGTCGAAACCCGTAAACAGATCCTGGCCGAACCGGGCCAGCCTCTGACCGTTCTGGTCGGTGATGATACAGCCCGACAGAATGTATCACGACTGGCCGCAAGCCTCGGCTACCAGGTTACCGACCAGAAGACCGACGACGGCTTTACCCTTAAACTGACCCCGGGTAAACCTCAGGGAACGCCGGCCGACACTGTCCCGGCCCAGGGCCGAACCGTGGTTTATGTCGGAGCGGACACCATGGGGACCGGTGATGACGAACTCGGTCACATCCTGATGAAAAACTTTATCTTCACCCTGAACGAACTGCTCGTGCCACCCGATGCGATTTTGTTTGTAAATGGTGGAGTTAAACTGACGGTTACCGGTTCCGATGTCATTGAGGCCTTGAACAAGCTGGCCTGCAACGGTGTCGATATCGCATCCTGCGGGCTCTGTCTCGAATTTTTCGGCCTCAAGGATCAACTCAAGGTCGGCCGTGCCACCAATATGTTCGACATTGTCGAACAGCTGCACCAGGCCGGCCGGGTCATCCGCCCCTGATCCGTTACAAACCGGCGTCAGCAGATCACTGTTGACGCCGCCCCAACATGCCCCACCCAAAACCGTCATAATGGGTCATCCTGTCCGCAAATCCAGTAAACACTGAATCTACCCCTGCCTCAAGCCATATCCAGCCCTCTCGAAATAACCGAGTACCTGTTCCGGGACAGCCCTTGGAACAGAGCCAACAATACTGCTTTCGCAAAAAGCCTTAAGACGACTAAGAAAAATTTCGACTTACAAGACTTAGTGGTTTTTCTCAGGCATGTCGAAGTCCAGCCAAATCGCTGCAACGCAGCTGGAAGACTCTCTCTCGTCCCGTCAACCATGCTGTCAAGATAAGCGCACCCTTCGGGACAACCGATAATGACGCAGGAACCTTCCGTGAAAAGACCGAAACCGGCTTACACAAGTCACT
>JBFHFM010000312.1:0-4313 GCA_041583595.1 Trichloromonas sp. | reverse complement strand
GGCTGAACAGGTCGAGGCGGTGCTGCAGTCTGAGCAGGCTGATCTTCAATCGCTGGAATTGGCTATTGCAGCCGAAGAAAAATTTGCAGCGTATTTTCGATTGGCTGCAGCGCATTCCCGGAGTGCCGATGGAAAAGAGGCCTTTGCCTGGCTGGCGGGCGAAGAAGAGCGACATGCTAAAATTCTCAAAGAGCGGCGGGAAAAGCTGTCCCCAAAACACTGATCAGGCAATTTTCCAGCTGGTTTATGTCGGGAGCGACGATCTCCTGGTCGCCACAAAAAATGATGGAAGGATTTCAAATGACCGACCAGGAAGGTGTCATCAAGTTTCAGTTGTCCCATCTTATTGCTTCGCCGCTCCCCCTGTGTCAACTAACCGAACTGATTGCCTGGCGCCGAATCCTTTATCAGTTAGAGTTGATCGGGGAGGATCCCCTGCGCTACAACGGTTGCGGATTTGGCAACATCAGTCAAAGAATACCGCACCCCGACTCTTCATCCCGGCCGTTTATTATCACCGGCACTCAAACTGGTGGATATAAGGAGCTTGGTGCGGAACAATTCACGACTGTGACGGAATGCATCCCTGAGAAAAATATGGTCAGATCCAGGGGGCCGGTAAAACCCTCTTCCGAGGCAATGACCCACGCAGCTTTGTATGAGCTTGATCCGGAGGTGCAGGTGGTCATTCATGCTCATTCTCCCCACATCTGGCGGTCTGCGGTTCGCCTTGGGGTGCCGGTTACCAGTGTAACCGCAGGCTTCGGTACAACCGCAATGGTTGATGCCGTTCGTGAAATCATGGCTCAACCTTTGACCCGAGCGCTGGGTCTGTTCATCATGGGGGGCCATGAAGACGGCGTTGTTTCTTTTGCCCGAACCGCTGATCAGGCTGGTGTCGCCCTGGTCAGCAATCTGGTGAGAGCCTACCAGTACAGTTAACCCGTCAGAGCAAACCTTTCCCCTGCAAAATTCCCCTCAGCATATTATCATATACATTAAGATATTTTCGTGTATTTTAGGTCAGAAAATTGCATGGATTCTGTAGTCTTAAAAAAGACCTATTATTGTTTTTTTAAATAAAGTTTTTTATATTCGCACGTTGACCATCAAAAGTCATCAGATCTTGGAAAGTTATCCTGTGTTCACACCGTCAAATGACGAAACAATAGTCCGCGAATACCCGCGCAAATATGTGATTCTGTTTGTCAGCGTCTGGACCTTTCTTATGGTTTCCTCTTTGGCCTGGACCACCTGGACCACCCGATCCAATTTAAATAATCTTGCCTTGGTGCAAGCTCGGGCCGTATCGGAGAACGATGTTCTTTATCGCCGCTGGGGATCGTCCTTTGGGGGCATCTATGTCAACATGGCGTCGGGAGTAATCCCCAATGCACTTTTAAAAAATCATCCCGATCGTGATCTGGAAACCCTTTCCGGGCAGAAACTTACCCTGGTTAATCCGGAGTACATGAGCCAGATGGTCTATGACTTGGAGGGGCAAGGCCGGAGACTCAGCACGGGGATGACCAGCCTGGAGCCACTCAATCCGCGCAACGAGCCCGATCGCTGGGAGATGATCGCTCTCAAGCAACTTCAGGAGGGTGCAAGTGATGTTTCGATTATTGAAGATCGTCCCGAGGGGCGTTTTTTGCGTCTCATAACACCGCTGCGTGCAGAGTTGGGATGCCTGCAGTGCCATAATTCACGCGGATACGAATTGGGTGAGATCTGCGGTGGCCTCACGGTGGTGGTGCCGATGCAACCTTATGAGCAGCAAGCTAGAAATGACCTGTTTAACCAAGGTATTACTCATGCCTTGATATGGCTGTTTGGTCTGTTGACTATCGGACTTGGGTTTCGTAAATACGCGACATCCGAGTGGGCCCGCCGTCGCACTGAAAACGAACTCATCGCAGCTAAACTGGTTGCGGAATCGGCAAGTCGGGCAAAAGGGGACTTTCTTGCCAATATGAGTCACGAAGTGCGGACACCCATGAATGCTATTCTCGGCATGACGGAATTGGTACTTGATACCGAGTTGCACCAGCATCAGCGAGATTGTCTTGAGACGGTGAAAACCTCGGCAGACTCTTTGCTGGGATTGATTAATGATGTCCTCGATTTTTCGAAAATCGAAGCGGGGATGCTGAAATTCGAGATGATCCCCTTCAGGTTGCGGGACCTTGTTGATGAAGCCATGCGCACCACGGCGGTTCCGGCGCACCGGAAAGGGTTGGAAATGGTCGGTTCCGTTGCTGCCGAAGTACCGGATTGTCTATTTGGAGATCCTTTGAGGATTCGTCAGGTGTTGTTAAACCTGCTGGGAAATGCGGTTAAGTTTACGGAGCAGGGGGCTGTGGTGCTGCACGTCGACTTGCTTGAACAGGTTGAGGCAAACACCTGTCATCTCTCTTTTTCGGTAAAAGATTCCGGCATCGGGATTTCTGAAGATAACCTAAACACACTCTTTAAAAACTTTAGTCAGGCCGACGTGTCTACCAGCCGTAAGTTCGGCGGGAGTGGTCTGGGGCTCGCCATTTCGAAGGCTCTGGTTGAGGGGATGGGGGGACGGATTTCGGTGCAAAGTGAGGTTGGTAAGGGGAGTAATTTTTCTGCCGAGCTGCCTTTTTGCTATGATTCAGAGTCTTGCCTTCCGGTGGTGAGTTGTATTATCGGCAAGAAAGTTCTTGTGGTTGATGACCATCCTGTGGTTCGAGACGTTGTTGTTGAATATTTGAGACAGTTGGGAGTTCAGGCGAGTTCAATTGATTCGGGCGATAGCGCCATTCAAAAACTCCATGAGGCACGATTTTGCAACGAACCTTTTTCTGCTGTTCTGATTGATTACAGTATGGCCGGAATGGATGGGTTTATTACCGCCGAAATAATTCGGGAGCATCTCGATGCGGCCCTTCCGATTGTGATGATGTTTACCACCGAAGAGTTGGGCAAAGGGCTCGAAGGCTGCCGAGAGTTGAGGATTGACGGCTATCTGTCTAAGCCGGTATCGCTGGGTCGGTTGCAGGTTGCGTTGGGCATCCTTTGGGATGAGGGAGTTGAGGGGGGAGCTGAAATACAGAATGACCCGGAACTGCCGGTTGTTCAAAGAGAATTGTCACCTCTATCTTCAGAGTACCGGCCGCAACTGTTGCTGGCTGAAGATAATACGTTTAATCAAAAACTCGCCATGGCGTTGGCCAGCAAAAAAAATTGGGAAATGACCGTGGTGACTGACGGCCAGGCTGCAGTGGATGCTATTTCGGCTAGATCATTCGATCTGGTGCTGATGGATGTACAGATGCCGGTTGTCGATGGACTGGAGGCAACTCGCAGAATTCGTCAAATCTGTCACGAGCGAAAACTCAACATTTCGATCATTGGCATGACGGCCTCTGCTATGTCAGGAGATCGGGAGCGTTGCCTGGAGGCGGGGATGGATGACTATGTCGCCAAACCGATCAAGCCGGAATGCTTCTATGAAGTGATTGAGCGGTATCTTGATAAAACTTCAAACTCTCCGTCGCGTTCTATGTCGGGGCAGAGACTTGATTATGCATTTACTCAGAATGTTCAGAAAAACAAGACGCTGATGGCTGAACTGGTCAGGGATTTCCTGGAGGATTATCCACGAGTGATGGAAGAACTCAGGGCTGGCATCGGCAACCAGCAGTGTGGCGAGGTGGAGGTCCTTGCTCACAATCTGAAATCGGTCATCGGGTTCTTCAACGCAGATGTGGCTTTTCAAATGGCCAGACAGTTAGAGACTGCGGCTCATGAAGAGGATCTTGAAAATGTGCGGGATGTTTTCTTAATGCTCGAGGGCGAATTAAGGCAGGTGCGAGAAAATCTGATGGCCATGTGACATCAGGGAAGCGTCAGGAAAGAGATGGGAATCAGCTTTCCGGTGGGCATCAGATTTTCGCTCGACTGATTCCCTGTTTCGTAAAAATATTTTCTCCGTTCGCAAAGATACGGCGTATCTCCCTCACAGTAGATTTTAATTATCGCCATCCAGACATTGCTGGATCGATTGCAATATTTCAAATAAAACTTACACTGATTTCTCAGCTCACAGGACTTTTTCAAGACTTCCTCCGGTTACATCCTTTGAAACCGGAAAAGTATATCATAAAAAAATCTAATTTTGTTATCCGTCTGCGGAAATTTGCGCCTCAACGGCAAATCGTTTTATTTTTCTTGTTGTGGTTTTCGGAAATTCGTCCTCTCGCAAAGTAAACTTCTTCACCCGTTTGTAATCCGCCAGTCGTTTGCCGGCTTCAAGCATTTCCTCACGAATCAGCTTTTCAAAT
>JBFHFM010000311.1:0-4369 GCA_041583595.1 Trichloromonas sp. | reverse complement strand
GGAGCATGGGAAAGTCCGGGCAACTGAACAAGTCGCGCATCGGGGATTTTTGCGGCCAGATAACGGCCAGCACCCGGGAGAGTGATGACGTCCAGTTCCCCATGCATGACCAAGGTCGGGCAGGCAATTTCGGCAAGGAGCGGCCGCTGGTCGACAGAGCGCAAGGTTTCGAGGGATGCGAGGGCTACCGCTGGTTCCGGCAGGCGGCCACCGCGAACGGCGAAATCAATCACCTCGCGATTGCGTTGTGTCGCCACGGTTTCACCAGTAAACATTAATTCGAAAAAATCCCCCATGGTTTTGAGATAATTGCGGTTCAGATTGCGAGCCATGGTGCGCACCTGAACATCGGGCAGCCCCTGCCGCCAGTCATCGCCGGCAGCGAACCGCGGAGTCGAGCCGACCAGAATCAACCGGTCGACATTCTCCGCCATGGCCCGGCAGAGTTCGAGGGCCAGCTGGCCGCCCATCGACCAACCGAGCAAGCTGAAGGTGTTGATCTCGAGTGACGTAAGCCACTCCCGAAGATCCGCAGCGAAATCACCCAAAGCGTATCCGTCACCGCCATCGCTGGCGCCATGGCCGCGAAGGTCAGGCGCCAGAACTCGAAAATCCTCGGCCAAAACCTCCATACTTTCAGTAAAAACCGCCGACGACATGGCCCAGCCATGCAACAACACCAGCGGCCGACCGCTCCCCTGCTCGCGCCAGCATAAACGCCGGCCGTCAGACAAAGTAAAAGATTTCATTGCGGCAGCTCCGCCAGGATTTCGAGAATCAGGTCAGCGGCAGCACTCAGCTCTTCAGGCCGATGATCGGCCATCAACGTCGCCCGCAGCCGGCAGCGTCCAGCAGGGACAGTGGGCGGCCGGATCCCCTGGATAAAAACCCCGGCGTCGAGAAGGCGTCGAGCCGCTTCCATGGTCGGCACCGGTTCGCCGGTCAGCACCGGCACAATCTGGGTCACACTGCCACAGAGGTCAACACCCCCCTGCTGCAAGCGCCCGGCAAAAAGCTTACGATTCATTTCGAGAGACTGCCGCCGCCCAGCCCCCTCCGGCCCGTCCACCAGATCAAAGGCCGCCAGGGCGGCCCCCAGTACACCCGGCGGAAGACTGGTGGAAAAGATGAAGGAACGCGACCGGTTGATCAGTGTATCGATCACCACCCGATCGGCGGCCAGATAAGCACCGAAACAACCAAGAGCCTTTCCAAGAGTACCCATGTGCAAATCGACACGGTCGAGACAGCCGAGCAATTCGGCCGTCCCCCGTCCGGTGGCACCGAGCACCCCGGTACCGTGAGCATCGTCAACCATCAGCAACGCATCATAGCGTTCCTTAAGCTCGGCCAGTTCACCCAGGGGCGCCATGTCGCCGTCCATGCTGAAAACCCCGTCGGTGACTATCAGAAAACGACCTCTTCGGCGGCTCGACTCGACCTGCAGCAACGATTCAAGAACGGTCATATCACGATGGGGATACACCAGGGTACGAGCCTCAGAGAGGCGACAGCCATCGATTATCGAAGCGTGGTTAAGCTGGTCGGAAAAGATGACATCACCAGGCTCGACCAACCCCTGCAATATGCCGGTGTTGGCCGCATAGCCCGAATTAAAGACCAGAGCAGCCTCGGTCTTCTTGAAGGCGGCAATGCGTTTTTCCAGTTGGTCGTGCAGTTCCATGGTGCCGGAGACCAGCCGGCTGGCCCCGGAGCCGACCCCGAAGCGCCTGGTGGCCTCGCAACTGGCCTCGATCAGATCAGGATGGCCCGCCAGCCCCAGATAATTATTGGAACAAAGCAGCAGCACTTCGTGCCCTTCGAGCATCACTCTCGGCCCCTGCACGCCGGCAATGGTCTTCAGGGTCCGCAGCATCCCCTGCTTGCCTAATGATTCCAATTCATTCTTCAGTTTTTGCATGGCCACTCATTCCAATCGCTGGTACCGCCAATCTCGCCAACTTCGTCGATCAACAGCACAGCATGTTCGAGAAACGCGGTGAGGGTCTCAAGGTCTAATCGATCATTGCGCACGAAAAAAGCTCGCCCGCCCCGTTCTTCACCCAGCGGCTTGAGATGGGGAAAACGGACGTAGCCGTGCGTGCGGCTCGCCACATAGCCGGCCGTGTAATCCGGATCGTCGGACCAGCACAGCTCGGCCAGCACCTGGGGAGCGGCCAGAACCTTGGTCGCCAGCACCAGGGCTTCACGGACATGGGGATTGTCGAGCCCGCGACTCCTCAACCGCTGCCGCAGCTCCAGCTCCGCCGCAGGCGTCAGATCCATGCGACTGGCCCGCACGCCGCGAGCCGGGTCCGCTTCGAGTCGAGCACCGCTGACTGCATCGATGAGCATAGCGCCACGCATACTGCGACCATCAGGAGCCGCCCCTTGGGCTATCCGCTCGATCGCCGCATCGGCCGCGCATGCCTGCACACCAGCGGCCTGCAAAAGCTGACGAGCCGCCTGCCGCCCCTGGAAATAGTCATCCACCCGCAAGGTATGCAGATCGAGCAGCTTTCCCCTGCAAATCGCCTCAACCGGGATCAAATCCACACTCAGGCGAATCTGTTCAGCCCGGCCACGGGGATGCTGCAGAGCGCGGCTGACCATCTCGGAAGCCAAACGCTCCAGATCCTCGCACCCGGCAAGACGCTCACAGCCGGAGAGGTGGCTATGCTGGCAATTGGCATGCATACGGATACTATAAAGAGGCTCGTTCATGAATCGAAAATTATCATTCAAGCTATGGGTTGTCAACATTGGACAAGACCACGGTTGACAATTCTTAACATGCATCGTTCAGCCTTTTATGTTAGCATTCTCATTTTTGATCTTTCGGTTCAAAATCTGGAGCAACCATGACAAACCTCGCCTCTTCGCTGCTCACATCCACCTTCGCCTGCTACCTGCTCTCGACCAATCTCTACCTGATGCATGTGGCGCTGAAGCGACCGGTACTCTGGCGCTCTGCGTTCGGCCTGGTGCTCACAGGCTTTGCGCTGCATACCACTTGCCTGGGACTGCGCTGGTACCTGGCCGGCTACTTGCCGGTTACAAACCTCTTTTCGACGCTCTTTTTCTTCAGCTGGTCTTTGGCCGCAACCTACCTCTACTTCGAACTTCGCTACCGGATTCACGCCTCAGGCCTCTTCATCATGCTGCTCAACCTGGCACTTCTCGGCACCGCCCTGACCCGTGATACCGCCCTGCGACCGTTAATCCCGGCACTGGACACGCCCCTCTTCACCCTGCACATCATCTTTTCGTTTCTTGGCTACGCTCTGTTTGCCATGGCCTTCTCCATCGGCATCCTTTACCTGGTACAAAAACGCTGGGGCACACACCTGCTGCCGGACCTGGCCCGATTACGTCAATTAAATGAAGAGTCGATTTTTCTCGGATTCTGTCTTTTCACCCTGTGCATGATTTTTGGCAGTATCTGGGCCTACGTCGCCTGGGGCTATTATTTTTCCTGGAACATCAAGGGACTCATGTCATTTCTGGTCTGGCTTTTTTACGGCGGCATGTGCCACGCCAAATTCGTCAGGCGCTGGCAGGGAACCGGCTATGCCCTGCTATCCATCGCCGGATTCGGCATCGTCCTCTTTACCTATCTTGGCATTGGTCTCCTTATGAGCAGCAATCATCCCCTTAACTGAACAAGGAAACCAATACATGAAGACTCAACCCTGGTCGCTCTCCCTGTGGAAATGGCTCTGTTCCTTGAAATTGGCCATCGTCCTGGCCTCGCTGGCAACCCTGGTGGGTATCGGCGGATCCATGCTGATCCCTTTTTACCCCCAAATTTTCGGCGGTATGGACAGCATGCCCCTGGGTCAGTGGCTGTCCACCTACGGCACTCGATATTTCGCCATGACCTGGTGGGTGTGGCTCAGTGGTGTCCTGATCCTGCTATTAGGACTCAATACCGCCTGCTGCTTCATCGACTGGCTGCGAAATCTACGGACCCGCTGGCGCAAAACCGGTGAATATCTGATTCATCTCGGCCTGGTTCTGGTTCTCGTCGCCTACCTGTGGGGCGCCCTGGCCGGATTCCGCAGTGAGGGCAACCGGGTCGTTACAGGGCAAACCATCGCCATCCCGGAGATGCCAGGTTACTATCTGCGCCTTGAAGCATTTGCCCCGATACTTAACAGCAGCGGCCGCCCGATCGACATGCGCAACGACCTGACTCTGCTCAAGGGAGAAACCACCCTGGTGCGCGCCGAGGTAAAAACCAACAGTCCCCTTACCTGGCGGGGATTAATTGTGCTGGCCGCATCCTTCGACCAGAATAACGACGGTTTTTTGTTCCATGTCGCCGGGCACGGACAAAGGGAACTGCGCCAAGGCAGCCGGATAGTTC
>JBFHFM010000310.1:0-4386 GCA_041583595.1 Trichloromonas sp. | reverse complement strand
TGAACACCCTTGCCGTTCGGCTAACGGTTCCCGTCATCAGGGTCCGTAGAGGACTTTCACCTCCAAGTCTCCAGTTGAACACCACATCCAACCGAATGGCGCTTGCGCGCCACGCGCCATGCCTGGCGCACCACAAAAAAAGACCGATCACCTGAAGGGACCGGTCCATGATTCTTTTTTTAACGAGCCACCAAATAAAAAGGCCTTGGAGGCTGATATCAGCCTGCGAAACCCCGGTGCCTGTCGGCACCTGGCCTTCTATTCACCGGACTCATCGTCACGAGCTTCATGAATTCTTCTCTCATCGGACCCACCAGCTCTAACATGGTGTCCGCGATCATGACCCCTGCGATCTTTTTTCCCATGACCGTAAAAGTCGTCACAAGTTTCACATACGTAGGCGTTTTTATCTTCGAGTTCCTTCGAAGCGTCAGTAAATCTGTCTCTCATGACCGTTCTCCTTTCCAACAATTGCGGCATGCCTTCTGTTTAATCAGGCGTGCACTGTGGAGTTCGAAATGGGCATGCCCTTATGTTTCTACACTGACACTATACCATAAATAACTATTTTGGTCATCTTTAGCTATTATTTTTCCCGCTCAAAAAATCCGATGATCACCTCAGCCAGCTGGTCCGGAGTCAGCGCATCTGTCGATATCTCGTGGTGGGCGGCATTGCGATACAAGGGGGTGCGCCGTTCGAGAACTTCGGCAATCTCTTCAGTGAAGGTCTTGCCCGCCACCAGCGCCGGCCGCTCGGTATCCCCCTGAATGCGCCCAACGATGGTGGCAACTTCTGCCTGCAACCAGAAAACCCGGGCATTCTGCTGCAGAATCTCGACATTTTCCGAACGCTCGATGACACCGCCGCCACAGTCGATAACCAACCCATCCTGCCCAGCAAGCCTACGAGCCTGCGCCGTCTCCAGGTCGCGAAAGTGTGGCCAGCCGTGCTGCTCAACAATGGCCGGAATACTCATCCCGGCCTCGCTGACAATCTCGGCGTCCATACTGACCAGCTTGCGGCCGAGTCGGCTGGCCAGGCGTTGCCCCACTTCACTCTTGCCGGTTCCCCGGTATCCGATCAGAACGATATTCATTTCGTAAGGTGCTCCATGACCACCTGCCGCATAACCTCGACGGGGGCGTCCACGCCGGTAAACTGTTCAAACTGCAGAACCGCCTGATTGATAAACATCTCGACACCGGAGACCGTCTTCAGCCCGCGGCTTTCGGCATCTCTCAGCAGCCTGGTCTTCAGCGGAGTATAGACGATGTCGAAGACCACCTGGCCGGGACGAAAAAGCTCGGAAGGGACCAGCGACGCCTCCTCCTTGGGATGCATGCCAATCGGAGTGCAGTGGACGATGACATCGGCTTTTGCCATGGCGGCGGCCAGCGACGTCTCATCGAGTTTGCCAGCGCTGATGTTAGCCGGGGTGTGCGCCTCAAGATCGGCGACCAGACCCTGCATCATCGGCTCATTGATGTCGAGCAGCGCCAGTTCGGCCAGAGCGGTTTTCTGCGCCAGAGTAAAGGCAATAGCACGGGCCGCGCCGCCGCAACCGAGCATCAACACAACCTTGTCGTCGAGAACTACCCCGG
Organism: Trichloromonas sp.; assembly: GCA_041583595.1. Classification (GTDB taxonomy): domain Bacteria; phylum Desulfobacterota; class Desulfuromonadia; order Desulfuromonadales; family Trichloromonadaceae; genus Trichloromonas. Next base: position 2,782 of record JBFHFM010000310.1, on the reverse strand, counting down.
CATCGAGCAGCGCCTTGAGCGCCCCGGGCCCGTCGGTCCCCATGCCGATCAGCCGGCCATCAGCCTGCTTAACGACGGTATTGATCGAGCCGATGACGCGATCGACAGGCACCACTTCATCGACATATTTCATCACCTCAACCTTGTGCGGAATGGTCACGCTCAAACCACGAAAGTTATGCATAGCCCGCATTCCGGCCAGCATCCCCTGAACATCTTCGACCTGACAAGGAACGTACAGAAAATCCAAATCACACTCGGCATAACCTGCGTTATGAATAGCCGGCGATAGACTGTGCGACACCGGGTTACCAATCACCGCGCAAATGCGGGTATTGAAATTGATCGATTGCAAGTCTTTCATGAAACCTCCTGGCCTATATGGTCATTTAACGAACTTGAAAATGCAGATTCGACGAACGGGTATCCTAACGCAGAGCGGCGCCAGACGAAAGATTTTTTCATCCACCAACCTCCCCCAGAAAAGTCATCGCCCCGCGAAGGAGCCCTTTTTTGCTTACTTTTTGTGGGCCTGGACAAAAAGTAAGGCGTCTGGCGGGACGCGACCCGCCGGTTTTAAGGTGTTGAGGTGTTCACTAAAAAACAATCGTTGCACAAAACGAAACACAACATGCAAAACAAATCAATTTACGCAACACACAAATTCAGATAAAGTACGCTCCAGTCAAATAGAAGCTGAGCATTAGCCTCCGAAAAAAGGCGCCACAGATAAATTTCCAATCCCCCTTCTTCCAATAACCACCAACTCAGTTCAAAGGAGAACCACCATGGGTCAGAACTATTTCAACTCCCTGCCGCTGCGCCGCCAACTCGAAGAACTCGGCACCTGCCGCTTCATGGACGCCTCCGAATTCGCCGGTGGCTGCGAATACGCCAAAGGTAAAAAAATCGTCATCGTCGGCTGCGGCGCCCAGGGCCTCAACCAGGGCATGAACATGCGTGACAGCGGCCTCGACGTCTCCTATACCCTGCGCAAAGAAGCCATCGCCGCCAAGCGTCAGTCGTACCTCAACGCCACTGAAAACGGCTTCACCGTCGGCACCTACGAAGAACTCCTGCCCACCGCCGACATCGTCATGAACCTCGCCCCCGACAAACAGCACACCGACGTGGTCAACACCGTCGTGCCGCTGATGAAACAAGGCGCGGTCTTCTCCTATGCCCACGGCTTCAACATCGTCGAAGAAGGCACCCAGATCCGCAAAGACCTCACCGTCATCATGGTCGCCCCCAAGTGCCCCGGCTCCGAAGTTCGCGCCGAGTACGTCCGCGGCTTCGGTGTGCCGACCCTGATCGCCGTCCACGGTGAGAACGATCCCAACGGCGACGGCCTGGAGATCGCCAAAGCGCTCTGCTCCGCCCAGGGCGGCGACCGCGCCGGCGTGCTCGAGTCCTCCTTCGTCGCCGAGGTCAAGTCCGACCTGATGGGCGAGCAGACTATCCTCTGCGGCATGCTGCAGGCCGGTGCGCTGCTCTGCTTCGACAAGATGACCGAAAACGGCATCGACGCGCCCTACGCCGTCAAACTGATCCAGTACGGCTGGGAGACCATCACCGAAGCGCTCAAGCACGGTGGCATCACCAACATGATGGATCGTCTCTCCAACCCGGCCAAGATCGAGGCCTTCGAGCTGGCCGAGGAACTCAAAGAGATCATGCGTCCCCTGTTTGAAAAACATATGGACGATATCATCTCCGGCGAATTCTCTAAAACCATGATGGAAGACTGGGCCAACGACGACATCAAGCTGCTGACCTGGCGTGAGCAGACCGGCCAGAGCGCCTTCGAAAAGACCGAAGCCGCCGGCGAGATTTCAGAGCAGGACTACTTCGACAAAGCGATCCTGATGGTCGCCATGGTCAAGGCCGGCGTCGAGCTCGCCTTCGAAACCATGGTCATCTCCGGCATCGAGCCCGAATCGGCTTACTACGAGTCGCTGCACGAAACGCCGCTGATCGCCAACACCATCGCCCGCAAGAAGCTCTACGAGATGAACCGCGTTATCTCCGACACCGCCGAGTACGGTTGTTACCTCTTTGCCCACGCTGCCGTGCCCCTGCTCAAGGACTTCATGGCCGCCGTCGATACCGACGTGATCGGCAAGGGACTGGCGCTCAAGGACAACAGCGTCGACAACCAGACCCTGGTCGAAGTCAACGCCGAAATCCGCGGCCACCTGATCGAAGAAATCGGACAGGAGTTGCGCGCGGCCATGCAAGGCATGAAAGCCATAGTTTAATAGCAACAGGACACAAAAACGGGCGCTTCGGCGCCCTTTTTTGTATCCGTTCCCTGAAAAGGTCGAAAACGGATGCAGGATTTAAAATATCTGGTGGGATATTCACAGCAGGTGACGGACCAGGTGCAACGGCTCCTCACCGAAGATCGGCTGGGCGAGGTGCTGCTCAAGAGATTCCCGATGGCCCATGAGATCAAAACCGACAAGGCTCTCTATGAGTTTGCCGTCGAACTCAAAAACCAGTATTTGCGCAAAACCCCTCCCTTAAGCAAGGTAGCCTTTGACGGCAAAATCAATGTACTCCATGACGCTCTCGGGCTGCACACCTTCATCTCCCGGGTCCAGGGGAGCAAGCTCAAAGCAAAAAACGAGATCCGCATCGGCGTCGTCTTCAAGACGGCACCGCTGGAATTTCTGCGCATGATCGTCGTCCACGAACTGGCACATCTCAAGGAAAAGGAGCACAACAAGGCTTTCTACAACCTCTGCGAACACATGGAACCGGACTATCACCAGCTCGA
>JBFHFM010000309.1:0-4396 GCA_041583595.1 Trichloromonas sp. | reverse complement strand
GTGCCACAGATAAAACGGACCGAGGCCATGCCGAAACCGCGCTCGTCCAGACCTCGCTTGGCGGCGGCGAGCAGCCCTGCATGGTTGGCCAACCCCAGATAGTTGTTGGCGCAGAGGTTGACAACTTCGCAGCCGGAGGCAATCCGGACGAGAGCGTTCTGAGGCGAGTAAAGCGGTCGCTCTTCCTTGAACAAACCTGCATCCCGCAGAGCCGCTGTTTCACGGGCGAGATGGTCATAGAATGCACGGCTCATGAGACCTCCGGTATTGTTTAGTTGTCAACCATAACAAAAAACCGTTTCATCACTAGAGGGCCCCATCAGGGATCACCCTCCTGAAACTATTTAATAATACATTGAAATGGCGATGGATTCATTGTCACATGCGCTTTTTTATGGTCTAATTTACCGATGGCGCCACAAAAAGTCTGTCCTGTAATGTGACGGCGTTTTTTCAGGACCTCGACCTACCTGGTGCAGGACTTCCCCTTGAAACACCACCAGGCCTTGTAGGTTGAATTTCACGATTGCATCAATTTATTAAAGCGTTGCCCTGAAAAGCAACCTAAAACCAGAACACAATTTACGACCGCAATCGGCCACCGCCGACAGCGGCCATGACGGAGACCGCTTATGCCCCTTGTCCGCCCACTTTTGCCCCTGGTCCTTTTTTCCCTATTTCTGACGCTGAACGCTTGCGCCCCGAAGCCAATGAAACTGACTCCAGAAGAACCCTACCCGTTGACACAGGCTCCCGAACTGGGGCAGATCGTCCACCTGCCTACCGGTACTCTGGTCAGCGAAACGCAGATGCTGGCTGCGGCCAGTGATGCCCGCATCATTTACGTCGGCGAAACCCATGACAACCCGGCCTCCCACCGTCTGCAACTGACCCTGCTGAAGCACTTATCCGAACGTTATCCAGGGCAGGTCTCCCTGGGAATGGAGATGTTCACCCCAGCCCAGCAGGACGCCCTCGACAGCTGGTCAGCCGGCGAACTGACAGAGAAAGAATTCCTCAAACAATCAAACTGGTATCAGGTATGGCGAATGGATTTCGACTACTACCGCGATCTGCTCACCTTCGCCCGCGACCACCACATTCCGGCGATCGGACTCAATGCCGACAAGGAATTGGTTTCGGCGGTTCGCCAAAAAAGCCTTGAAGAACTCAGCGAAGAGGAACGCCGTCAACTGCCGGAAATGGATCTGAACGACCCCTACCAGAAAACGCTGGTCGAAGCCATCCTCGGAGATCATGGCAAAGTCGAGATGCACGGGCGTATCCCGCTTGATGGCTTTCATCGCGCCCAGACTCTGTGGGACGAAAGCATGGCGGCTAGCGTAGCCCGCTACCTGACCGAACCCGGCCATGAAAATCAGCACATGCTGGTGATCGCCGGAGGCAACCACATCCGTTACGGTTTCGGCATCCCGCGCCGGGTTTTCCGTAGGCTGCCTACCTCGTACGTGCTGATCGGCAACCGCGAAATCCTTATCCCAGAAGACAAGCAGGATCGGTTGATGGACGTACAAAAACCGGACTTCCCCATGCCCCCGTACGATTACCTGGTTTTCACTGAATACGAAGATCTGGGCAAAGAAGAAGTCAAGCTGGGAGTGGTACTGGGGGAGTCCGAAAATGGAGTAGCAGTCGAAGGGGTGATGCCCAATTCGGTGGCAGCCACCGCAGGGCTTGAAAAAGGGGACCAGCTCCTCGCTATCGACGCTATCCCGTTGGCTGATAACTTCGATCTGATCTACGAGATCAAGCAGAAAAAGCCCGGCGACATCTCCACCCTGAAGGTTCGCCGGGGAGAAGACGAATTCGCCGTCGAGGTTGAGTTTGTACTCCCCCCCGCGAAAGATCCCCACGGGGCCATGCCGAAGAAATAACCTAATTCGCGGTTAGCCTGGAGTCTATTTGAGAAGGTGGACTCCGGGCTACCTTCGACCACATACGAAACCCGCGTTAAACAACCGGATAGCGGGTCAGCCCACCGGTCAGGCCATTTCAGATTTCCACATAAAGGCTCGGCACTGGGCTTCGCGCACCTGGTCATGGGTAAACCCCAGGGTTTCGAGCTTGGGCCAACCGCCTTTGAAATCCATCTGCTCCATGGCCTCGACCCCTAAAAGCATCTCTCCCAGCACCCCGCCCCGATTAAGTAACGCCGCGGAGGCCTCGTCGGAAAGATTGAGTGCCGCCACCACTTCTTCCATGGAAACAGCATAGATCCACTCGAGTAAAGACAGGATGCCGACCAGGAACGCCTGGTCCGCCACTTCAACATCACGCTGCAGGGTCGAGTGACAACGGGCGAGCTGCTCCATCATCCCCCCCCGAACCGCAGCCATGTCGACCAGAGGGTTTTCCAGGCCGCGATGGTCATCAGAGGCAAAGAGCGCCAGTTGCACCCAACGTTTGAGTTGTCGGCGGCCAAGCATAGCAATGGCATGCCGGACACTGGAAATTTTTCTCTTCGCCCCCATGGCCACCGAATTAACCAACAGCAGCAGCGAATAGGTCAAACCTGGACATTGCCGCAGGCAGGCTTCGACCTGATCGGTATCCGCATCTTCCATCAACAGGTTCAACAGCTTGAGCAAGGCGGTCGCGGTACCGTCAATGCGCTGTTTTTCGATAACCACAGGCTTGGCAAAATAATATCCCTGAAAATAATCGAAACCTAAATCCAGACATTGCCGATAGACCTCTCGAGTTTCAACCTTTTCAGCCAGCAGCTTGAAAGGATATTTTCGCAGTTGGTGAATCATCGGTGCCAGACTCTCGACCGAGGTTAGCATCAGGTCCACCTTGACCAGATCAACCAAATTGTAGAGTTCTTCATAGGCAGAGCAATACTGATGATCATCTAGAGCCAAAGTGAATCCGGCCTCTTTAAGAGCCCGACAGCGTGCGACCATGGTGGGCGTCACCTCAAGACTCTCCAGCAGTTCAAGCCCGATCAGGTCTGCCGGCAGCAGTTCCAGGGTTTCACTCAGCAGCAAATCAAGTTCCACATTAATAAATCCACGATGTCCGCCGAGGATTTGTTGAACCCCGAAACCAGAAAGCATATTCAGGATAACCTTGGCCGAGGCAATCGAATTGTCGGGGATATTAGCGTGCAGAGAATGGGACGAACGAAACAGCAACTCGTAAGCACAGACCTGCTCGTTGCGATCAAGAATCGGTTGCCGGCCAATCAGGCATTTATCGATATTCATAACTTTCCCTCTCGCCTTGAGGCCCTTTTAATATAAAAAAAACCACTCGAACTCACCTTAAACCTGTGACAAACATAGCATTTTAGCCATGAGCAAACAACGGTTAAAAACGAGATTACCGCCACTTATCCCGGCCAAAAAAGAACGGGCCGCCCTGCACCTGCAGGACGGCCCGTTGTCATTGATATTCAAGGAGATCAGGCTTTTCCGGCGCTGCCGAGAACCGCTTCGTTTTTATGCTTGATCAGAGCCACCAACTCCTTGCGGGCGTATCCAAGATATTTACGGGGATCGAATTCTGAGGGATTATTGGCCATAAATTCGCGAATTTTGGCGGTCACCGCCAAACGACCATCGGAATCGATGTTGATCTTGCAGACGGCACTGGCCGCTGCCTTGCGCAGCTGGTCTTCAGGCACCCCGACGGCACCGTCCATCTTACCGCCGTACTGATTGATCAACTGGACATACTCCTGCACCACACTGGAAGCGCCGTGAAGAACAATGGGGAAACCGGGAATCCTGCGCTCAACCTCATCGAGGATATCGAAACGCAGCGGTGGCACCTCTTCGCCTTCTTTAAGTTTGAATTTATAGGCACCGTGGCTGGTCCCAATGGAAATCGCCAGCGAGTCGACGCCTGTTTTTTTGACGAAATCCTCGACTTCTTCAGGCTTGGTATAAGTCGAATGCTCGGCCACCACCTCGTCTTCGATACCGGCCAGAACCCCAAGCTCTCCCTCGACACAGACATCAAATTTGTGGGCGTATTCGACGACTTTTTTGGTCAGAGCGACGTTTTCATCATAGGGCAGATGAGAACCGTCAATCATGACAGAAGAGAAACCCGAGTCGACGCACGACTTGCACAACTCGAAGGAGTCACCATGGTCAAGATGCAGGCAAATAGGGATGTTGGAACCAATCTCGCGCGCCATCTGCACGGCTCCCATTGCCATATACCGCAACATGGTCTGGTTGGCGTAATCGCGTGCCCCCTTGCTGACCTGCACGATCACGGGCGAATTGGTTTCTGCGCAGGCCAAAACAATCGCCTGCAACTGTTCAAGATTATTAAAATTGTAAGCCGGAATGGCATAGCCGCCACGGACCGCTTTGGAAAAAAGGTCGCGGGTGTTAGCCAGACCGAGTTCGCTGAAATGCAC
>JBFHFM010000308.1:0-4409 GCA_041583595.1 Trichloromonas sp. | reverse complement strand
GCCGGTAGGATTGGTGGCGGTGGTCAGGTAGGGGTCGAATTCGTCGAAGGGCAACTCCAGTGGTGTGCTCTTTTTTTGCGGGATAGTGATCATGCCGGTACGGCGGTTGAGCAACACATTGTTTTTGTCTTTGACAAGATCGAAGCGGAGGATGAGCATGCCGATAATATAGATGAAAAAAAATGGGCCCAGAATAGCAAAAGCTGTTTTATGAAAAACAGACCAAAATCCATGCTGGATAGTATTAATAATTAACGTCCCCCCCCCCCCAAAAAACAAAAAGAAACCCAATATTTTTGTGATCACTCTTACCACCACGCGTGGATTACCAAAGGTCTGCCAGGGTTGAGATTCATGGCTATTGGCTTCCAGTTGCTTGCGCACTTCAGGGGTATCCTCATTCAGCAACTGAATGACCTCGGCATCATCGTTAGCTAGATATTCTCGGCAGTGGGTGTCTCTGGTATTCAAAGGATTCTCGCGTAGCTTACGGGTTGTTATTCCAAACTGACTGTTGTCGCTCGCTGTGAGGGAACGTGGGCGCGTGCTGTCATAGGCCGTAACGGCGTAATATTGATTGATCATGGTGTTTCCCCTGTTGGTTCACTCTTATAACTCGGCATAAATCCACCCCGGCTCGGTATCAATAATGCGGACACCGTCACCCTCATTTTTCGATGGATCGTTTTGTTGCGAAGTCGCGGATTGGCCGGTGGTAGGATGACAAGCCATTAGCCCGTCACTGGTGATATTCTGAACATCCAGCACCGGAGGCAGTGTGGTTTGGTCTTTAGTAATATGACGCGCCCGTGCCCGCCACCGGATAAGGTGCGGACCCGGAGCGCGGTAACGATAGCGGACGCCGATAACTTGCTGACTTTGTTCATCAGCATAGATCTGTTCGACCAGGTAAGGGTATTGAAGTTGCTGATTACCGCTTAAGTGGGTGAGCTTGGCGTTATGACCACGCACGTCAACTTCGCCCTCTTCGATGATTACCCGCACATCAAGAGTGCTGAGGTCGGGCTCAAAACCGGGGGCAATCATCTCAACCACGATGTCTGAGATCAGGTTTCCCTGCGCGTTTCTGTTCCCGGTAGAGATATCCTTTTTCATAGTGATAGTGGGGTGCATGAGCATCCCCATAAAGCGCTTAAAAACATATTGAGGTCGTTTTTCAGTATATTCGTGGCTCATCCGGGATTCAGAATTGCGACTAAAAGCACCATGTTTGGCCCATTTTTCCAGATCGCTGTCTGTGAAGGCATAGGCCAGAACACTACCGAGGATGGCAACGCCCATAAAAGCCCAACCATAGGGGCCGAGGAAAGCCAGCGTGGTAACTCCGCTAGTGCCCAGTCCGGCGAGAGCCAAACCGGCAGAGCCTGCTATGGCGATACCGTGACCGAGGGCCGCATCATCGTCATCGAGTTGAATGCTCTCGGCCATCTCCCAGGCCGACATGACTGCAGCCAGACCTGCCACGCTAGAACTGGCTACACCGAATATTTTAACTTCAAAATGAGAAAATTTTATGGTTTCTTTAACGATCATGCTGCCCATCTTGCCGACTTTGCCATAGCTAGAAAGGCGCTTGGCTACGGCGTCCTCTCCCCATATTTTGATGGCGGCGTCAGTTGTGGCATAGGTGAGGGCTATTAATCCTGTAATTTGAGCAACGACTGCTTTTGAAGTGCTTGCCTTTGGGTCTGGGTTAACTATGGTCTGCCATAAATTCCAGCCCTCCATCATCGCCACCAGCGGTGGCAGAGTCTTGCTGAGCCCTCGTAGCCCCTTGACCTTAGCACTGACACCGGTACTGCTGACGGCATCGGGATTATGGTATTTGACGACATACGGGGAGGTTTTCGGCACCACGACCAGATCGGCGTGGGTGCGGACAATTTTAAACTGGTTGCCTACTTTACCGGACTTGCCCCAGAGTTCGGTCCAGCCCTGGTCGGTAACCTTGGGCGATGCACCTTTGAAGTTACCGAGATCGCTGATTTTCTGGCTGCCGATAACTGTGCTGGTGCGCGGGTCAACGATGTTGATAAAATCCCCTGCTGGGTTTCCGGCGCTGGCTGCTCTGCGTTGATGACGGTTAAGGCCCTCCATGATCCGCAGTTTGCCATCTATGATTACCCGATCGTCCAGATTGCTGCCGGCCTTGGCGATGTGCATACCGGCAAGCACGGGATGCTTCGCCCCCTTAGCGAGTCGAAGCAGGGGTTCAATTTTGACTGTGTCCCTGTTTTTCAACGCCTGTTGCCACTGCCGCTGAAAGCTAGCTAGGATATCGGCAACAATTTTTTCACTTTGCGTCAGCGCATATTTCAAATCCTTGTCCACTCCCATGGGCGGATGTGGTGCCGCTGCTAGTGCTGCAGCAAAAGCGGCCGGGCGAAATTGGCCGCTACCGTCGCTCGATTCTATCGGTTGGTCGTGGTCCAGGTCTAAATCCATGGCTGCCGTATAAATATCGATCTGCTCAGCGCTGGGGAAGAGGGCCTTATGTAGCGGGTGCGCGGGGGCCAGTAGACTTTCGAGATAGTTGCTGCCGGGGTCTTCTTCGGGCTTGGGGCGTTCGGCCGCAACCAGCGAAGCTATGTCATGTGCAGAATCAAGAACGCCGGGGTCGTGGTTGAGAAAGCCGATCAGGTTTTTAACCTTATCCCATAGGCGAATACAGGCAATCCCTTCCAGGCTGGCGAAGTCGAGCAGGGCAGCGTTGATGTCGATAAAATCAGGATGTTCGGCTCTGATTTCCTGAGTGTCGAATTGACCTTCAAGAAATTCAACGTAGATGCGCTTGATTTCCCTGACTTGGGCTCGTAATTCTTTGCGCTCTTCCACGGCGAGAATCTCTTCAAGATAGGTCTTGTCGAGTTCGTTTCCGATTTTGCCGATAGCGGTGGTGGTTTCTGTTTGAGTTACTGTTCCCCTGATGTGCATTTTCTTGGTGCGTTTGGCGAGTTTCGGATCGAAGAATGTTCGATAGGCCATGACCGCAGAACGATAGTATGCCTGTTTGTCAGCTGCGGAGAAGTCTTTGATCTCTTCCCGGCCCTCGATGGGTTTAAGCTGCGGAAGCCCTTCAATCACATCGGCCAGCTCTCCTTCGACGCTGAAAAATGCATCGACATAGTTTTCAGCAATACGTAACGGATCGTGCAGATACACCACCGGGATATTGCTCTTACGCTGCAGCGCCAGATGGTAGAGTTCCGGCGCATATGCGACATTCTCGATCCGTGCCTTGTTCCCCTCTGGAAGCTTCGGTTCGAACTTGGTGTCGTATCCGCTCAGGTCAATTTCCTGCATGCGCTGCTGGCGCAGTCCGGCGTCATCCTGCAGCTTGTTAATCCGTGCCCAGCTCCACTGCACCTCGGAGAAAGCCATCTCGACCGTTTGAATTTCTCCTAGAACTTTAAAGGGCAGCAGCACCCGGTTGTCAAAGAAACCGGTCGCCTTGCGAAGGTCTTTGTTCTGGTTGTACTGCAGGTTAACGTCGCGCATGTAGCCGTTTTTACCGACCTCCAACTCGCGCCACAGTTTGCCGTTGCGATAGACATAGAGCCAGCCAGGTCGCAGAATCGCAGCCTTCAGTTTGTCGGCCTCAGCATCGCCGGTGGCGGTCGTGTAGCAAAGCGGAATTACCGGAACCAGTACATTACTTCCTTTGGGGTACTTCCCTTTGGCCGTGGTATTAACCTTGCCCAGAGGAATATTATTCCAGGTGTGCTGAGAATCCTGGAGCTTGAGCCAGAATTTCTTTTCGCCGGGCGCCACAGAAAAGACAATCTCCCGGTGGCCATCCTGTTGGTTCTCGGTGTTATCGACCGGCTTGGTGATTTTATTCGGGTCGAGGTGTTGTGGATTGCCGGTCATGCTTCTTCTTCCTCATCCGGGCACCCACCCTCAAATATCCCTTTGACAAAGTGCATTTCGTCTCCGGCAACTTCCCATTCCACGGTGTCCGGTAGCTCTTGTCCTGCGATTTCTTCAGTCCCTTCCAGATCACCTGCAGGTGGCGCTCCCGCACCACCCTGTACCAGCGGCATCGGGGCCGTGTTCTTATTGTTGGAGACCATCATATCCCCTTGGCGGGTGGCGCCGATCCCCTCAAAAAAAACATTGCCCGAAGCGGTGATAAACTCCGCTTTTTCGGTGATGGTTCCAGAATTTACACCTTTTTTATCGCCCGACTCGTCGCCGCAGCTTTTGGCGAAGGTAGAGCTTTTGATGCAGGCGGGGTTGCCGTTGATGATGACGCTTCCGGCGGTTTTATCGGCATCGCTCGATTTGGCGATGTTGGTATAGGAGATGGGGACGACAGCCGAGCCGATGGTGGTACGACAGACGTCGACGGTGGTCAGGGTGCCGCCGCTGCCGGCGTGAACGGCGGT
>JBFHFM010000307.1:0-4410 GCA_041583595.1 Trichloromonas sp. | reverse complement strand
CTAGCAAAACAAAAACCATTCGCACCGCTGGGCTGATCTGGGTAGCGCTGGCGAGAAGTATTATCGAAAATCCGCCCCATAGAAAAAAATAGGCTGCGAGCACCGAAGGGTGTGGCGTGCTTCCAAAGCCAACTGCGGGTAGAATAATGAACCCGACCAGAGATAGCCAAAACAAGCCAAACGTAACAAATGCCGCAGCACAAAAATAATTGTTTTTATGCCATTCCATAAGCCCTACCGTTATTTGCGAAATCCCGCCATAAAAAACGGCCATGGCCAAAATCGTAATGTCGACCGGAAATAGCCCTGCCTGATACAAGTTAAAAAAAAGTGCACACAAGCCAAATCCGAAAAGGCCTGAAGAAGAAACAGATGTCTGTCCTCTGGTCGAAACGCGAGATTTCTCTGAAAGCGAACGAACTTTATTCAGCATGGGTACTCCCTTTAAATAGTCAGTAACAATGGGTCGGTTATTCATACAGCAATTGGTATACCATTGTTCTACTATTTCCAAATTATTTTTAATGCAATGTGATTACAGCAACTTAAGGGCACTCTGTCTATTTTGTTACGATTTGAATCGTCTTATGAATTTGCATTCATGCAAAAATGAGATTGCATCTCGTTCTGTTTTTGATGGATTCAAACGATTACCTAAATTGATTATTTTATAAAAATACAAAGAATTATAGCTACTTACACCAAAACATCAAGACCGCATCCCTTGATTGCATAACAGCATTATATGTTTTGCAATAATGCAAAAGAGGCCGATTCGTAAAAGGATTGCAGGAGTCGGACAATTGCGTATAATGCCGGCACACAAAGAATAGAAAGGGCGCAAAACCATGATCCAGCTTACAGGCAAACAAGTCAGATTTTTGAAGGGACTGGGGCATCACCTCAACCCGGTTGTGATGATCGGCAAGGGGGATATTGGCCCCACCCTCATCGACTCACTTCAAGAAGCATTGCATTTTCATGAACTGATTAAGGTAAAGATACAGGAAGGTTGTCTGCTCGACAGGAAAGAAGTGGCGGCCATCGTCAGTGAAAAAACGGATGCCGCAGTCGTTCAAATCCTGGGCCGCACCATATTGCTTTATAGTCCCGGAGAAGAGAAAAAGATCAAACTCCCCTGATTTCGCTTAACTCAAGATGAGCTTGCTGCGATACCAGCATGTCTCTGAATTCGCTTACGGACAAAGGCGGGCTGAACAGAAACCCCTGGATCTTGTCGCATCCTTTCGATGCCAGGAATTGGCGCTGTTCTTCCCGCTCAATCCCTTCGGCAATCACCTTAATCTCCAATGTGTGTGCCATCGCTATGATGGCCGCGGTGATCGCCCGATCTTCATAATCTTCTGGAATCCCAGTAATAAAAGATCGATCGATCTTCAAGGTCTGGATGGGGAACTGCTTAAGGTAACTGAGCGAAGAGTACCCCGTTCCGAAATCATCAATGGTTACCTGTACCCCCATTTCCTTAAGTTTGTGCAAGATTTTGACGGTCTGTTCAACGTCCTGCATTAATACGCTTTCTGTGATCTCCACCTCAAGCCAACTCGGGTCAAGACCGGTGCTTTTCAGGACAGAGCCTACGAGCTCGGCGATATCATATTGATAAAATTGTCGAGCAGAAATATTCACTGCTACTGTTTGAGCCGGCAGCCCTTCGTTTTGCCATTGTTTGTTCTGAGTGCATGCCGATCGCAATATCCATTCACCGATCGGGGTGATCAGGCCGGTTTCTTCCGCCAGGGGAATGAAATCGAGGGGCGATACGGGCTCCTGCCCAGGATGGTTCCAGCAGATCAGAGCCTCCATTCCACTGATGCAGTTGTTATTAAGGTCGAGTTTCGGCTGGTATCGCAGGGCAAATTCCTCCAGTTCAAGAGCTTTGTGAAGCTTATTTTCAAGGATCAGGGTCTGTAGGGATAATTGGGTCATTTCTGGATAATAAAACTGATATCCATTGCGTCCCATCTCCTTGGTACGACACATGGCCGCATCAGCATTCTTCAGCAAGGTCTCAGCTTTATCTCCGTCGTGCGGATGAATGGCTATGCCGATGCTGGCGGTCAGGTGTAATTCGTGCCCGGTGAAAGACAACGGTTGCTTCAGGCTCGTCAACAGCCGCTCGGCACGCTCGGCAGCATCTTCTGGGGTATTGATTTCTAGCAGCAGTGCAAATGCATCATCGCCAAACCTGGCCAGGGTCTCTTTTTCGGAGCTACCCAGTTGGAATCGTTTCGCAATTTCTTGAAGCAACAGATTGCTATTGATATGACCCAGGGTTCTGGAAAAGGCTTTGAACCGATCGAGGTCTATCAGCATGACCGCCATTGGTCTATCCTCTTCCGTACGTTCAGCCGTTTTGCGGATCAGGTGTTCTGTGAAAAAATACTGATTTGGCAGTCCGGTGACCTGGTCTTGATAGGCCATGGAACTGATCAAGGCTTCGGAGCGCAGTCTTTCCAGTTCCGCCGAAGCACGAGCTGCAAAGATCTGCAGAAAGGATTCGGTTCGCTGGCGATGCGCAATGCGATGGCAGCTCATGACTGCAATCATTCCCATTGGAAGTCCGGTCGAGTCGAGAAGTTGAGCCCCGGAAAATCCCTCGATTTTCTTCTCCTGTAGAAAGTTGTCGTGCGGGAACTTCTTTTTTGCGTCTTTTGGAATAAAAGAGGCCCCCTTTTTAAGCTGTGCAAAAGGAGAATTGGCTACGCCATAGAGGAAATTGCTTTGTAGCTGGCCATTGGAGAAGACGGCGACGGTTTCTATTTGCTGGCGCTTTTCCCCTACATATCGACCGACGATAGCCGTATCGGCTTCAAGGGAATAGCTTAATTGCTTCACAAGGTTAACAAAAAAAGCCTCTCCAACCTCAGCCGAAATGCCCATCACCAATTTGCGCATTCGTTCTTCATATCGGGCTTGAAAAAAGACGTAACGCTGGACGATCCCGTAAAGCAAGACGCTGGACACGACGACAAATAGCCAGCCCTTATACGTCTGCAACAGGGTCAGTTGTTGCGGACTGACAACCAGGGCTTCAAGGATCTGGTCTGAAAGAAGGATCCACACCCCGGAGACAAGTAAGTAGGCTAGTGCGATCCGAAGAGCAATCGCTTTAAAGCGGGGAAACGTTTTCGCCAGATGTGGGCTCATCTACAATACCTTTTGGACAGGAAAGAGGGACGCGATTCCCCATTGGAATATCGAGTCGCGAGTGCGATATTAATATTACCTTAAAATCTGGCCTCATGACTACCAATCTTCCGTCTACCTAACTCTTCATTTTGAGAAGGGAGAATTTTAGAGCAAAAAATTGGTTTTGATCGAGAAATGAGATGAGCGGTGCTGTGAGTGTGGGGGAAAGGTAAAATAAGGCAAAGAAGGTTGTCGGGCAGGAATAACTAAATGAAAAACAGGATGGTCGAGATAGAGAATTAACCGCGCGGGACGCTAGCCCATATAGGCGCTCAGACGTCCCTGTTCCAGCATCTGTTGAATGTTTTCCGCCGGGACCGGGGTGCTCATAAGGAACCCCTGAAAACGATCGCATTGCTGTGAGCGCAAAAATTCGAGCTGGCCCTGGGTTTCAACGCCTTCGGCGACTACTTCCAGGCTCAGATTGTGCGCCAGAGAAATGATGGCACTGACGATGGAACTTTCATCGGAATCTTCACCGATATCCTTGACGAAGGAGCGGTCAATCTTTAATGCGTGCAACGGAAAGCGCTTGAGATAATTGAGCGAGGAGTAGCCGGTTCCAAAATCATCGATTGAAATTTTAACTCCCAGGGCCATCAGACGTACGAGTTGATCAATGGTGGTCTCCAGGTTCTGCATCAGAATGGTTTCGGTAATTTCGAGTTCTAGATACCCTGGATTCATTCCGGTTTCTTTGAGGATTGCTGCGACGACATCTGGCAGATCCTGCTGCTGAAACTGCTTTGCTGACAGATTAACGGCCATCTGGATAGGAGCAAAGCCTTCCTCGGACCAGCGCCTGCTTTGCTCGCAGGCCTCTCTGATTACCCACTTGCCAATCGGAACAATTTGTCCGGTTTCTTCGGCCATGGGGATGAAGTTATCTGGCTGGACCATGCCGCGTTCAGGATGCTGCCAGCGCAGCAGGGCCTCGACGCCGGTGATGCGACCGCCTTCCAGGTTATACTGCGGCTGAAAATGAAGGATCAATTCATTGCGAATCAGTGCCTTTCGCAGGTCATTTTCGAGGCCGAGGCGGGTAATGGAAATGGTACCCATTTCGGTGGCAAAAAACTGGTAGGTGTTGCGCCCAACTTCTTTGGCCCGATTCATTGCCGTATCAGCATTTTTTAGCAGGGTATCGACATCATCACCGTGTTCAGGAGAAAGAGCGATGCCAATGCTCAAAGCAAT
>JBFHFM010000306.1:0-4413 GCA_041583595.1 Trichloromonas sp. | reverse complement strand
TAATGCGCTATAAATCATTTCTGCTGGCCATGTTGATTCTTGCTTTTACTACAGTTTCTTGCACTACCTACAAGAGTCAGGAAGTGTCTTTCAAGCCACCATCGGCTTATTCGGGGATGCAGCTGGTTAATGGGGCTCAGGCCGCGGCTGAAGCCTATGCTGATGCATCGCAGGCCAAGGCGATTTTTGGCTTTGACATTCGCGGGGCCGGAATTTTACCGGTTCAGGTCATTGTCGATAATACCGGAAGTCACGGGCTTGATATTGTTCCTGGGCAGACTTTTTTGATCGACGCCGACGGCAGTTACTGGAATGTCCTGGATAATCGGACGACCTATCAGCGTCTGGAAAAGAATTCCGACTACGGTGAGATTGCCCGTGGCGCCGGTAAGGGGTCGTTGATCGGGGCCGCTGGTGGGGCGATCGTGGGGGCGGCTATCGGGATTGTCAGTGGTGAGAATGTCGGTAATGCTATGGCCAAAGGGGCTGCCCTCGGCGCCGCTGGCGGTGCCGTTATTGGAGGTGCTCAATCAGGCTCTTCTGGCGACGCCGGACGTCAGATCTCAAGGGATTTAGCCAATAAACAATTGGAGAACAGAACGATCGCCGCCGGAACTTTGGGGAGGGGCTTCTTGTTTTTCCCTGCTGAAGCGACCTCGGCCAAGGAATTGCGGGTTCAGTTCAGGGAGGTTGATACGGGCAATCTGCATACGGCGGTTTTCTCTTTGAATTAATGGTTTCAGGGCATGGTAGCAAAGGGCGGATCACAATGATCCGCCCTTTTTGGTCTTGACGGAAGGGAGGGTTGGTGTTATATCAAGAAAACTTGATATATTTAAATAGCCAAAGTTGATGCATATGCTCGATACCTTTAAAGCCCTCGCTGATGTTACCCGATTGCGCCTTATCGGCGTTTTGTCCATGGGAGAGTTTACGGTTCAGGAACTGACTGTCGTGTTGACTATGGGGCAGTCGCGGATTTCCCGGCACCTGAAGATTCTGTCCGATGTGGGTATTCTTTCTGTGAAAAGGCAGGGGACCTGGGCCTATTACCGGCTCAAGGGTGACAATAAGTTATTTCTGGAAATTTGGCCGGCCATGGAACCGTTGCTGAATGACCTGGCGTCTCGGGTACAGGATTTAGAACGGGTCTCTGAAATTCTTGAAACCCGGCGTCGGCGCAGTCGCGAATTTTTTGACCGCCACGCCAGGCAATGGGATGATTTCAGCCGTAATCTGTTGTCAATCCCCTCCTATCTGGACGCGTTGAATCATGAAATTCCAGCGTGTCGGATGATTGTCGAAGTGGGGGTGGGTACCGGCAACGTGTTGTCGACGTTGAGTCGCAAAGCCCAGTGTGTTGTCGGTGTTGACCATTCGCCGGCCATGCTCGATGAGGCCCGTACCAGGGTCCGTCAGGATGGCCTTTCGGGGGTAGAATTTCGTCTCGGTGAGATGTCGCATCTGCCGGTGGGAGATAAGGACGCTGATTGTCTGCTCCTGAATATGGTTCTTCACCATGCGCCGCAGCCAGATCGGGTCTTTCAGGAGGCTCGTAGGATCCTCACCCCAGGGGGAAGGCTGGTCATTGCTGACCTGCAGCGTCACGAGCAGGATTGGGTCCGGGAAAAGCTGGCTGACCAGTGGCTCGGTTTTGAACGGACCGAGCTTGAGAGCTGGTTGGCCGGGACCGGTTTTTTATGTGACCGGTACGTGTCGGTTGCCGGAGGGGATGATCAGGAGGACGTGTTTATCCTGGTGGCAGAACGTATGAAAAGTTAGTGACTGAAAAATTTACCAAACAAGGAGTGTTTGTGGTCATGAAAGAGCAAATGGACGATTTTAAAGTTAAAGATCTGGCCCTTGCCAAGTTGGGGCGTAAAGAGATCGAGTTGGCTGAGGTAGAAATGCCGGGGCTGATGGCCTTGCGTGAAGAGTTCAGCTCGAAGCAGCCTCTCAAAGGGGCGCGCATCACCGGCTCTCTGCATATGACCATCCAGACTGCGGTTCTCATTGAAACCCTGACTGCTCTTGGCGCCAAGGTGCGCTGGGCCAGCTGCAATATTTTCTCCACCCAGGACCAGGCTGCCGCCGCCGTTGCAGTTGGTCTTGACGGGACTCCCGCGAGTCCGAAAGGTGTACCGGTTTTTGCCTGGAAAGGGGAGACTCTCGCTGAATACTGGTGGTGCACCGAGAAGGCTCTCACCTGGCCTGATGGGGAGCTGCCGAACATGATTCTGGATGATGGTGGTGATGCGACGATGATGGTTCTCGAAGGGGCCACTTGGCAGACCGCCGGAGTCCCTGTGCTCAAGGCCGATGATCCCGAGGACCTGATTGAGCTGGTGAATTGCCTTAAGGATTCCATCGACAACAAGCGGGTTGACTGGGTGGCAGTGCGTGATTCAATCAAGGGGGTTACCGAAGAGACGACCACCGGGGTTCACCGTCTCTATGCCCTCGCTAAAGAGGGGGCGCTCCCTTTTCCGGCGATGAACGTTAACGATTCGGTGACCAAGAGCAAGTTCGATAACGTCTATGGTTGCCGTCATTCGCTCGTCGACGGCATCATGCGTGCTACCGATGTAATGCTTGCCGGCAAAGTGGCTGTTGTCTGCGGCTATGGTGACGTTGGCAAGGGGTGCTGCCAGTCGCTTCGTGGCCAGGGGGCGCGGGTTATCGTCACCGAAATTGATCCGATCTGTGCGTTGCAGGCGCTCATGGAAGGGTACGAGGTCAAAACACTTGAGGACGTGGTTGCCGATGCCGACATTTTCGTTACCACTACCGGCAATTACCATATCATTACCGCCGCTCATATGGTGCAGATGAAGCACAATGCCATCGTTGGCAACATCGGGCATTTCGATAACGAAATCGACATGGCTGGGCTTGCCAGGCTGCCGGGGGTGCAGAAGATTAACGTTAAAAATCCCAAAGAGCATGGTAATCAGCTTGACCAGTGGGTCTTTCCCGATGGTCACTCCATCTTGGTTCTCGCCGAGGGGCGTCTGCTCAACCTTGGTTGCGCCACCGGCCACCCCTCTTTCGTCATGTCGAACAGTTTCAGTAACCAGGTGATTGCTCAGATCGAACTGTTTGGTAATGCCGGTCAGTATCAGAATGAGGTCTATGTTCTCCCCAAACATCTTGATGAGAAGGTGGCGCGTCTACACCTTGGCAAGCTTGGTGCGCGGTTGACGACTCTGACGCAACAGCAGGCCGATTATATCGGCGTTCCGGTCGAAGGTCCGTACAAGTCCAATCATTATCGCTATTGACCCAGGATGGTCGATAGTAAAAAGCCCCGCCTGAAAAGGTGGGGCTTTTTGCTGTCATGAGGATTCCTCTTCCACGGGGGGATCTGTGTGTTTTCGTCGCGAATCGGTGTCAGTCCCGAGACGAGAGGAGTAGCCAGAGCCCCAGCAGGGTAAAGAGGAACACTGCAGACCAGGCTGCGGCGAAAGGCGGGATGACGGATGAATAACCGAGAGCCATCAGCATGGCCTGTAAAATGTAGAAAACGATACCGATTGCGACCGACAGGGTGATTCCCAGGGCAATGCTGGCCCCGCGTCCCTTGCGCAGGGCGAAAGGAATGCCGAGAATGGCCATAGTCAGGCAAGCGAAGGGATGGGCCAACCGTGAATGCATGTCGACCTTGTAGCGGCGGGCGTCGAAACCTTCTTGCTGGAGTTTTTGAATCAGCGCATGCAGTTCGAAAAAGCCCATCTGTTCGGTTTTCCGCTCGGGCTCTACAAAGTCTTCAGGTTTTTTCGCCAGTTGCAGTGTTTTTTCGGGAAAACTTTGGCTTTCGATGATCATCCCGCTTGCTGGATCGAAACGGCGCGTTGCAAGATCCTTAAAGTTCCAGGTCTCCTGGATGAATGTAGCCTGTGGTGCATCTTTTCTTTCGATCAAGCGAAAGTTTTCGTCCATCTCAAAGATAGTTACGCCTTTCAGCAACCCTTCGTCCGGGTTTGAGTGGCGGATGTTGAAAATTCGGTTGCCTTCTTTAAACCAGATGTCGTCACTTTTGAAGCGTATTTCCTTCTTGCCCTGAAGGTCAACTTTCATGATGTGGTTGATTTTTTTCTGGTTTAGCGGCACCAGATATTCGTTGGCGGCCAATACTATCAGGGTGACCAGCAGGGAGATCCCGATCAGCGACATGATGATACGCCAGATGCTGATGCCGCCGCTGCGCATCGCGGTTAACTCGTTGCTTCTGGAGAGCCCGCCGATTGTTCCGAATGTCGCTAGAAGGATGGCCATGGGTACGACTTGAATGGCTGCGACGGGGATTGTGTTGAGCAGGTACAGGAAATACAGGGATATGCGGGCTCCATGCTCCAGGAAATCATCGACCCTCTCGAAGAAGTCGATGAGCATGAATATCCCCACAAAGGCTGC
>JBFHFM010000305.1:0-4414 GCA_041583595.1 Trichloromonas sp. | reverse complement strand
CTGCTGCAGGCCGGAGTTAGCGGGATCTGGACCCCGTTGCTCGTGCCGCGCATCGGCTATTGCGAATACAACTGTACCCTCTGTGGCCAGGTCTGTCCGACTGGGGCCATCGGCCTGCTGAATCTGGAAGAGAAGCAGAAGGCGGTGATGGGTATCGCGGTATTCGACAAAAACCGCTGTTTGCCTTTTGCTCGGGGGGAAGAATGCCTGGTCTGCGAGGAACACTGCCCCACGGCCGAAAAGGCCATCGTCTTTGACGAACAGGATGTTGTGGTTGCCGGAGAGATCCGGCGAGTCAAGATGCCGCGAGTGGTCAAACAGCGCTGTGTCGGTTGCGGCATCTGCGAAACCCGCTGTCCTCTTGAAGGAGCCAGTGCGATTCGCGTGCTTAACGAGGGGGAAAGCCGTCGTCGTCGCGACCTCTGGAATTGAGTTATATAACCTTCGAGGTAATAAATGAATAAGTATCTGTCAGGCGTGTTTGTGGGGGCGTTGTTGTTGTTCTCGGCTGCGGGTTGGAGCGGCGATCGGCTCGTTATCGTGGACGATTTTGAAATGGGGCTCGATTCCCGTTGGGAAGAAAAGGTTTTTAAGGGACAAACTCATTACGCGGTGGTTTCTGACGGCGCGGGAAAGGTTCTGCGAGCCGAGAGTCATGCGGGAGCGTCCGGTCTGGTTTTTAGGAAGACCTATGAACTCAACGATTATCCGTGGCTGTCCTGGCGCTGGAAAGTGTCGAACGTGCTCACCAAGGGGGATGCGAAAACCAAGGCCGGCGATGACTACGCCGCCCGCGTCTATGTGATCTTTCCGCACTGGTTTCCTTTCAAAACGCGCAGCATTAATTATATCTGGGCGAACCGTTTGCCCGTGGGCAATTTTCTTCCCAACCAATATTACGGCAACGCGATTATGCTGGCGGTGGAAAGCGGGCCGGAAAGGGTTGGCGAGTGGGTGACTGAGCGTCGGGATGTGCTGGCGGACTACCGGATAATTTTTGGCGAAGACCCGCCGACCGTGGGCGCGATCGCCATTATGACCGATACCGATAATACCGGGGAGTCGGTGGTGGCTTATTACGATGATATCCGATTGGAATCGGGTGAAAAATAAAGGGGAGGGGAGGGTCAGCCGAGGATGGTTTCAACTCGGTTCCGGCCTTTTTCTTTGGCGTTATATAAAGCACGGTCAGATTCGCGGATCAGGTCGTCAACGGTCTTGACTTTGTTGTGGGGGAAGGTGGCCACTCCGAGACTGATGGTCAGGTGGATCTCTTGATATTCTCCAGGAAAACGAAGCTTGCTGACCGCCTCGCGAAGCCGCTCAGCGGCCTGCACCGCCTCTTCAATAGCCGTTTCCGGCAGGACCAGGGCGAACTCTTCGCCGCCAAAGCGGGCAGCCAGATCGTAATCCCGCAGGTGTGCCTTCATCAGGTCGGCAAGGGTTTGCAGAACGACGTCCCCCTGCTGATGACCGTAGGTGTCGTTGATCTTCTTGAAGTGATCGACATCAACCATGATCAGGGCCAAGGCTTTTTGCGACCGCTCGCAGCGCTGCAGTTCCTTCTCGAGTGTCTTCATGAGGAAACGTCGGTTGCTCAACCGGGTCAGTGGATCGGTGTTGGAAAGTTCCATGAGCGCCAGGTTGCTTTTTTTCAGGCTGTCCTGCAGTGACTTGATTTTAAGCTGAACCTTGACTCGGGCGATCAGTTCCCCCGGATCAAAGGGTTTGGTGAGGTAATCGCTGGCCCCCCGTTCAAGTCCACGGATTTTAGTGTCCTGGTCTTTGACGCCGGTAACCATGATGATCGGGATGTCTTGAAGCTCCTTGCGGGTCTTGATCATGCTCAGGAATTTAAAACCGTCCATCCCTGGCATGTCCAGATCGCAAAGAATGATATCAAGCGGTTTGTTCAAGGCGACCTTAAACCCCTCCACGACGCTGTCCGCCTCATAGTAGGTTTGAAAAAGGCCGGTTTCCTTGAGTCCGTCGAGTATGTGTCGGCGGGCGCCAGGAGAATCATCAATGACTAAAACGGATGGTTGCATAGTCTCTTTGTTTTTTTGCTGTGGGCAAGAGGTTTTGAGTTAATTTATATGTTTGGAATACGATTGTAAAGTTTAAATAGCTGCGTTGCAATTGGGTGATCGAAGAAAAATCGGTTATAATCTAAAAGACTTCTGAAAGGAGGGTGATTATGGCACTGATGAAAACCTGGTATGAGCCGGAAGAGGTGGAAGCCAAGTTTGGCGTGAAAAAAGCCTTGGTTCTTAGTTGGGTGAAGGACGGTCTGGTGCGTTGCGAGCGGGATGGGAAGAAAGTCCTCACTGTTAATATCGACGATGTCAAATTGGAGATGGAGGCCTTGGTTCGCAAAGGTTAGAGTTCCATGCGGCTATAGTCATCAGGCCGGAGTTTGTCAGGAGCCTGACGGACTAAGCGGAACGAAGGGATGGACAAAAATCAGCGAAATTTGCAGGGATGAATTAATCGCACGAAATATTCGACCGTCGAGTGACCGCCGCAGTATTTCGAAGCTCCCTGTGTAATTAGCTGAAATCAGTGTCGGAGAGTGTTTTTTTTAGAGCGACGACTGCATAGCCCCTTGGCGCGACCCTGTAGAGGTCGCGCCAGGGGGCTGAATCTGTGATGCCCACCAACCGGTTGTTGGTTGTGGGGCTAAGCCGCAGGCACTGGCGTTGATGGTTGCTTGCTTGTTTGGCGACGCACCTTAGCCGAGGGGCTTTGGCGGCCCATCTCTTCTCGAGGAGGTCAACAGCCGGGATCCGCCGGTTGTGGTCTTTTTACAGATGCTTTTGATATGAGGACCCGTTCTTTTCCCAAGTCAGGAAATGTTGCGTCTGCCAAAGGCCTTTAGCTTCTGGTGAGCATGACGCAGCATCCGTTCGGTGTCGTCCCAGCCGATGCATTTGTCGGTGATGGACACCCCGTATTTCAGAGTGGAGAAGTCGGCACCGGTCTGCTGGTTTCCGGCTTCGAGGTTGCTTTCGACCATTATCGCGCAAATAGAGCGGTTGCCGGTTTCGATCAGCCTGATCACCTCATTTAATACTTCTTCTTGGCGAAGGTGGTCCTTGTAGCTGTTGGCGTGGCTGCAGTCAACCATGATGCGAGGCTTGAGGCCGGCTTTGGTCAGCATCTCTTCGGTACGATGGATGTCGTCAGCATGGTAGTTGGGGCCGTTGTTGCCGCCACGCAAAACAATGTGAACATCGGGGTTACCGGTCGTTGAGACGATGGCGTTGCGTCCGTCATTGTCGATGCCGAGAAAATTGTGAGAATGCAGAGCCGCATTCATGGCGTCCATGGCGATCTGCAAGTTGCCGTCGGTGCCGTTCTTGAAGCCGACGGGAAACGACAGGCCGCTGGCCATTTCGCGATGGACCTGGGATTCGGTGGTGCGGGCACCAATAGCTCCCCAACTGATGGTATCTGCCAGGTAATGTGGGGTGACCGGGTCGAGCATTTCGCAGGCGACCGGCAGTCCCAGGTCGGTGATGGCGCAGAGCAGGCCGCGGCCGATGCCGAGGCCTTTGGAAATCTGATGCGTTCCGTTGAGATCTGGATCGTTAATCAACCCCTTCCAGCCAATGGTTGTGCGTGGTTTCTCGAAATAGACACGCATAACCAGAAATAGCTGATCTTCCAGCTGGCGGCTCAGCTTGGACAAACGCTCGGCGTATTCGAGGGCCGCTTTGGGGTCGTGGATGGAGCAGGGACCTACCACGACCATAAGTCGTGGATCCTTATGATTTAAAATGTTGGTGATCTGTTCGCGGGAGCGCGAGACAAATTCTGCGCCACGTTCGGAGAGGGGAAACACTTGTTTCAGATCTGCTGGCGCGATGATCGGCGCCAAGCGGCGGATGCGAAGGTTGCTGGTGCGTTTCATGGGAGCCCCTTTTAGTCATATAAGGTGTTTTGCCCCGATTTCGGGGCTCTGTGAATCGTCAATTTATCGGTTTTGCAGGTGAATGTCAAAATGTGAGTTGGTAACGATAATGTTTTGCAGTTCCAGCGGCCTTGGCTCGGCTACTGGGAAACCGTTTGACACCCTTTTGGCGATTGCTGTATAAAAGATCACTTTGTAACGAAAGCTTTTGAATTTATTTGAGAGAAAGGAACCGACATGGGTTTTTTCGGTGAGCTGATTATGATCGTTACGCAGGCTGTTAACATGATATTTACGATCTACATATATATCATCGTGGCCCGGGCCATCATTTCGTGGGTCAATCCGGACCCGTATAATCCGATCGTTCGTTTTCTGCATAATGCCACAGATCCGTTGTTGGATAAAATCCGCCGAGTAGTGCCCTTGCAGTTTGGGGGGCTTGATTTCTCGCCGATTCTGCTTTTGTTTGGAGTTTTTTTTCTGCAGCGCATCGTGATG
>JBFHFM010000304.1:0-4447 GCA_041583595.1 Trichloromonas sp. | reverse complement strand
TGATGTGTCAAGGGAAATCCCCCCCCAAAAAAGCCTCACGCACCAGACTAATTAGAAACACCAAACCAACCGTATTGACTGCTAAAAACCGTCTTTAACCATACGTTCGGAGAGGGCCTTCGCCTTGGCCTCAACCCCGGCTACCAGCTCAACTTTATAATCGGCCAACCGTCTTGCCAGGCTTTCGTCCGCAACGGCCAGAATCTGCACGGCGAAGAGCCCGGCATTGCGAGCACCGGCCTTGCCGATGGCCATGGTTGCCACCGGGATTCCAGCCGGCATCTGCACCATGGCCAGCAGGGCATCGAGCCCTTGCAGGGCGGTCGAGTCAATAGGCACGGCAAGCACCGGCAAGGTCGTCTCGGCGGCCACTACACCGGCCAGATGGGCTGCAGCCCCGGCGCCGGCGATCAGCACTTTGATACCCCGACCCTGCGCTGAACGAACGTACTTGGCGGTCCGCTCCGGAGTCCGATGAGCGCTGGAAACCGTCATCTCGAAAGGTACGCCAAAACTTTTGAGAGCCAGGGCGGCCTCAACCATCACGTCATAGTCGTTGTCGCTTCCCATCAGAATTCCGACCAACGGCTTGTCACTCATTCGCAGCTCCATAGTTAGAGATTGTTAGTGCCCTCAATATTAACGCCCCAGGGCTTTTTTACCGATATCCTTGCGGTATTGGACACCTGTCCAGGTTATAGCCTTGACCCCGGCATAGGCCTTGTCGATGGCTGCCGCCACGGTGGTGCCCAAGCCCGTCACCCCAAGCACCCGGCCACCATGGTTAACAATTTTACCATCCTTTAGCGCTGTACCGGCATGAAAAACCATTAAATCCTCGATCGACTCAGCCGTATCGAGACCAAAAATCTCCAGTCCCTTTTCGAAACCTGAAGGATACCCCCCCGAGGCCATAACCACGCAGACCGCTGCCTTATCGTGCCATTCAAGAGAAGTCTGGGCCAACTTGCCGCGTGCACAGGCCTGCAGCACCGGCACAATGTCCGACTTCATCCGCATCAGTAGCGGCTGGGCTTCGGGATCGCCGAAACGGGCATTGAACTCAACGACCCGCGCCTTACCGTTTGCAATCATCAGACCAACATACAGTATTCCAACATAAGGACAACCGTCCGCGGCCATCCCATCGATAGTCGGCCGGACAATGGTTTCGATAATATCGCGCGTCAGGGACTCGGTAACCACCGGTGCCGGAGAATAAGCCCCCATGCCGCCCGTATTGGGTCCCTCGTCATTATCGAAAATCCGTTTGTGATCCTGCGAAGAGGCCAGCGGGAGAATGTTTTTGCCGTCGGTAAAAACGAAGAAGGAGGCCTCTTCACCGGCCATGAATTCTTCGATAACCACCTGGGCGCCGGCAGCACCGAAGACCGCATCGACCATGATTTCGTCGATACCAGCCACCGCTTCTTCCTCGGTCATCGCCACAATGACCCCCTTGCCCGCAGCCAGGCCGTCGGCCTTGATAACGATCGGTGCACCCTGCTCGCGTACATAGGCCACCGCGGCATCCCGGTCGGTGAAGGTCGCGTAAGCGGCGGTGGGGATATGGTACTTGGCCATCAGATCCTTAGAGAATTTTTTGCTCCCCTCGATCTGTGCCGCGGCCCGGTTCGGACCGAAAATCTCGAGCCCGGCCGCCTGAAAGCGGTCGACAATCCCCAGGGTCAACGGCACCTCGGGACCAACCACCGTCAGGTCGATCTTCTCATTGAGAGCGAAATCGAGCAGCACCTCGATTTCATCCGCACCGATATGCACACATTCGGCGAAATCAGCTATCCCGGGGTTTCCCGGAGCACAGTAAAGCGTGTCAACCAGCGGTGACTGGGAGATCTTCCAAACCAGGGCGTGCTCACGGCCACCACCTCCGACAACCAGTATTTTCATAAAATATTCCTCTTATTATTTTTGACGTAGGGGCGATCCTTTTGATCGCCCTGGGCGAATACAAGATTCGCCCCTACGCTCCACCGCCAGTCCAAGAAGCGAGCAATTTTCCACCGGCAACGCAGAGATTGCGGAAAAGGACCGCTTCCTCACAGCTTAATGCCTGAAGTGCCTCATGCTGGTAAAGACCATCGCAATACCATGCTCGTCGGCAGCGGCAATCACCTCTTCGTCCCGAATCGATCCGCCTGGCTGGATGACCGCGGTGACACCAACAGCAGCGGCATTATCGAGCCCATCCCGAAAGGGGAAAAAGGCGTCGGAGGCCATCGCCGAGCCCTTGACGTCGAGACCGGCATGCTCGGCTTTAATGGCGGCAATGCGTGCCGAGTTGACCCGGCTCATCTGCCCAGCTCCAACGCCGATGGTCATACCATCCTTACCATAGACGATGGCATTGGACTTGACGAATTTGGCCACCCGCCAGGTAAAGAGCAGATCCTGCATTTCCTTGTCGGTCGGGGCGCGCTTGGTCACCACTTTGAGGTCACCGGAAAGAAGCAGGTCGGCGTCCTGAACCAGCAGGCCGCCATTAACCCGTTTGAAATCGAGACGCTGGCCCGGCTCGGCCGGCCACTGCCCACACTCAAGCAGACGAACATTCTTCTTGGCGGCCACGATCGCGACCGCCTCGGCGGATACGGCTGGAGCGATGATCACCTCGACAAACTGCTTGTCGCAGATCGCCTTGGCAGTGGTCCCGTCAAGCTCACGGTTGAAAGCGATAATACCGCCGAAAGCCGACTCGGGATCGGTAGAGAAGGCACGCTCGTAGGCCTCGAGCAGAGAGGAGCCGTAGGCCACACCGCAGGGGTTGGCGTGTTTGACGATGACGCAAGCCGGAGCATCTGAAAACTGCTTGATGCACTCGAGGGCGGCGTCGGTATCACCAATATTGTTGTAGGAAAGTTCCTTGCCCTGAAGCTGCTTCGCAGTTGCGATGGAGGCCTCGGCGACATTCTTTTCAACGTAGAATGCGGCACTCTGATGAGGGTTTTCCCCGTAACGCATCCCTTGGGCCTTGTGATACTGAAGGGTCAGGGTCGGCGGGAACTCGCTTGATTCGGCATCGAGTTTTTTGCCAAGCCAGTTGGAGATCATTCCGTCATAAGCGGCTGTATGCTGGTAAACCTTGACCGCCAGCCTGAAGTTAGTCTCACGGCTGACCGCCCCGCCGCTCTCCTTCAGCTCAGCGAGAACAGCAGCGTAATCGTTAGTATCGACGATCACGGTGACGTCGCGGTTATTTTTAGCGGCACTGCGCAACATGGTCGGACCGCCAATGTCGATATTTTCAATGGCGTCTTCCAGGGTGCAACCAGGCTTGGCTACGGTCGCTTCGAAGGGGTAGAGGTTGACCACCACCATATCGATATTCTCGATCCCGTACTCCTGCATTTTTGCCACATGCTCCGGGTTGTCGCGCATGCCGAGCAGACCGCCATGAACCTTGGGGTGCAGGGTTTTGACCCGGCCGTCGAGCATCTCGGGAAAACCTGTAAATTCAGAGACGTCCTTGACCGTGAGACCACTGTCGCGCAGTAGTTTTGCGGTGCCACCGGTGGAAAGGATCTCCACACCGTATGCAGAAAGCTCCTTGGCGAATTCCACAATGCCTGTCTTGTCCGACAGACTGATGAGAGCACGCTTGATGGTAGCCATAAAAATTCCTTTCTTGATGCGTATCAAAATGAAGCTTGCGCTAAAAGTCTTGAGAGAATTATAGATTAAAAACTGAACAGAGTCCGTTTACGGCACGCCAAAAACACGAAAAAACCGTCATCCTGGCGGTTTTTTTCAAAAATCAATCGCATGCAGAAAAGCTTTTTCAAAGGCGGGGGTTCCCGACAGCGGGTAAGCGGTCAAGGCCCCGACCAGGGATTCCAATCGATCCGCCGCCTGCGGTTCGCAAAGATAGCGAGCCACCCCTTCGAGGGCGCCAGCAGGGACAAAACGCACTTTATCTACCATGTTTCCCGGCAGCATGGCAACCCTTTTCAAAGCCGCTGGAGCCAGCGAAAAACCGAAGGCGCCTGTCATGACCACGTCATGAACCTGTTCGGCATCAACCCCGGCCCGCTGCAAAAGACAGTCGACCCCGGCCCGCACCGCTCCCTTGGCCAATTGAAAGCTGCGCAGGTCCTGCTGAGTCACCAGCAGATCGACACTGGCGTCCCGGTACAGACGCAGGGCGCGGCCATCGGCCGAATCGACAATATAACGTGCCAGGTTGGTTTCGACCTTGCAGGGGTCGTTGATCGCCCCCTGTCGATCGATCAATCCCCCATCGAGTGCCGCGGCTACCACCTCGACCAAGCCACTGCCACAAACCCCTCGAGGTGGCCTCCCACCGATCGTTTCAAGCCTTAACTGATCCCCCGCCAGGCGGACTCCACAGATGGCCCCCGACGTCGCAGCCATGCCACAGGCGATTTCACCCCCTTCGAAAGCCGGTCCGGCGGCCACCGAGGTCACC
>JBFHFM010000303.1:0-4497 GCA_041583595.1 Trichloromonas sp. | reverse complement strand
TTAAGGTGAAGGTGACATCCAGACAGTTCACCCGTTTCCATCTTCGGTGTCCTGAACATCGCTTGAAAGCTCTCCCCGAGTTGAAATCTATCGACGCTTTCTCTGGAGATGTTTCTTCCTGTTTGGCCATGCTGGAACAGGTGCTGTGGTGGTAAATCAAAATCTTGATCAAGCTCTGTACTGGTTCTGACAGGATATTAAGATGAATACCCTCGCATATTATCTGGTTTATTCGGGTGCGTTGATACTTGTTTCATCGCTCTTTCCGATAAACTATTTGCGTAGAAATCTGCCGCCGGGTGGATGTCGCAGATCGTGGATATTTTTATCGATATTGATACTGTTTTTTTTCAGTGGCTATATTCTGTATGGCTATTTGTTTTGTAGGAAAATTCAGTTCTGGTCAGAGATGGTGGTTCCTGCCGTCTTTTTTTCTGGAGCCGTTTTTGTCCTTGTTGTTTCTTTTCTGTCGGTAAAGACGACAGATAGCATGCGCCGCGTTTATGCTCTTGAACATGAGAATATTACCGATCCACTGATGGGCATCTTTAATCGTCGTCATATGGAAACTTGTTTGTCTTATGAGACGGCTAAGGCACGGCGTTATCATCTGGATCTTTCGGTGCTGCTGATCGATGTGGATTTTTTCAAAATAGTCAACGATACCTACGGTCACGCCGTCGGCGACAAGGTACTTCGAGCATTGGCGCAGGTTATTAAGGAAAGAGTTCGCGATATTGACCTGATTTTTCGCTATGGCGGTGAAGAGTTGCTGCTGCTGTTGCCGTGTACCGATGCCAGGGGCGCCATGAATTTGGCCCAGTCCTTGTGCAAGACGGTCGCCGATCGCTGTCTGATCGATCATGGGGGAACGTTCGATACTCCTGCCATCCGGGTTACCATTAGTATCGGACTCAGCACCTTGGGTCCTGAGTCTGAAGATGAATGGGAGATGGTAGCGCGCGCGGATTCTGCTTTATATAAGGCCAAAAAGAACGGTCGCAATCGAGTTGAATCTTCCGAATTTAGTGACAATATTTGTAGTTAAACGTTGAGGAGCGGTCTAAGCTGTTCGTCCGGGGGCGGAGCGCCTGGTTCGTTCCACCTGTGAAAACGTCTATTTTAGTCCTTGCTGTATGGGGCTAAATCCAGAGACTGTCCCGGCTTTTCCTGGTTTGAAAGAATTTCAAGATATGTTAATTTGACCGCTCAAAGAGAACGTCATTTTTTTTCTATTGCGGAGTGCACCCATGCCTCAAACTCTGAAGAAGCGGTTTGTCTTTCTCGGAGGTATTCCGGTATTTGATTATATGATCCCGGTAAAACTATCCGAAATTCAGCAGGCCACTGACCATAACGTGCTGATCATCGGCGATCGAGTCTTGTTGCCGGTGGGTGTTGTCTTCAAGGTGCAGGTAAGGGGCCTTGCTGAGGCCATTTACATCAACCCGCTGGCCAATGGTGAACTTCAAACACTGCAAGATACGACTTACTGCGCTCTGACTTTTGGTGGAAAACACCCGGAGGCCCGCGAAAATACGTGTTTGAATGCTGAACTTAATACCATTGTGGCTGAACTCAAGGAGCAGTTTCCCGAAACCATCCGGGGCGAAAGTGACTTGAAAATTGTCACGGTCGGTGAACCGGCCGAGATTGTCCTCGGTGGAAACAATAAAAACATTATCGAAGAGATTCATACCCTGTACGCCTCGCCCCAGTTAGCTGGCCTGGTCGAGGGAATCTCCTTCGAGCATATATTCTTTTTTGATACTGAAAGCCCCAGTTTCAACATGGTTCGGGAACTCTACGGTCGGCTTGGCGTGTCCATGGGGGATCATGAAGAGATGCATGTGGCCGGTCTCATTCCTCGGACCGGATACGTCTTTACCATTCAAAATGACGCGGGGCAAAATCTCGACCGTATTATTCTGGCCAACCGCACCAACGAAGAGATTATTTCCAGAGAGCAGATCAACGAACGTTACGCCAGGCTCCAGAAAAGCCTGCGGGGAGACAGCACGCTGCCGGAAACCCACGTTGTGATCAATTCGATGACCAATCAGGAAGAAATCCGACTTCTGGTCAGAGCGCTCAAAACCGCTCACGCCAGCGGTGTTCACTGCTATCTTTGTCCCACCTTGACCTTGCTCAACGCCATGAAACGCCTGGTCGAATCGAGTTACTATACCGTTGAGCGGGAACATTTTTTTTCGCTTCGGCAGGATTTTCTCGAAAACGTCATTATCCCCTACGTGGAGTACCTCATCTGTAATAAGGATGAATTGACCCTGCTCGATGATACCGCTGGCAAACGGGGGATTGACGAGGCTGCAAGCCTCCTGTCCAGTCGTCTGAACCGGGGGAAGCGAACCGGGTGTCAGGACGGGGGAAAGGTTATTGTTACCGGCGGCAGCAAGGGTGCCCGGTATACCGAACGTCTGGACCCGGAGCAGGCTTCAACATTTTGGCAAAAAGCCGAACTGCCGGCAACCCGGGCCGTGCGCTTCGCCGAACGGCGGATTGTGTGCGGGGATGACTATGTCACCCACCTGACTTCTACCCTTGGAGCGGGGGACGTTTTTTCCGGCATCTCTGTTGGACTTATCGCGCTGGGCTGGGACGGCGGCCACGTGCTGAGGGCCGCGACCCTTGGGGCTCAGCATTTCATCCAGTATCGCACCAAGCCAACTATCGACCATATGATCGCTGTCGATGAAGAGCACGCCCGTATGGGGACCGAGACGGAATTGGCTGATGTCATTTCGCATCACCTCGATGCCAGCGGCGATCCCACCCGCTACGGGACGATTTCCGATACCGTCATCACCGTACGCACCACCCAGATTCAGCACCCCTTCCGGGAAATTCTGGGGCTCGCGCTGGGGGGCAGGGACGGTAACCCGCGAGCGAATGACTGAAGGGCAAGCAGGGAGTGGAGGAGATCATCGTGGGCTAAGGCGGCCGGGGGATGGATATACATTTACCCGCTTGACTCGATAAAAAAATGGGCACCGTCGTCTGACGGTGCCCATTTTTCGATGTTGGTAAAAGGGAATTAACTGAGATAGCGCGCGACCAGCTTGCCGTCTTCCTGGCTACGGGCCCCATCGGAACGCTCAAGCACCACACACTTCTTGGGGGCGTGGACCATCAGTCCCGCTACCTTGTAAGTGAAGTTTCCGCGTTTGAATTCTTTGCCGAGCCAGGCGGCCCGCATGCCGAACCCTTCGGCATAACCGCGAAAATCCTGTTCTTCTTTGAGGGTGGCGACTGACTCGGGGCGTTTCGGCAGCGAAAAGCGCGCGTTGATTGCCACACTGTCAGCACCCTCGGAGCAGGCTTCTTTGACGAAATCAAGGCAGATCCCGTACTTTTCAGCCAGCGGCGTGATTAGTTCAGCCACCTCGTCCTTCAGTTGCTCGCAAATACTCTCAGTCAAAGGATCAAAACGTTTCATGGGAACCTCCTGAATAGAATGGACTCCGTGGAGACGACATTGTCTTCAGTGAAGAAAGAGATCCCCGTTGATCCCCAAGCTTCTGAACTCGATAAGTAACCGCTGCGTTGCGGTAACATCCATTTGATTAACAAATGGAGTCTGTTTGAGGTTAAATCTTCGAGTTATGAATGTCAAACCTGTTTTTCGCTCTGAATCCTTGAGGGGGACAGGTCCCTGAGATGAGTTGGGGCTATAGCTGCCGGGTTGATCCACCCAACCTTTATACGGGCCAGGAGAATGTCGGACTATCCATGATCCAGCTGCAAATCCGGCTATTTGGCCCATATGACCCATAGTTGCGGCTATGAGCCTGCAAACGAGCCAAAATCTGTTCTCAAACATCCGAATTTTCGCTTCGGGCCGCATAGTCCGACAGGCTCCTAGAAAAACCGGTACTTCAGGCCCACGTTTACTGAAGAGGATTCCCAGTTCACTTCGTTTAAGTAGGTTCTTCCAACTGTGCCGTCGGCGAAGTAGGTGGTGTCTGTTCCACGATCCGTTTCCCAGCGCTGGTAGTCGCCCACCAGGTCGATTGCCCAGCGTGGCGATAGATTCAGGGTCAGCCCGGCGGCTAACACCACTCCGCTGCCATTGGCGTCATGTTCAAAGCTGGGGTCCTGGGCAAAGGCTTCTGTGCCTGTCGTGCGCAGGTTCCAGACCGCCTCCGCTGAGAAATCGGCCCAGTGGTATTGCGCGGAGGCAAACAGGCTGATCAGGTCACTGGTCTGGTAGTCGAGGTCGATGCCTATCCACGCCGTTTTCCATTCGGTTTCATAGGTGCTGTCGAGGCCGGAAAATTCCCCGAGCGGCGGTGTGCGCGAAGGGGTGGATATGGTTTGAACTCCGTCGGTGAGATTGAGGTTCTGCTCATGGTAGGACATTCCCGCCAGCGGCGTCAGGGCAAGGCGTCCATCCAGAATCCTGAACCGTAATCCGACCCCGACCGAGGTATCCAGAACGTCATCCCCATCGGTGTCGTTGTTCGATCGTGAAAATTC
>JBFHFM010000302.1:0-4506 GCA_041583595.1 Trichloromonas sp. | reverse complement strand
TACTTGCGCGGCTTGCCGTCCTTGAGCCCTTCGACCACCACGCCGATGCAGGTTTTGCCCTTGGTCTTCGGACCGAGTGAAGCCGGGTCAGGCAAAAGCGCCTTGAGAAATTGCAGAGGGATGATCTGCTGCCCCTGGAACTCAATCGGCTCGATGCCGGTCATGCCGACGTTGCCCAACACTTCGAGGTGCTTCAGGTAGTTGTCGGAAAAGCTCATCCAGAAGCGGGCGCGTTTGAGGCCCGGCACAAACTTGGCGATCGATTCGAGCTCCTCGTGGTACATCAGGTAGATGTTGAGTTTGCCGAGATTCTCCGGCATCTCGAATTCCTGCTTGACCGACAGCGGATCGGTCTCGACCCACTGGCCGTTCTCATAGAAACGCCCCTTGGCGGTCACTTCGCGGATGTTGATCTCCGGATTGAAGTTGGTGGCAAAAGGGAGGCCGTGGCTGCCAGCGTTGCAATCGATGATGTCGATCGTGTGAATCTCGTCAAAATGATGCTTGAGCGCATACATGGTCATAACGCTGGTGACGCCCGGATCGAATCCGCTGCCAAGCAGGGCCATGATCCCCTTCTCTTTGAAGCGGTCGTGGTAGGCCCACTGCCAGCTGTATTCGAACTTGGCGGTATCGCGAGGCTCGTAGTTGGCGGTATCGAGGTAATCAACGCCGGTGGCCAGACAAGCATCCATGATCGACAGGTCCTGGTAAGGCAGGGCCAGGTTGATCACCAGAGACGGTTTAAAATCATTGATCAGGGAGACCATTTCTTCAACATTATCGGCATCGACCTGAGCGGTGCGGATCGGCCGCGGCAACATGGCGGCAATCGCGTCGCACTTCGACTTGGTGCGACTGGCCAGACATATTTCTTCAAAAATCTCGGGCATCATAGCGCACTTCCAGGTAGTAACCTGGCTGACGCCGCCGGCGCCGACAATCAATACTTTTCCCATAATTCATCCTTCCTCGGTGAAAAATTTTCTTAATATAATTAATTTTGCCCCGAAGTGCAACATCCCTGTGTTGAGGATGTAATTATAGCAAGTCAACCTGAAACATCTTCAGCGTTGAACAGAAAAAACTGCGTGTCCGTCAGCTTGGCCTGATCCGACCAGGGAAACGACTAAGGCTCCTCTTTTTTGTCCGCAGGTTTCCAGAACAGAGGCGAGAAGAGATAGGTCACAGCAGCCGCGAAACAGATAAACAGTGGAACGGTGTACTGGTCGCGCCGAACCCCCTGGGCCAAAAGAAAGAGGAACGCCCCCAAGGTCAGTACCCGAACGATTTTGGGAATTGATGGCAGAATGGCGCGGCCGAAGTGGGCATAAGGGACCCGGGACACCATCAGCAGCGAAGAGGCAACCACCACGACCCCATTAACCACCTCGTAAGGAATCAGTACGCAGGTCGTTCCTGCCAGTAGCGCCGCGGCCGGCGACGGCAGACCGGAAAAGGTGGAAACCCCTCCGGGCACGCCCTCCTTGCGCTTCTCGAGCACGAAACGAACCAGCCGATAAATGACCGTCGCAAAATAGAAAACCGCGATCAGCATCCCCACCCAGAATTGAGAAAAAGCGGTCGCGACGATGAAGCCCACGGTCAGACCAAAGCTGGTACCGTCAGCCACATCATCGAAAATCTCACCACGGGGGGTCGACCCCCAGCGTTCAGCAGCACGACCATCAAAGAGATCGAGGAATTGTCCGAGAAAAACCAGCCCAAGAGCATAAACCGGCGGATACCCGGCCAGCACCACCCAGCAACCGGCCAGCCCGCAAACCAGATTCATAATGCTCAAAATATTGGCGTACCAATAGTTGGGAATGACTTTGAAAAACGTCGAGCAAAAGGCCAAAGCGGCGCAGATGACGAGAAGCGGATGGATGGTGCGACCGAACAGCGGCAGAGGACCATAAATCCACTCAAGCCCGACGACAATCAACAGCACCACCACCAGAAAGGTCTTGGCCTTGCCGAACAGGTTGGCGGACTTGATCTTGATAAAGGAGCGAGACGCCTGACCGACAATGTCAAACAGGAGAAAAAGCCCCACCCACAGGGGACTCAGCCAGCCAACCCAGGCCATGTAAATCAGCATGGGAGAATACATGAGTTTGTCCGAAAAAGGGTCGATCGTTTCCCCTTCTTCGGTATGCAGATCGCACTTGCGAGCAATCTCGCCATCGGTGATGTCTGTAATCATCCAGAAGGTGAAAAACAGAAAACAGAGTCGCGGAAAACCAAGGGCCAGCAAAGCCACCGAGAGAAACCCCATGGGGTAGCGGGCTCGGCTAATGGAGTTGGGGTGCAGCCAGGCATGATTCCGCACCCAGGCAATCTGCTGCGGAGTGCGCAGAAAATAGTTAACAGCAAAACGTTCGCCCCCCAGCATAAGCAACATAGGGAGGCCTATCTCAATAAGGATTGAACCGTAGGGCATGATACCGCCTCAATTAAAGGAATAGTCAGGTTCTACACACGGGCACCAAATGCTTATCCCACCGCTGCCGTCATGTCAACAGCAAAAGCACCCAGACCAATACAAATCACCAACTTACCACAGAATGCACGACCGATCCTGGCCTTTTCTCTCGTACGCCTCAGCCCCCCTGTGACAATGCCAAAGACCAACACCAACAGGGCCGCTTCTCAGAAATTTTGATCCATCTCATTTTCTGTAAAAAAACCAGAAAAACCTGTTGACAGTCCATCAGCTTCTTTGCTATAAGTTGGCTCCGTTGCAAGGGGCTGTAGCTCAGTTGGGAGAGCGCTTGAATGGCATTCAAGAGGTCCGCGGTTCGATCCCGCGTAGCTCCACCAAACGAATACAAAGGGCTTATGGGAAACCATAAGCCCTTTTTGTGTCTGAAGAAGATTTTTCCCTCCTTCAATCCTCTACCCCACCCGAAGCCTTAAATCGATGTTTTCTGAGTAGAGGGATCCTGCGGAGACATGCTTTCTTCCAGTTTGCGCAAGTAGTCCTCGATCGACTTTCTCAGTTTCTGGGATTCGGGACTTTGCTGCGCTCTGTCGAGAGCTTGTCGCGCCTCATCGAGGCTTTTTTTAAGTTCTTGCTGAAACTGTTGCAGTTGCTCTTCATCCAGGGCCTCTTCCATGGCCGTGGAGAGCTGATTCATTTGCTGCTCCAGCTCTTTGCCGAGAGCGTCCCAGTCGATCTGATGAAGCTGGCGATCAAAATCATCGATCAACGCACGCATCGCCTCCTGCGCCTTGCCAAGCTCGTCCGACTCGAAAAAATTGTTCATGCCCTGGGCAAAATCTAAAGCCAACCACTCAAAATCCGTATCGGTTCCCTTAACGGCCTGCCCCGGCTCAAGTAACTTCGCATTAGAGCTGAGATTCTTGACCAGAATCCGCCCCGTCTCCCCCTGCCCCTCAATAAAAAACCGGGAGGCTTCAGTGATGTTTGGCTGCTGGTTCCGATCGACCTTGATCCCCACCGCGACTCCCGTCTCAAACGGGACAACCGAAACGATGCGGCCAACTTCAACACCCGCCATAAAAACCCCGGCCCCCTCAGACACCCTCTTGCTGTCGCCAAAGGTAATGGTGTAATCGGGAGTTTTACATTGGTAATAATAGGTGATTCCGCCACCGGCCAAGGCGAACAGAAGCAGAAAAGCAATCAATATTTTAGGCGTAGCAAGACGGCGTTTTTCAGTCATAGAAGGTGCTCCTCCCGCAGGCCCATCCATTATAAATTGGCTGCGAACAACAGAAAGCCACCATTTAGCGTGACCCTACTTATTCCCAGCGATCGTCTTTTTTGTGCAGAGTGAGAACCTCGACGCGACCCTGGTCGCTAACCAGCGTGGTTAAAAGGCCGCTCACTAAACTGATAATCAGCGACCCGAAGACCGCCGGCCAGAAACCGTGGACAGTGAATCCGCCAATCACCCCAGAGACCATCATCAGCAGCAAAGCATTGACAACGAAGGTAAACAGCCCAAGGGAAAGGATGTTGATCGGCAGGGTGACCAACAGCAGGATCGGGCGAAACAGGGCATTAAGCACCCCCAGCAGGGCTGCGGCAAAAAAAGCAGAAAACAACCCGTGGACCTCGATTCCATCCAGCAGATAGGCGGCGGCAAGAATGGCCAGTGTCAGAATCAACCAGCGAATAAACAGTCCCGGCATGAAATCTCCCTTTTTTGAAGTAACAGTCAGTTAAATTGATATCATCGGCATCACCGGTTGTAAAGCGCAGGGAACCTAAGTGATCCGGGGGCAGGCAAGCAGGTCAAGGTCCCTAAAAACCACCGCAACGCAGTAAAATGAAATTTTTCACAAGGCTTGGTGATTTTTAGGGGGCGAAGGCCTACATCAGGTAGGTCGAGGTCCTGAAAAACCACCGTAACGCAGTAGGACGGAATTTTTGCGACGCCAGAAATGGCTAAGCTAAAATTTTGTCGTAAAAGGAGAACGTCGGACTATCCATGAGCCGGCTGCAAATCCGGCTATTTGGCCCATATTTCGGTT
>JBFHFM010000301.1:0-4521 GCA_041583595.1 Trichloromonas sp. | reverse complement strand
GAGGTGGAATGCCCGGCCGGAGTGAGGCCCTTGCGGGTGATCGGCCGTGAGGGGCGTATCCGTGGCAACCGGATTGAAATCCAGATGAATCAACTCTATGGCGGGCAGGAAAAATTCGTCCTGATCGAAGTCGAGGTGCCGGCCTCTCGTGCGGGACAGACCATCGACCTGGCGACTGCAAACTGCTCCTATGAGAACGCCCTGACGGCTCGCATTGAGAAGTCGGCATCCAGCATCCAGGCGCGCTTCAGCGCTAGCCAGGCTGAAGTGCGGGAGGGGGCCAATAAGGTGGTTCAGGAGGCGGTGGTCGAAAACGAAATGGCGGTGGCTCGCGACCAGGCTCTCGACCTGTACAATGCCGGGCGTAAGGATGAGGCTGCGCAGACTTTGCTGCAGACCAGTGCTGAGTTGAAAGCGAAAAGTTCCAGGCTCGGTTTTAGCGACCTGGCTGGTAAGGCGGCGGCCCTGGAATCCGATGCGGCCGAATTTTCTGCCGATCAACTCAGCAGCCCGCGCAAAAAAGAGCTGCGCTCCGAAAGCTACCGGGTGCGCAGTCAGCAGAAGGAATATTAACCGAGGGCGCCGGGGGCCTCCACTGCGGGTGCCCCTCGCTTCATCTCCGTAGCGGAGACTTCTTGAATGAAACGAACCGGCTTCATCATTGCTGCCTGGCTGCTTCTATTGGTGCCGACCCTGCTGGTTGGCGGCGTTGCCCTGCGCTTGCTTGAACATGAGCAAGAACGCCTGGTCGGGGCTGCTGTAGCTGCGGCCAGTGAGCGGGCGAAGGCGACGGCCGAGAGTATTGCCCTGGCGGTGGCCGAAGTCAAAGATGGTCTGCTGGTCACCCTGAACTCCCTTCCGCAGGAGGGGCTGGCCGAGCGCCTCGATGACTGGCGGCTGGAAAACCCGCTGATTCGCAACGTCTTTATCTGGGCTCCTGAGAGCGGTTTGGTACTACCTGATCCACGGCAGCCGGTTAGCGACGAAGAAAACGATTTTATCCGGCGTTATGATTCCCTGTTCGCCGGTCGTATGTCGTGGAATCCACCGGCCGCCGACCCGGGGCCGGCCCCGGTAGCCGATGTGGCCGAGTCTCTTTTTTCAGCCCGCCGCGAACTTCGGGAACTGACCCAGTCGAAGGCAGCCCCCTCCGCAATAGCCGAAATGACGGCTGATGCCTCGACACCCGCGATGACGAGTGGGGGCTGGATTCCCTGGTTCTGGGAAAACCAGTTTTATCTGCTCGGATGGACCGAACTTTCGGGCAGCTCTCAGCGTTTCGGGGTCGAGGTCGAAACTATGGCGCTTCTTTCCCGGCTGTCGGGCACCCTTCCGGCGTCTCCTCCCGCAGGCGAAGTTTATGCGCTGGTGGATGGCAACGGCGAAGTTTTTCATCAGAGTGGTGCCGGGATGATTTCGGCTCAAACCCCCAAGGTCGCATCCCTCCCTATCGGCCCGGCGCTCCCTCACTGGCAGGTAACGGTTTATGCCCCGCAGGGTGCCTTGGGACAGGCTGACGGAGATAGTTTTTTGATCCTCTCCACCTTGGTGGTCGGCGCCTTCGTGGCGGCTATCCTGTTTGGTGGTTCGCTTTTGCTCTGGCAGGCCTGGCGCAATTTGACCGATGCCCGACGTAAGACCTCTTTTGTCGCTAACGTGTCGCACGAACTCAAGACGCCCTTGACCACCATCCGCATGTATGCCGAAATGCTGGGAGAAGGGCGCATCACCGACGAATCCAAACGTCGCCGCTATCTTCAGGTGATCATCGACGAAAGTCAGCGGCTGTCGAGGCTGGTCAATAACGTACTCGATTTTGGCCGGCTGGAGCAGGGCCGCAAAACCTATTTAATCACTGAATTCGATCTGTGCGATACATTGCATGAGGTGCTCGATTCGCAGGCGGTGCGTATCGAAGGGGCTGGTATAACCCTGGTTCGAAAGATTCCCGCAGAGGTTTGTGCTGTGTCCGCCGACCGTGACGCGTTCGAACAGGCGGTCCTCAACCTGATTGACAATGCGCTTAAATACGCCGGCGGCAGCCCGGAGTTTGAGGTGGAGTTGGTTCGGGATGGTCGAAGCTGCCGTATTCGGGTGCTTGACCGTGGTCCAGGAGTGCCATCGGCACAGCGTCAGCGGATTTTTGAAAAGTTTCACCGGGTCGATGATTCGCTCACCACCAGTCAGCCGGGGAGCGGGCTCGGTCTCAGTATCGCCCGCCAACTGCTGCGCGACATGGGGGGAGACCTCACTTGCAGTGAACGATCGGGAGGTGGTTGTTGCTTTGAAATCCTGCTTCCGTGTGAAAGGAAGGCCGAGAGATGAAGTCGATTCGAATTCTGGTGGCTGAGGATGAAGCCAATCTGCGGGAGGGGCTGGTCGATATTCTGGAGAGCGAAGGATATCTGGTCAGCGCCGTTGGCGACGGTGCGGCTGCACTTGGGGTTTTTTCCAAAGGTGGTATCGATCTGGCGCTGCTCGATGTCATGATGCCCGAAAAGAGCGGTTATGACGTTTGCCGGGAGATTCGCCGGCATGACACCCGGGTTCCCATCATCATGCTGACCGCCAAAGGGGAGGAGATCGACAAGGTGATTGGGCTCGAGCTTGGCGCCGACGATTATGTGACCAAGCCTTTCGGTCTACATGAACTTCGGGCTCGCATTGCCGCCGTACTGCGGCGGTGTCGGCCTGAACCCGGAGGAGCGGCCCAAATGCCGGAGAGTTTTCGTTTTGGCATGGCACAAATCGATCGAAAAAGTTACCAGGGGCGTCTGTCCTCACGGGTTTTCAGTCTGACTGCCCGGGAGCTAAAACTGCTTGACGTCTTTTACCAGCATCCTGGCGAAGTGCTCAGCCGTAACGACCTGTTAAACCTGGTTTGGGGGATCGACTATGGGGGAACGACCCGGACTCTCGACCAGCACATCGCTCAGTTGCGTAAAAAAATCGAACAGGATCCGTCGGCCCCCGAGAATATTCTCACCGTGCACGGGGTCGGTTACCGCTACACCCCTTGAGGCACGCTGTGCCAGGGAGGATGTCATGTTTAGACTTTTTGTCGCTATTGGCAGCTTGAGCGCCATGACCGCGGTCGGGCTTGGGGCTTTCGGTGCTCATATTCTTAAAGAGCGCCTGAGTGCGCCGATGCTCGAGGTGTACCATACTGCAGTGTTTTATCATCTGCTGCATGCCGTTGGTCTGGTGCTGGTAGGTATCGTTGCTCATCTACTCCCTGAGTCAACGCCGGTTCGCTGGGCCGGGTGGTTGTTGGCGGCAGGGACCCTGCTTTTTTCCGGCAGCCTGTATCTGCTGGCGGTCAGTGGGGTTCGTTGGCTGGGGGCCATAACGCCGCTGGGAGGGCTCTCTTTTCTTGCCGGCTGGGCATTGCTGGCTTTTGCCGTCCTCCGAGAGACAAGGTGAAGGAGAATTACGTGTGAGCATAATCCTGTCCAGCTGCAGAAATGCAGCTACAAAAAAAGGATGCTGAACCCCGAAAAATGCTCCACCTGTAACGAGCAGATCCATTTGGACAAAAAATAAATTAACTGTTATTTTTCGCTTTTAAGGTAGGTGGAGATTCTGGGCCCCTTTTGGGGGGCATCCGACCACTCCTGCCGGTTTGAAAAGCGAGCGTCTAGTTGGCGTCGGGATGTCTTTGTCCTTGGCTGATTCTTTTTTGTGGTGTATTTTCATTTGATGTTTATGGTTAAGAGTGTCTTTTTATATTTTTAGTTTTGATAAGGAAGTTCATGCTGCATCCTCCGTTGTACGTGTTGTTGGTAGCTGTTGGAGTTGTTTTGTTATGGGGCGCCTGGAAGTACTTGGCCCGTTGGAGATCGAATACGAGGAATATTCATTCTGACCAGGGGACGCGGGAAAGCCTCCGGATTCCGGTTCTGTGCAAGGTCGCGATTGGAACCCGTGGTGGCATTCGCCCGGGGGTGACCCGTAATATTTCGCAGGGGGGAATGTTTGTGCAGATGGACCCTCCTTTGGAGCTGAGACAGACCTATCCCATGACGATAGAGGTCTCAGGTAGCCGGACCATACAGGTTGAAGGCCGGGTGGTCTGGTCCATTTCTGGAGGCAACAGCGACTCTGGGGCTATCTGCGGTATTGGGGTTTTGTTCACTGATATTTCCGAGGAGGGGCTTGCCTGGATTATGACCCTTGAGAATTTATCTGACGAGATTGCCGCATAGATTCTGGTTGTATTCTGTCGGGCTCCGGAGCATGGAGGGGAAATGACGGACATTGTGGAGTGGTTGAGTCATGTCGAGGAGCAGGCCGCCGATATATATCGTCGAGCGGCCGGGGTATTTGCGGACGATCCGTCCTTTGCGTTCTTTCTCAACTCGCTGGCCGAAGAAGAAATGCAGCATTCGCGGATGATCAGGGCGGCTTTTTCCGGAAACGACTTGATCAAGAAGGAGGAAATTGCCACGACGATTGACGAGGAAACCCGGCAGTTTGTTGTCGGGGCTCTCGACGGCGTTATGCAGAAGGTTGGTTGCCCGG
>JBFHFM010000300.1:0-4523 GCA_041583595.1 Trichloromonas sp. | reverse complement strand
GAAAAGATAATAAAAAAGCTGCCGACAATCGGCAAAACGATAGCTACGGCGTAACGAACGCCAAGGGTGAAGATACCGTATTCGCCCACCATCAATTCATGCAGCCAG
The DNA here is from genome assembly GCA_041583595.1 of Trichloromonas sp. Lineage (GTDB taxonomy): Bacteria > Desulfobacterota > Desulfuromonadia > Desulfuromonadales > Trichloromonadaceae > Trichloromonas. The sequence goes on along the minus strand of JBFHFM010000300.1, from coordinate 4,415 downwards.
GTCCAGGTGAGAAAGCGGTCTGCCAGCCCCACAACCCAAGGGTTGAGGATGCTTTCGAACAGGCCTCCTTCAAGAAAATCGACGAGGGTGCCGGCACCAAACCCGCCTACAAACTTGAACATTCCGAAATAGAGCACCACCAACAACAGAGGGAAACCGGTCCACGGGTTTATCGTCAAGGCGGAAAGCCGTTCGGCCAGAGTAGGCGCCCCTCCCTCGAGTTGCGTAACCACGCCATCGAGCAGCCCTTTACAGATCCGCTTACGCTCCAGGCTGATGCGCAGATGCAAGTCAACCCGCCGCTCGAAAACAATTTCGTTCACCACTTTGTCGATGACACCCGTTTCGCCGGATTCTCTTGTGCGCACCCGCTCCTGAATTTCTTCATCCTTCTGTAGCAGCAGCAGGGCCAAAGCTCGGCGGTCAAGCCGATACTCCCCATGCATCAATGCGGTTACCTTGAGGATATCCCGTTCCAGATCGCTCGAATACCCAAACCGTGCCCGATGTGCGCCATCAAATCCGTGAATAGCGGCACGTATTTCACTCAACCCCCGCTTGCGGGCCATCGTTGCGCCGATCACCGGGATTCCGAGTTTTTCTTGCAGCAAGTCGATATCGATAGACATCCCGATACGATGAGCCTCATCCAGAATATTCACCACGAGGATTAGCGGGAGCCCCGCCTCGATCAACTGCAGGGTCATGGGAAGCATCCGCTCGATGTTGCGGGCATCGAGCACATGAATCACCACGAACGGGTCTTCTTCGAGAAGAATTTTACGGGCGACCCGCTCTTCCTCGGTTATCGGCAATAATGCGTACATACCTGGGGTATCGAGCACTTCGCAGCGATGACCGCCTATGTCGCAATGACCGCGAGACACTTCGACCGAAGTACCGGGATAGTTGGAAACCGTAGTATAAGCACCCGTCAAAGAGTTAAACAGTACGCTCTTGCCGACATTAGGGTTACCGACCAGGACGATTTTGCGGACTTCGTGATCTTTTGTAGAAGAGGACATTCTTATCGTTTCCAAGATCTAAGATTGATAATCATTTTCAGCGGCTAAGCAAAAAAAATCAGTTCCCTTTATTCTGACATTTGGTGCATTGACCAAAAATTTCAAGGCGATGGCTGACCATAATAAAACCATGCCCCTTGGCGACCTGTTCCTGCAACTGTTCGATGCGGGGGTCTTCAAATTCGATAATGGCACCGCAGTCCTTGCAAATCAGGTGGTCATGATGTTCTTCACAAGTAGTTGACTCATAGCGGGTCTGGCCGTCACCAAAATTTCTGGTTTCAGCAATACCGCACTCTGAGAAGATTTTCAGGGTACGGTAGACCGTGGCGTAACCAATCCCCGGATGCTTCTTGCGCAGCTTAAGATACAGGTCTTCCGTCGAAAGATGAGAGTCGCAACGCAGAAACTCATCGAGGATAATTTCCCTCTGGCGGGTCGACTTGAGCCCCTGTTGGCTGAGGTAATCACGAAATGTCTGTTTTCTATCGCCCATGAGACCCTCGCTACTTGAAATTGGTTTTCAAAATAACTCATGCACCGAAACCGGTCAAGGAGTTTTTAATAAAAAAAAAGCGCCCTGATCAGATCGGACGCTTTTTTTAACCGGGGAGAATATCGCTCAACCCGTCATTGGAAACCATTGATACAAGTAACCGGACAGCCGGCCGAACATGTTAAAGAAGAGCAAGACGCCAACAATCATCAACAAGGCGCCAGTCGCGATTTCCATAAGCCGGATGTACTTGCGAAACCGGTTAAAAAACGTAAGAAAACCATGAAACAACAGACCGGAAACCAGAAATGGAATACCCAGACCGGCGGAGTAAACGGCCAGCATAAGAATTCCCTTGGCATAGTTGCTCGAGGTGCCAGCGACCAGCGCAAGAATTCCGCCGAGAATCGGTCCGATGCAGGGAGTCCAGCCAGCGGCAAAAGCCAGGCCGACCAGAAAAGTGCCGATGAAGCCACTCGGTTTCGTATGTAACTGAACGCGTTTTTCACCCAGCAGAACACCGAAATGAAACAATCCCGACATATGAATGCCGAATAGAAAAATCAGCAAGCCACCAATGCGCTGGATCCAGAGCAAACCATCACGCAGGTGTTCCTGAAAGGTCGACGATGCGATCCCCGCCAATGCCCCCAAACCAATAAACACGGCTGAAAAACCGGCGATGAAAGCCAGTGAATGCAACATCACGGTAAGCCGAACCTTGGCGGTCGGGTGGGCTTCCTGGAGCTGTCCAAAGGAAAGACCGGTGATATACGTCAGATAAGAAGGAATGAGCGGCAACACGCAGGGGGAAAAAAACGAAAGGATTCCCGCACTAAACGCGATCCAGTAGGTGAGATCGACACCATTACCCATACGGAACTACCCCTTTGCGAGAAATTTCAGATAATCAACGGTGGTTGCTTCATCCCACTCGCGTGCGCCCAGGATGTGGTTGAGTATAACACCATCCTTATTGATAATAAACGTCTCCGGAAAACGAAAAACTCCATAGGCATACTGTGCCTTGGCCTCAGAATCAAGCAACACAGAAAAGGAATGGGGATTACGTTGAAGAAATTCGCCCACAACCTGCGCCCCGTCTTCTTCGACATTAACCGCCAGCATGACGAAATCAAGACCAAGCATGGCCTTGTTGAGGCGATCCATGGAGGGCATCTCTGCACGACAGGGAGGACACCAGGTAGCCCAGAAGTTAAGGATAACCACCTTGCCCCGATACTCAGAAAGGGAAACTGTTTTACCATCGAGGGTTTTCAGGGAAACATCAGGGGCAACACCACCGACCGTGACCCCCGAAACGGGCTCCGCCTCAGGTCGGGAGGTGCCGGCTAAAACATAGCAAGTCGGCAGCAAAAAGAGTCCGACGGCAATGAGAAGAAGAATACGCTTCATAAAATAACCTTTCATATGAAAATCAAGATATTTAATCTTGTACTCTGCCCAACGAAAAAAGTCAAGAATCCCCCCGACTCATCTTAATCACGAAGATCCCCTTCGGCCCACAGTCCTTCTATTTCGTCCATCTGCTCCTCAGAGAAGCCGAAGTAGTGAGCCAGCTCATGGATGATCGTCTCACCAATGATCTTGACCAGTGGTTCTCCCGTGTCATATCCGTAGGTTTCCACCGCCTGCTGGTAAATGATAATCTGATCCGGGAGGCTGCTGTATTCATGGGTTCGCTCTGAAAGAGGCCAGCCCCGGTAGAAACCGAGCAGGTCCCGAGGATCGTCAAAACCGACTTCATGCAGCGTTTCCGGGTCAGCCCAGTCTTCGACCTGAAAGGTGAGATTGTCGATACGGTCGAGAAATTCGCGAGGAATCGAGTGAATCGCCCGTTCAACCAAGCGTTCGAAGTCACCCCGCTTCAATCGACGAAGCCCTGGCCACGGGCGACCCGAAAGTCGGCGGTAAAGAACGCCACCTCGACGCCAGACTCATCGGTGATTTTCGCCTCACCATAAAAGGAATGCCCCTCAGGACCGCGAACATGGGCCGTCGCCGTCACCAGCCCTTGTTTCACTGGCGCCAGAAAACGGGTGGTCAATTCAGTGGTGGCAAACCGGGTCCCGGGCGGCAACACCGATTTGATCGCCATCGCGACCGCGGTATCGGCCAAAGTGGTAATCGCGCCACCGTGCATGAAACCGCCTCCCATAGCTAGCTTGACGCGAAAGGGAAGTGTGAGAACGGCCTTTCCCTCAGCTGCTGCTTCGATCTTCAATCCAACCAGATCTTCAAAAGGAGCCGTGTCGATCCAACCATCCAGTTCAAACTGAGCCTGCTGCGGTTGACGCAAATCGTCTTCAGAGGCCGTCAATCGAGCCATTGTTTTTTCCTTTCGTAAGCAACTCAACCAAGAGACTAAACGCAGGCCTGCTCTACGCTACATTAATAAGAGACAATTTGGGCAGAAACCAAAAAGCCTCCGAGCTGGCAACGATGACAATAACAAAGTCGCACTTTAACTTATTTTTTTATTCAGAGGCTAGCAGAAGTCGAAATAATTTAAATTATCCGCTCCGCCAAACCTAAAAACCTGTCATTAAGGGCATTGACTTTGACTGGCTAATCACAATAGTATATTTAATAAACATTTTTCATGCTGTGAAATGACTTCGAGTTAATCTCCCCCCTGGCCTCATACGAACACAACAGAAATCTGCAATCGCAGGGCGTTTGCTTCGAAACCAGACGCATTGCAATAAAGCAATATGTTCAGGCAAAATCCTTCCGTTTCGTGCGGTTCGAATAATTCGCTCGAATACCGAAACTGGCTGGCAGACAAGTATGATGGGGACACATGCCGCAGTCACAAAAACATATCGGGATTTTCATCTTCTGGCTGACCTTTATGATGGTCCCCCTTTCGG
>JBFHFM010000299.1:0-4605 GCA_041583595.1 Trichloromonas sp. | reverse complement strand
GGCGCCCATGAGTCATCAATTGCAGCAGACTTGCCACATTCGTCGGAACGCCCTATTGGCTCAGTGACACCGGCGGCCGAAACCGTACGGGATTATCGTCATGAAGTACAGGAGTCGCTGCAGTTGTATGGCCGGACCCAGACGTCATTAGCTGAACGCGCATACACTCCACCCGTTTCGCCTGTTCCTCCCATTTTGCCTTTGCCAGTCAGGGCTGATTTCGTCGAAACTCAGGGTTTTTTTTGTTCTCTGCGAATTATCGGACAGTATCGCAACAGTTATATTGTCTGCCAGGACGGCAACGACCTGGTTCTGATTGATCAGCACGCGGCCCATGAACGGATCGGTTTCGAACGCATACGTAAACAATTCCTTTCCGGGCGCATCGAGCGGCAAGCATTGTTGTTTCCGGTGGTCATTGAGCTTGATTTTCGCGAGGCGGAGCAATTTGGCGGTCAGCTTGAGCATCTCGATCGGCTCGGTTTTGACATCGAGCATTTTGGCGGTAAATCCTTTGTGCTTAAGGGCGTGCCGCGATTTCTCGATCAGACCGAAGCCGAACAGTTAGTGCGGGACATCGCGTCTGAAACCACGCTGATCGGCAAAAGCGTTCTGGCCGAAGATTCGCTCGACAAGGTTTTTATTCTGATGGCCTGTCATGGGGTGATTCGGGCCAATCAGGCGCTTACTCTCCCGGAAATGAGCGCATTGCTCAAGGAACTCGATAGCGCCGATTTCAGCGCCCATTGCCCTCACGGTCGCCCGGTGATGGTCCGGCAGGGTCTGGCTGACATCGAGAAAATGTTTAAGAGAAGCTGATGTCCGTTGCTGCGCAATATCATAAGCCGCTGCCGTTACTTGTTGTCGCTGGCCCAACAGCCTCCGGAAAAACTGCCCTGGCGATCGAACTCTCTCGTTATTTCGACATCGAGGTCGTTTCTGCCGACTCCCGCCAAGTCTATTGCGGTCTCGATATTGGTACGGCGAAGGCGACTGTGGAGGAACGCCGGCTGGTGCCTCACCACCTGGTGGATGTGGTCAATCCGGATGAGGATTTTTCGGTTGCTGATTTTATCCGTCTGGCATCGGATGCCATTGCACAAATCCATGAACGTGGACGACTTCCTGTCGTGGTCGGCGGTACGGGTCTTTACATCAAGGGGTTGACTGAAGGCTTATTGTCGGCACCCAGCGGTGATTGCGGCGTTCGCGAAGCGTTGCTTGCGCAAGAAAGAGAGCAGGGCAGTGGGACTCTCTATCGGCGGCTGTGTGCGGTCGACCCGCCCCTGGCTGAAAGACTTCCTCCAGGCGACCTGCTGCGGATTGTGCGGGCGTTGGAAGTGTACGAAATCTCTGGTCGACGACTTTCCGAATTCCAACAGGAGCACGCCTTTGAAGAGCGTCCTTATCGCACCCTTAAAATGGCCCTGACCCCTGAACGGGAGATCTTGTATCAGCGAATCAACCAGCGGGTTGAGCAGATGTTTTCCATGGGATTGCTGGATGAAGTCCGTCACCTGCTTGACAAGGGGTATTCAGCAGACCTTAAATCAATGCAGACGATCGGTTACCGGGAATCGATTCTGCACCTTAAGGGACGTCTGTCGCTGGATGAAGCGGTCACTTTAATCCAAAGAGACTCTCGACGTTATGCCAAACGTCAATTGACTTGGCTCCGTCGGGATAATTCGATAATTTCGGTTGATTCCTTTGAAGAGTCTGCTAGAATCCAAAAGTTAATTGAACATTTTATGCAACATACAAGGAGTGGATATGGCGAAGACCCCTTTTAACATTCAGGATCAGTTTCTCAACCAGGCACGTAAAGAACGGGTTCGCGTAACCGTCGTGATGATGTCCGGTGAAAAGCTCGAAGGCTATATCAAGTCTTTCGACAGCTTTTGCCTGCTCATCGAAAGCGGTGGCGATATTCTCCTCTACAAGCATGCCATTTCTTCCATCACTTCCACAGACGGCGGTTTTCGTCTGCATGGCGGTAAGGACTGACATCCTCTCGATTTTTTGTGGTTGTCTGACGATTCCCAGGTCCCGGCATGGCGCAGCGAGCGCCATTGTCCGGGACCCTCGTATTTGGAGTCTATGGATTCTGTTGGAGCCCGTATACCGTCAATCTGGCAAACCTGCGCTTGCGGAAAGGTCCCCAATATAGGGATCTTTCCTGCCTCTGGGGGGGGAATCCCAATGAATCGGAAAACCTGGATCACCATCGGATTTTTATTCAGCCTGCTGATTTTGATCGGATTTTTTTATCTGATTCGGTCCGTTTTTATTCCTTTTCTGCTGGCTTTGATTCTAGCTTATTTTCTCGACCCGGCTGTCGACTGGCTGGAAGAGCGGAGGCTTTCCCGGACCTTGGCGGTCAGTTTGGTTTTTGCGGCATTTTTGGCTATCGCCGGCGCGTTGCTTGGATTTCTGGTTCCCACGGTAAAGTCAGAACTTTCTTTTTTGCAGAAGGCTTTGCCTGGTTACGTCGACAATCTCTATAACCTGATTCCGTCATCGGTGTTAGGGTGGTTTGGAATTGCCGAAGAGCAAGACCTGCAGAGCCTGATCAATCAGGTTCTGGCCGGGGCGAGAAATTTGTCCTTTGATCTGGTCAACCAAGTGGCCGTATTTCTCTCGCATGCTTTTAGTTCGACCTTGCGTTTTTTCCTGGCCTTGTTGGGGTATTTCATTATCCCGATCTATCTTTTTTACCTGCTGCGCGACTTCGACCGGATGAAACAGGCTCTGGTCGACCTGATTCCCTATCGTCAGCGCCAGTCAACTGTTTCTGTCGGCCATGAAATCAATGATGTGCTGGGTGGATTTATCCGTGGGCAACTGACGGTCTGCATGCTTTTGGCCGTATTTTACAGTATCGGATTGCTGATTATCGGCATCGATATGCCCTTTGTCATTGGCATCATGTCCGGTGTGGCTTTCATCATTCCCTATCTTGGGACGCTGATAGGTATTGTTGTGGCTGGCACCATGGCGATTGTCAAATTTCACGATCTGCTGCACCCGGCCCTGGTCATCGGTCTGTTCGGATTGGTACAGGGCCTGGAAGGGACGGTTATAACGCCCCGTATCGTTGGTGACCGGGTTGGGTTGCATCCCCTCGGGACCATTATCGCGGTGCTGGTTGGCGGTGAACTCTTCGGTTTTCTCGGTCTACTGCTGGCGGTTCCGGTGGCGGCATCCCTTAATGTGTTGTTTAAACATGCCCTGAGTCGCTACCGCAACTCTGAATTTCGCGGCAGAGAACCTGTGCTCGAGGATGAACCGAATGCTTGAAATTCTTTCTGTAGAACCTGGCAGCATAGCCGCCGAACTCGAATTAGAAGTCGGTGATCGGATCCTTTCGATCAACGACAAACCCATCAATGACCTGGTCGATTTCGTCCTGGCCAGTCGTCTCGAGGATCTCAGTGTAGAGGTCCTGAAGCAGGATGGTGAACGCTGGCAGCTCGATTTTGAAAAGGATGCCGAAGAGCCCCTGGGGCTTGAGCTGCCTCACCCTGAGATGGCTCAATGCGGCAATGACTGCATCTTCTGTTTTGTCCATCAGTTACCCAGAGGGTTGCGTAAAACTCTTTATGTTAAGGATGAAGATTACCGCTTTTCCTACCTGTATGGTGCCTACGTCACCCTGACTAATATTGGGGAAGATGAAATCCAGCGGATTATCGACCAGCAGCTCTCTCCCCTGTATGTATCTGTTCATGCCAGTGACGATGATTTGCGCTGGCGTTTACTTGGTCGCAGTGGCCCACCGATCATTGATCTGTTGCGCCGCCTGACAACAGCAGGCATCGAGATCCACACGCAGATTGTGGTCTGTCCTGAAATCAATGACGGCCAGGCGCTGATTCAGACCATCGAAGACCTGAACATGCTTGCTCCGGCGGTGCGTTCCTTGGCGATCGTGCCCGTTGGGTTGACCGGTTTTCGCCAGCACCTGCCCGCGCTCCGTCCCTCGACTGCAACCGAAGCAAGGGACCTGCTTGAGCTTCTGCACGGTTACCAGAACCGATTCGTTGAGCAGGGCGGGTCCCGTTTTGTTTTCGCCGCGGACGAATTTTATCTGAAGGCGGGACTGGACTTTCCTGATATCGAGACCTATGAAGATCTCTTTCAGTTGGAGAATGGGGTCGGGATGATTCCTCTCTTTCGGGAGGAGGCTGAGCAAGTGCTGGAAGAAGCCGTGCCGCTGACCGGGATGACCGTCTCGACGGTTACCGGTCAATCCGCGGCGTCCGAACTGCAGTCCTTTGTCGATGCCCTTGGGGCCAAGACTGGAGTCCATATTCAGCTGAAGGTGATTGAAAATGAATTTTTCGGTGGTTATGTTTCTGTCACTGGATTGATTGCCGGAGCAGACATCGTTAAGCAGCTGCGTAATCAGCCTTTGGGCGATGTGCTGATGATTCCCGACGTGATGCTGAAAGAGGGGACCGATCTGTTTCTCGATGATCTGACTTTGAGCGACCTTGAACGGGAACTGCAGGTGCGGGTGATTAAAATTGACAGTTCCCCCTGGGGGCTGCTCGAAGGACTTGAAGCTTTATCCTGATATGGGGTGGGAGAAATTTATGGATG
>JBFHFM010000298.1:0-4608 GCA_041583595.1 Trichloromonas sp. | reverse complement strand
GGTGACTTGCGACCGGGATCGTGCATGATATAAATGATGATGTGGTTTCCTGGTTTTGCGTCAGCCGGATCGGATCGTGATGAATTCTAATCCCCTGCCCAATTGGAGCTGATGCCATGCAATGCAGGCCCATCGTAAAATCCTTCCCACTGACTCTTCTGCTGATCGTACTGCTCATTTCGCTTGGTGGTTGCATCGGCAATTTAAGCGATGGCATGGCCCGTTCGGTGCTCAATAATCCCGACCCCGATACGGTCAGGCTGGGAATTCCGGCTTATCTGTTATTGCTGGACGGGTTGATTCAGGATGACCCTGAAGACGAAGATCTGCTGGTTTCTGCCAGTAGTCTGCACGCTCTGGGCAGCGCCCTGGAGGTCGAAGGATCTCCTCATCGGTTGCGGTTGGCCAATAGGGCCTGGGAGTATGGCGTTCGTGCGGTCTGTTCCAGTGATGGCGTTCTCTGCGGGAGCTGGGACAAATCGTTCACCGAGTTCTCCGCCGGGCTGGGAACGATGAAAAAAGCCGATGTGCCGGCTCTGTTTGCCCTTGGGGTTGGATGGATGGTTCGCTTGCAGGCCGATGGGAAGAAATTCCAGGTACTGGCCGAATTATCCCGGGTCGAGGCGCTGTTCGCCCGGTTGGTGGAGTTGGACGAAGGTTTTCAGCAGGGCGCTCCCCAGCTCTATCTCGGAATTCTGCGCCTGTTACGTCCCCCCTCCCTGGGGGGCGAACCGGAACAGGGTCGGGCTCACCTGGAGCGGGCGATCGAGCTGTCCCAGGGGCGCAATCTGGCGGCTCGGGTCGAGCTGGCCAGGGGCTATGCGCGTATGCTCTACGACCGCGAATTGCACGATCGACTACTTCATGAGGTGCTGAATGCCGACCCGGTGGCTGACGAATTGACTCTGTTCAACGTGTTAGCGCAGGAAGAGGCCCAACGGTTGCTCGATTCGGCCGACGATTATTTCTGATCGCTGGGATCAAATCGTTTGAGAAGGTTGCGTAGGGGCGAACCTCGTGTTCGCCCTGGTCGTAATACGAAAATACATGGGCGAACACGAGGTTCGCCCCTACCCGAAGATTTATATAATCATCGGATTGCCGGTTTAGACACCATGGAGTTTACCATGAGGTATTCCCTTCTGATCCTTGTCTTGATCCTGTTTGGTGCGCCTTCCGCTCCGGCCGTCACCCTCAAGCTGGCCACCCTGGCCCCGGAAGGTTCGGCCTGGATGACGGAGATGCGCGAGGGCGCCACCGAGATTGAGCAGCGCACCGCCGGCCGGGTCGATATCAAGCTCTACGGCGGCGGCGTCATGGGCAACGAAAAGAGTATGTTGCGCAAGATCCGTATCGGTCAGTTGCAGGGGGGAGCTTTTACTGGCGGCGGTTTGGCAGAAATCTATCCGGACCTGCGCATTTACAGCGTGCCGCTGCTCTTTAACACCTTGGCCGAGGTTGACTATATCCGCGCTCAACTTGATCCGGTGCTTAAGACGGGCCTGGAACAGAGCGGTTTCGTTAGTTTCGGTATCGCTGAAGGGGGCTTTGCCCTATTGATGGGTAACAAGCCAATCTCCCTGCTCGAGCATCTGAAAAATCAAAAACTCTGGGTACCCGAAGGGGATGGCGTGACCGCGGCAGTGATGCAGGAACTTGGCTTGTCGCCGATCACTCTGCCGATCAGCGATGTACTGACCGGACTGCAGACCGGCCTGGTGCATATCGTCGGCGTCTCACCCATTGGCGCCCTGGCGTTTCAATGGCACACGCGGGTTAAGTACATTACCGAGGCTCCGATGGCTTATCTGTTCGCCACCCTGGCCATTGATAAGGGCGCTTTTGAAAAACTGAGCGAGGCCGACCGGCAGGTGGTCCGCGAGGTCATGGAACGGGTCTATCACAACTTTGATCAGCAGAACCGGGCCGACGAGCAGGACGCCATCGACACCTTGCGTCGCGAGGGACTGACCTTCGTGGTTCCGCAACCGGGGGAGGTGGAGGCCATGCGCCAGCGATCCGTCAAGGTGCTGGAGCGGTTGAGTGCCGAGGGGGCATTCTCGCCGGAGTTGTATCTCCGGGTGGTTGAGTTGCTTCGTTCCTACCGGGCTGGGTCGTCACAATGAAGAGGCTGCTGGAGACCCTTGATCGCGTCGGTCGCGGGGTGGAGAATCTGCTGATTTGCTCCTTATTGCTGACCATGGTTTCCTTGGCGGTCTGGCAAATTGTCGCCCGCAACCTGCTGGGCAGTGGGCTGCTTTGGGCCGACGAGTTTTTGAAAATCCTGCTGCTCTGGCTTGGTATGGTCGGGGCTGTGGCCGCCAGTCGCGAGGGAAAACAGATCCAGATCGACGTCCTGTCCCGACTGCTTCCTGACCGATTTAAGGTGATGTCTGAGCTCGTAACCAGCCTCTTCACCGCTGCGGTTTGCAGTCTCTGCGCCTGGCATGCGAGCCGATTCGTGTTGATGGAGCGCGAGTTTGGCTCTACTGTTTTAGGTTCGGCCCCGGCCTGGGTTTTCGAGGCCGTTATTCCAGTTGCCTTTGGTTTGATCGCTTATCGCTATATTGTCGCCTCCGGTCGCCTGCTATTGGGCTTGTTCCGCGAGGAGACGCCATGCCCCTAATTGGTCTCGGTCTGCTCCTGCTTGCCCTCTTTGGAGCCCCCCTCTTTGCGATCATTGCCGCCAGTGCGCTGCTCGGCTACTGGCATGCGAATATTGACCTGGCGGCCCTGGCTGTCGAGGTCTACCGGCTGGCTGAAATGCCCGTGCTGCTCGCCATCCCCCTCTTTACCCTGGCCGGTTATCTGCTCGGCGAAAGTGGTGCCCCCAAGCGGCTGGTTAGCCTGAGTCAGGCTCTTTTCGGCTGGCTCCCCGGCAGCCTGGCTGCCGTCGCTTTGATTACCTGTGCCTTTTTTACGGCCTTTACCGGTGCCTCGGGGGTGACCATCATCGCCCTCGGCGCGCTCCTCTATCCGGCGTTGCAGCAGGCTGGCTACGATGAGGATTTCAATCTTGGCCTGATTACCACCTCGGGGAGTCTCGGCCTGCTCTTTGCGCCGTCACTGCCGCTGATTCTCTACGGCATCGTCGCTCAGCAGACCGATGTTGGCAAGTTGGTCAGCATCGACCAACTCTTTATCGCCGGCATTCTCCCCGGCAGCCTGATGCTGGTGCTGCTGCTTGGCTACTGCCTCTGGCACAACCGCCATAGGGTGCGCCAGCAGCAAACCCGGAAGGTCGGTCCTGGGCGCGCCCTGCGCGAGGCGGCCTGGGAACTCCCCCTGCCGTTCATCGTGCTTGGAGGCATCTATAGCGGTTATTTTGCCGTTTCGGAGGCCGCCGCGGTGACCGCTCTCTACGTGCTGGTGGTCGAGGTCGGCATCCTGCGTGAAATCAAGCTGCACCAGCTGCCGGTCATCATCCGACAGTCGATGGTCATGGTTGGCGGCATCCTGATCATCCTCGGCGTCTCGCTCGCTTCGACCAACTACCTGATCGACGCCGGGGTGCCGGAGCGGCTCTTTGTCTGGGTGCAGGAGCACGTTTCCAGCCGCTTGACCTTTCTGATCTGGCTCAATATCTTTTTGTTGCTGCTCGGCGCCTTGCTCGACATCTTCTCGGCTCTGGTGCTGGTGGTGCCGTTGATCCTGCCGGTGGCGGTCGGTTTCAACGTCGACCCCCTGCACCTGGGAATCATTTTTCTCGCCAACATGCAGATCGGCTACCTTACCCCGCCGATCGGTCTTAATCTTTTCATCGCCAGTTACCGCTTCGAAAAGCCGATCCTCACCCTCTATCGCGCCACCCTGCCGTTTTTGCTCATCCTGCTGTTGTGCGTGCTGATTATCACCTACTGGCCCTGGCTCAGCCTGGGCTTGGTGGGGAGGTGAGAGAGCAGGCGAACCGGGGTTTTCGTGGACCGCTAGGCAGCGTGGCGGTGCCGATGTTTTTTATGCCAAGTTCGACTCTGCAGGCAGCCTTCTATTTACCCGGCAGCTTGGGATGGTGGACACCGATGTGTCCTTCGGTGTAGCCGCCGGCGTATTGGCTATTGGCGGCTACGGGGGTGGCTGCGGAAATCAGCCAATAACCTAAAAAGGATGGCGACGGTGAAAAGCCAAAGGCCGACACGGAAATTTCCGAGTCGGCCTTTATCGTATTGGCTTCGAGATTGAGGTTACTTGAGGGGGCCCGTGAATAGCCAGTCGTTGTCCTTAGTGCTGGTATGGCAGTCGATGCAACCGGCGATCTTGCCCTCTGCGGCGATCTTGCCATCGGGGGTGTATTTGAGCCAGAACCAGTCTCCTGCTTCAGGATTGTAGTCTTTGACTTTATACATGACGGTAACCGCTGCCAGTTGTTTTTCGGGGGAGTAGTTCTCCTTGACGATGAATGCGGTGTCTGGGATCTGCCCTGCATGGTCCTGGATCGCGTAAAAAGCCAGGGGGGAGACGTAGGTGGTCAGAAAGGCCCCGTGCGGATGCTGCCCTGGGTAAAGTTTCTCCTTGCCTGGCCACAGATTCCACTTTAGATACGGATTGTTCACGGTGACATACTCAAGGACTGCCTGGCCAATCGGCAGGGGGCATCCTGGTTCTTTGGCG
>JBFHFM010000297.1:0-4621 GCA_041583595.1 Trichloromonas sp. | reverse complement strand
TTACCGAAGGTCAGAAACCTGAAGTGCGTGCCAATCTTGAGCATGGTCAGTTGCCAGACCCCGAAGCCAAGGCTATTTCCTGCCTGTTTGATCAAATTCGAGCTCTTGAGGTTAAGGTTAACAAGCTAACTGAAGGGTCGGCTGAAAAAACGGTTCCGGCAATAACAAAGAAAAAGACTTCAGAATGAGACTTTCGACCAAAGGTCAGTATGCTGTTCGTGCCATGGTGAGCTTGAATCTGCATGCACATGGGGCTCCGGTAACGCTTAAAGATATTGCGACCAGAGAAGATATCTCTCTGACCTATCTTGAGCAACTGTTTGCTAAACTGCGTCGTGGGAAAATTGTTGACAGCGTACGTGGGCCAGGTGGAGGATACGTGTTGGCTCGGCCGGCTGAACAGATACGGGTCGACGAGATTATCGAAAGTGTCGAGGAGTCGCTGGTTCCCGTTTCATGCATGGACAACGACGGGAATTGCAGCTGTAAAGCCAAATGTGTTACCCAGCGTGTCTGGCAAGGACTGGGGGAGCGCATCCGCTTTTTTCTGGCATCCATCACTCTTGCCGATTTGACCCGAGAAGCCGAAGGTAAAATAAATTCGTGACTATAGAAATCGATACCAGGAGGACGTGAAGTGAAACGCATTTATATGGACAATAATGCCACCACGGCAGTTCGACCCGAAGTGCTGGAGGCTATGCTGCCTTTTTATCGCGAACAATTCGGCAACCCTTCCAGTGTTCACTGGGCCGGGCGGGCCGTAAGCGGCGCGGTGGAAAAGGCCCGCGAGAAAGTGGCCAACCTGATCAACTGCTCACCGGCAGAAATCGTTTTTATCTCCTGCGGTAGTGAGGGCGATAACATGTCCCTGAAAGGGACGGTGGATGCTTTGCGTGACAAAGGAAACCATATCATTACGACCACGGTAGAGCATCCGGCTGTTCTGGAAACCTGTGAAGCTCTTGAAAAACAGGGGATACAGGTGACCTATCTGCCCGTTGATCACAATGGTATGCTTAACCTGGCCGAGCTTGAGGCCGCCATTACCGACAAAACCATTCTCATTTCGGTTATGTGGGCCAACAACGAGACCGGAAATATTTATCCCATCGAGGAAATCGGCGCTATCGCTCGCAAGTACAAGGTGCGTTTTCACACCGATGCGGTTCAGGCCGTCGGCAAGGTTCCTGTTGATGTGCAGAAAGCACAGGTGGATCTGCTGGTTTTATCCGGGCACAAAATTGGTGCTCCCAAAGGGGTCGGTGCTATTTATATCCGCCGGGGAACTCGCCTGTCTCCGTTTATACACGGAGGCCACCAGGAGCGTAATCGGCGAGCTGGAACGCACAACGTGGCCGGGATTGTCGGGCTCGGTGTCGCTTGCGATCTGGCTGGAAGTCATCTCGGCGAAGATGCCGCGCGGATCCGCCGTCTGCGTGACAGGCTGGAGCAGGGCATTATTCAGGCGGTCCCTGAAATCAAGGTTAACGGCCATCCGGATTCGGCTCTGCGTTTACCGAACACGCTTAATGTTAGTTTTGCTTATATTGAAGGGGAGTCGTTACTCCTTAATTTTGACATGAAGGGCATCGCTGCCTCGTCCGGGTCAGCCTGCACCTCCGGTTCGCTGGAGCCGTCCCATGTCATGGGGGCCATGTGCGTCGATGTGGTTCTGGCCCATTCGAGTACCCGCTTTAGTCTCGGTATCGACAATACCGAGGAAGACGTCGATTATGTTCTCGAGGTGCTACCGCCGATCGTTCAGCGCCTGCGCGAGATGAGCCCCTTGTACAACCGTTCGGAACCGATGACCTGCGAAGAGTGTCAAGTGATAAGAAAAGTACACTAGATCACAGGGTTAGTTTTTTTTATTGAGAGATAAGTTTAAGGAAGATAAAGGAGAATCTCATGTATTCTGAAAAGGTTATGGATCACTTTTCAAATCCCCGCAACGTAGGGGAAATCGAAAATGCTGACGGTGTCGGCGAGGTCGGTAATGCCTCTTGTGGCGACATCATGAAAATCTATCTCAAGGTCGAGGACAACATCATTAAGGATGTCAAGTTCAAGACTTTTGGTTGCGGGGCGGCTATTGCAACCTCGTCGATGGTGACCGAAATGGCGATTGGCAAGACGATCGAAGAGGCCCTTGAGTTGACCAATGCCGCAGTGGCCGAAGCCCTCGACGGCTTGCCGGCTCAGAAACTCCATTGTTCTAACTTGGCCGCCGATGCACTGCATGAGGCGATCAAGAATTATAAAGAAAAACAAGGGGAATAGTGGTTTGTAATTTGTGATTGGAAAAATTGCAAGTAAAGCCATT
Organism: Trichloromonas sp.; assembly: GCA_041583595.1. Taxonomy (GTDB): domain Bacteria; phylum Desulfobacterota; class Desulfuromonadia; order Desulfuromonadales; family Trichloromonadaceae; genus Trichloromonas. The sequence continues at coordinate 2,295 of JBFHFM010000297.1, read as the reverse complement.
TGTCATGATCAATCGGGAGGGCTTTTTCCTTTTTTGGGGAGCCCTCCCTTTCTCTTGAGCTCTCCGTATCCAGGTCAAATTACAAATAACCAGTAACTCATCACTGACTTTCAATAATGACAATAAATAAAAAACGCATCGTCGTCGCCATGAGCGGCGGGGTTGATTCAAGTGTGACTGCGGCTTTGCTTAAAGAGCAGGGGCACGAGGTCATTGGCATGACCATGCAGATCTGGGACTACTCCTCGTTTACGGCGAAAAACGGAGACACCTTCGGTTCCTGCTGTTCGCTCGACGATGTTCACGATGCCCGACGTGTGGCCGAGGGCCTGGATATCCCTTTTTACGTGGTTAATTTCGAAAAGGATTTCCAGAAGCAGGTCATCGACCGCTTCTGCGACGATTATTTTTCCGGCCGCACCCCGAACCCCTGTGTACTCTGCAATCAGGTACTCAAGTTCGAGCTGTTGCTGCGCCGAGCCCTTGAACTTGAAGCCGACTTTCTGGCCACTGGCCATTACGCTCGCATCGAACGTGAAGGGGAGCGTTATCAGTTACGCAAGGGGCTTGATCCCGACAAGGACCAGAGCTACTTTTTGTTTACCCTGACACAGGAGCAGATGCAACGGGTGAGCTTTCCTCTCGGGGGGATGACCAAGGACGAGGTACGCGCTCATGCCTCCCGACTGAACTTGCGGGTGGCCGAGAAGGCCGAGAGTCAGGATATCTGTTTCGTCCCCGACGGCGACTACGTCCGTTTTCTCGAAGAAGAGCGTGGCGCCGGCAAGATGGACGGTGAAATTGTCCACGTCTCGGGGAAAGTCCTTGGCCATCACCAGGGGACTTATCGATACACCATTGGTCAACGCAAAGGGCTGGGGCTGTCCTGGCCGGAACCTCTTTACGTGGTCGGCATCGATGCCGGGCAGCACCGGGTTCTGGTTGGCGAAAAATCGCAGCTGGCGGTACCCGAGTTGACTCTGCACGAAGTTAACTGGTCTATTCCTGAGCCCTCTGCGCCGCTGCGCACGGCCTGCCGGATTCGCTACCGGCATCATGAAGTTGCGGCGACCGTGACGCCCTTGCCGGACGGTCGGGCCCGGGTGCTCTTCGATGTGCCTCAGAATGGCGTGACCCCAGGTCAGGCGGCCGTCTTTTACGATGAGGACCGGGTTGTTGGCGGAGGATGGATCGAGTGAGCCGAACCGTTGCCATTGCCACTCTCGGCTGCAAAACCAACCAGTTCGAGTCGGCTGCCATGGAAGAGCGCCTTAAGGGGGCAGGTTTCGACGTGATTCCCTTCGAAGCCGGCGCTGCCCTGGTTATCGTCAATACTTGCACGGTCACGGCGGCAACCGACTCTCAATCGCGTAATCTCATTCGCAAGGCCCGTCGGTTTAACTCTCAATGCCGGGTGGTTGTGACCGGTTGCTATGCGCAGGTCGATCCCGAAGCTCTAAGTCGAATTCCCGGCGTGGCCGTGGTGTTGGGCAATGCCGAAAAAAAGGATTTTCTCCGTTATCTCGAAACCGAAGGGAGTGAGCCGCTCGTTTCCGTTTCGGATATTTCCGCCGCAACAGAGGCGGTTCCGTTGTCATTGACTACTTTTGCCGAGCGTAGCCGGGCTTTTCTGCAGATCCAGAACGGTTGCGATGCCTACTGCTCCTACTGTATTATCCCCTATGCCCGTGGTCGCAGCCGTTCGGTGCTGCCGGACGAAATTGTGGGGCAGGTCCGCACCTTGGCTGAAAGTGGTTATCCCGAAGTTGTTTTGACCGGCATTCACATTGGCGGTTACGGCGGCGATCTTTCACCACCGATCTCGCTGCTCGATCTGGTTCGGCGTATCGAGTCTGAAACCTCTGTGGCGCGACTGCGTCTCGGTTCCGTCGAGCCGACCGAAATTCCCGATCAATTGATTGAGCAGGTCGCCTGCTCAAAGATCCTCTGTCCGCATTTTCATATCCCCCTGCAGGCTGGCAGCGATGAGGTTCTGCGGCGCATGAATCGCCATTACGACACTGGTTTCTTCCGTGAACTGGTCGCTCGCATTCATGGGCGCATGCCCGAGGCCGCTATTGGTCTCGATCTGATCACCGGATTTCCCGGTGAAACCGAAGCTGAATTCGCCAGTACGCTGCGCTTGATCGAAGAACTGCCACTTTCACACCTGCATGTTTTCCCGTTTAGCCGGCGCCCTGGAACTCCCGCTGCCAGCATGCCGGATCAGCTGCCGGGTGATCTGATCAAGATCAGGGCGGCGCAGCTGCGTGAGGTTGGGGAGCAGAAACATCG
>JBFHFM010000296.1:0-4636 GCA_041583595.1 Trichloromonas sp. | reverse complement strand
TTCGGACAGCATAAGTCATTTCGGCGCCTGGCGCCAGTAGCAACCGGCGTCTGTGGACCAACAAAGTCTCCCGCTTACAATACCACCTCAGTCGTATAAGCCACATTCGCCTCCTGCGAGGAACGCAGTGGCAGCGATTTGCCGCCTCGGACATCTTCAACCCAATCGGGATTGAGCAAGATCGATTTGGCGCTCAACGCAATATCGGCATGCTGCAGCGCCTGTTCGGCAGTGGCTCGGTCATGGATCTGCCCGCAGATCATCAGCGGCAAGGTCGTCACTTCGCGGGTCAATTGGGCCATGGTTTTTGCAGTACCAAAAGCCGCATCGCTGAAACGATAGGTCGACACCGAAAGAACATCGATCGGCTCAGCAGCCAGCAGGCGAATCAGCGCCTGCCATTCGTCAGCATCCTTAAAAAGCGACACCTCCGGATCAGCGATCCCCCAGTTGGAGATTCGAAAAGCGAGCAGATGGTCACTTGGCACCACCTGTCGCACCGCCTGGATCACTTCGCGGGCAAAGCGAAACCGGTTAGCCAGTGACCCGCCGTAGTCATCCGTGCGCTGATTGGAATAACTGGACAGAAACTGGTTAATCAGATATCCGTGTGCCCCATGGATTTCGATACCGTCGAAACCGGCCTCCACCGCCCCTTTCGCGGTTTCGACAAACCCCTCGATCACGTGAGCCATATCAAATCGGCTCATCACATCTGGCAGAGGGTATGGTTTTTGGGTTAACTGATTGAGCTGTTTGGGGGTTATCGCACTCGGACCGATCGACCGCCCGGCGGGGTTGACCTCCGGCCAGGCCATGCGCCCGCAATGAAACATCTGAATGATGGCCAGAGCCCCATGCGCCTGAATCTTTTTCACCGTTGCAGCCCAGGCATCAATCTGCCGCTGGTTAGTCAGGCGCGCCTGGCCCGGGTATCCCTGGCTGCTCTCGTAATCGGTGACGATCGCCTCGGTGTAGACCACAGCAGCTCCATTCGCCGCCCGCCGCTCCAGAAAATCGAGGACGTCCTGCCGGGGAATGCTGTCTTTCACCGACGACATCCGCGTCATCGGTGCCACCCCAAGACGGTTTCGCAGAGTGTGTTTTTTAATCGAAAAAGGCGAAAAAATAAAATCATTTGTCATCTTGAATCTCCTGTCGGTCAAAGCCTTTTGATTGGCAGATTAACTCTATTGATATAAGCATAGCAGTTGCAAAAGACTTGTTTGACTCGAAAGAGAGTGTATTTAAGGTAAAAAGCCAGAAAACCATTAGCACCAACAAAAGCGCCCTATCGTGAGAAAGGGCGTTTTTGTTAGACATTATCCTGATCCAGATGGCTCAAGGATCGAATTAAAAACAACTATTTGAGTTGGGATATTGCCAGGTCAATCTGCTCGATACGCTTGGGATTCGACGGATGCGAGCTCAAGAAACCGCCGCCGGCACCATAGAGTCCTTCCAAGGTCAGAATCGACGCTTTCATGGCACTGGGGTCTTTTTTCATGCTGTGCAGAGCCTTGACCGAGTAGGCATCAGCTTCAAGCTCATCGGCCTGAGAAAAATGTGCATCAACCGCTTTTTTACCGAGTTGCCCCAACTGGGAAGACGTCAATGACCCAATATACCCTCCCATAGATGCGGCGGCCTGAAATGCCGTATCCGAAAGGATCTGTTCCCGCATCTGCTCATAACTGTGCTTCAATTTCACATGCCCCATTTCATGGGCAATAACCGCAAAAACCTGCTCATCGGGCATGGCATCAAACAGCCCGGAATAAACGCGCACGGTACCATCCGCCATGGCGAAGGCATTCACATCTTCGGCTAAATACACCTTAAAATTAAGATTCAGGCCATCATAATTCTCCAGGCCCTGTGTCAGTTTGCGCAACCGCACCGAATAGGGATTATTCGCATCGGCCACCTTCGCTTGGCCATCCATCTCAGTCGCAGCCAGGGTCGCCATCTGCTTAACGCTATCTTCTGTCAACGTCGTTGCCTGCAGCACCCCCCCCCCGACACTCATCGCTTTCTCCATATCAAAGCCACCTCCAGCGGCGCAACCACTGAGAAGAGCAAGCAATGACAGCCCGACCATAACTTTAATAACTTTTTTCATTTTTAGCGCTCCTTACCTACTTGAGAGAGAATTTTTTCACGAGATAACAAGTTCTTACCAGCCTTTTCCGGTATTCCAAAAGTTTATAATAGATATTAGCCACCGAAAAACCCTCATCTGTCCCACGCTCACCAGCTCAGGTCTTCCCACCCCCCTCGGCCTGTCCTTCACAGAGAACAATGGAGTCCTTCCCTCTGGGCAAATCTACCAGCAACATATCCGTAATAAAAAGCGATAGCGCTGCTGAAGAAATAACACTTAACTGCTGAAACTCGATGGCCATCCCGGGGGCAACGTTGAAGACCTCGGCACAAGAACCTTTGTGGTAAATAACCACCCCAGTGACCGACAGCGGCTTCCTGCGGGGAAGCGGCAAAATGATTTCGACTTCAGTGGCAACGGGCAAGGGGTGATTGGTTTGCAGATAAATCCCCCCTTCGGACAAATTGACAGCCGGATACTCGTTTGCCTGCCCGCCGTAAATCAAGGTCACCGGGCGGGGAAAAGGGACGCGTAATTTCTTGCGGCATCTGCTTTGGTCGATGGAAAGATATTCCTGAACCAGGATATTCATCTGGTTCAGGTCAAAGGGAATGGTCAACAACCCTTCGTAACCAAAACGGATGTACTCGTCGTGAGATGTTTTGCTGTGTTTGGCAGCCATCATAATCACCGGGATGTTTGACCATCGATGATCGTTCTTGATCTGCTCAAGAGCAGTAAAGCCATCTTGAGCCGACAGGTGGCCATCCAGGATAACCAGGTTCGTGGGCACCCTTTCCATCAAATCGAGGGCCTCGGCCCCACTTTTAGCGGAAGTCACCTCGTATCCAAGTCGCTGCAGCAAAACGACCAGTTGCATCATCGATGATGAGCGGTCCCCGGCGACAATGATCTTTAGAGGTTTCCATTCCATAATTTCTCCCAGCGAAAGCCATGGTGTCCGACCCACACATTGAACCATTAATTAGGGAATCAACAAAGATGAAGCCCTGACAGGATAACTTTGCCCGTTACAGGAGTCAACTTGCGAAGCAGGGAAGGCGCCATCGACAAAGAAATGGGGCTTATGCGACACGACGAAAATCAAACCTGTTGACTTCTGAGAGCTCGACGATTAGCGTGAATAATTAACTAGTTTCCATCCGGAATCTATGGATGGAACGAGTGCCGTTTTCATTTGGGAAACGAGCAATTTTTCGCAAGGTCAAGGAAATCAAGGCTTTGCGCGGAGACGTACATGGTACGTCGCACAAGCAAGGCCGCAGATTGACGCAGAGATTGCGGAAAAGGGCCGTTTCCCGATGAAAACTAACTGACAGGAGATATCCAATGAAGATATGTTTTCCGGTAGAAATCAATGAGGGGATGGAAAGCTCGGTTTTTGACCATTTTGGTTCTGCCCCCCTCTTTATTATTGTCGATACGGAAACCAACAGGATCGAAGAAATCAACAATGGCGATAAGGAGCACAACCACGGTGACTGCAACCCCCTAAAAGCCCTAGGCGGGCAACGGGTCGACGGCATTGTGGTCGGTGGCATCGGAAGTGGTGCTCTAGGGCACCTCAATCAACTCGGCATGAAGGTCTACCACTCAGTAGCGGATTCGGTCGCCGAAAATCTGGCCGCGCTGGCGATCAATGAACTTCCGATATTGACCCAGGAGCAGACCTGCGGCGGGCATGGGAGTGGAAATGGCCAGGGGCATGGCTGCCCGCATCACTGAGGCGAAAGAAGCAAAGGCAGCCCCTTTTATTAGAAAAGGATAGAATTCAGACACATACAGATTCAGCTAGAAATAAAAGCAAGTAAATCCCTACCGGGCGACAAACCAAGATACACGCAGCAGGTCTTTACCATTCAGCGGATTAATCTGGGCGCAACTCGGTCTGATCGCCCTCAGCCCCTTCCAGGCCCCAGTTCCAGGCCTGCACTGGTGCCATACCCGACAGCGGGAAGATCTGCACCCTCAGCTCAGGAAGGTGCAGAATCGCACAGCTGTGATTGAACCTAGTACTGCCAGGGTTGATGACCAGAGACTGCCCGAGCCGTTCAACAAAGAGCTGGTGGGTGTGGCCGACCAGCAGCACATCACAGGGAAAGTCACCTAGAATCTCACTCCAGAGCTCCTGCTGCACTACTATCAGTTCCCCATATCGGTCGAGCAACCGGATTCCGTCCAGCAATGAGTCGGGCGGACTGGCGTGAACCATATAAATCATTTTGCCAGCCACCTTGAGCTCAATCACCCTGGGCAAAGCACGCAAATAGGCTTCCACAGGGCCGTCCAGATCCGGGTCGCGGCGGCGTAAATACCAGTGGTCATGATTACCCAATATGGCCCGACAGCCGCTGTCGATCAGCACCGCAACGGTCTGCTCCAGTTCGTTCCCGTACCCGGCGATGTCCCCCCCGCAGAGGATGGTATCGACGCCTTCGCGCCGAAAGATCTCCAGCGCCTCCTGCACGGGATCCAGTGTCGCATGAACATCGCTGATCAGACCGATCTTGT
>JBFHFM010000295.1:0-4657 GCA_041583595.1 Trichloromonas sp. | reverse complement strand
GAGCTTAAAGTATTAAAAGAGAAGAAACTCCGGATCCTCTATTTCGGACTGGAAAGCGGCGATACAGAGACGCTCGAACTGGCCGGAAAGGGTTTTGCCCCTGATCAGATGCTTGAGCTGTGTCGCAAGGCGCAAAGAGCGGGGATGAAACTGTCGGTCACCGCGATTTTGGGACTGGCCGGAGTGGCTCGGACGCAGGAGCACGCATCTGCAACGGCCGAGTGGATCAATGCTCTATCTCCAGCATTTTTCTCCTTGTTGACCATGTTTCGGCGTCATAATGATGAGTATTATCGGCTGATTCAGCCACTCAGTAACGGCCAGGTACTTGAGGAAGCGTTGGACATTGTCCAGAGATTATCCCCGCAGCGGACGATTCTTCGCTCCAACCATGTCTCCAATGCTCTTCACCTGACCGGAAGCTACCCTAAGGACAGGGAGAAGATTATTGCTCAGGCTGAAGCAGCCTTGGCAGAGGGCAGAAGAGCCCCCCGATGGTTCAATGAGGTACCTGACTATGAGGAATCAATCTTTTAGGCAAAATTTGACGTTGAGAAACGTTCCCTGAAATGTTGCCATCGATCAAAAAGGTCCACGCGAATTTCGTGGGCGCCCTTCCCCAGAGTTTTTCAGTCGCCAGCTAAAAAATATTCTGATCAGTATCAATGTTCTGCAATGGACTTAGCCCCTGAAAGGGCGAATTCATTCGCGATTTTGTGTAATTTTCATCAGATTATTTGCGCCTGAAGCCACCCCAGGCAAGGTTGCGAATTATCAGCGGAAAACCCATGCTAATCAGAAAAGGATTGACAATTAACAGTCGCGGACCTATCTAAAAGATATACATCCGGGAGCTTGTCGGATTTTTCATCCGCAAAATATTAAAATCGCCGGGCATTCCCTCCTGCTGAGGCGAAATAGCGATGAGTCACAGGTTCCACCGGGTTGACCGAGAAACCTTATATCTGTGGCCACCGTCCCTGGACGACTGGTTGCCCGGGGGGCCTCTTGCCCGCTTCGTTGTCGAGATAGTCTAACCTGGCTTCAATCAAGGGCGCCTATGCCGGTTGTGTCTCCAGGGCGCATTATCCGGAGAGGTTACTGGCCAAGCTCGACTGGTTGCTGGAAGATAGAAATTCCTGCTCCTATCTTTACCGATAACTGAAGGTATGCGGAGATCTTTATGGCAAGGGAAAACAAGACCAAATACGCCCTTCTTGGACTTCTGACCATGGGACCGATGTCGGGCTACGACATCAAGAAGCTCTTCGAAGGACCGATGAGTCATGTATGGAGTGAAAGTTACGGCCAGATATATCCCATGCTAAACCGTCTGGTTTTGGAAGGGTTGGCGGAAAAAAGCGTGGAGAAGCGGGGGGAAAGAATGGATCGGAAGGTCTTCTCTCTTACCGAAAAAGGCTTGCAGGAGTTCCGTCAATGGCATAACCGGCCCATTGAATATCAGGTTGTGCGCAAGGAATTGTTACTCAAGCTGATATTCGGAAGCAAGGTCGATTTGAAGGACAATATAAAACATGTGGAGCATTTTCAGAAGATGCACACGGACCTGCTGATGGAGGGGGAAACCGTGGAGAGTGATTTTGCTTCCCGAAAAGATGACCCTGATGCCCGGTTTAAGTTAATGGCGGCACGTTATTGTATGCATGAGAGCCGGGCGCTGGTTGAATGGTGCAATGAATCCCTGGAAATGCTACGGGCGATGGACGAAGAAGAGGGCGGCCAGGGTCAAGCTTAACCGTCGACATCAAGTCTAAAAGGAGTCTTTTTATGCGAATGATGGTCATCCTGATGCTGCCACTACTGTGGGTACTTTCGGCTTGTTCGGCAGACGAAAAGATGGAGCAAGCAACGAATACCCCGATACCGGTTAAGATTGGCCGGGTCAGCCAGGTCCAGGATCGGGAGACCACGACCGTCAGTGGATCGGTTGTCACGCCAGACGCACCGTCCAATGTATCGTTTCTTGTTTCCGGAAAAGTGCTTCATGTCGGTCCGCGTGAGGGCGAATATGTCAGGCAAAATCAACTGCTTGCCCAAATTGACTCAACGGATTATGTGCTCGCTGAGAAGATCGCCATGGCCCAGGCCGATATGGCTCGGGCCTCCCTCGCAAAAGCCAGGAATCCGGTGCGCCCTGAGCAACTGGAACAGGCCCGGATCGCTTATGAACGGGCCGAAGACGAACATCGACGGATGAAAATGCTCTACGATTCGAAAAGCCTGGCGCCAAACGATTATCAGAAATTCAAATCCGCCTACGAATCTGCCAGGCTGCAGTTTGAGCAGGCGCAGGCCGGCGGACAGAAGGAGGACCAGGCGCAGGCCCAGGCCGCTTACGATCAAGCCGAGGCCAACGTGCAAATGGCCCAAAAGCGTCTATCCGATGCGACTGTCTATGCTCCCATCAATGGTTATGTCGCAAAACGCTCGATTGAGCCGGGAGAGATAGCTGCTTCCGGGCGCACGATCTTTGAAATCGTCCAGCTTGATCCGGTGGAGATCAGCGTCGGAATACCTGAGACGGACATCCACCGTGTGAAAATCGGCCAGCATGCGGAGATCAACATCCCGGCGTTGCCCGGGGAAACGTTCTCAGGAACCGTGCGGGTCATTAATGTTTCTGCGGATCCGAGTACGCGAACCTATATGACCCGCATCAGCGTGGCGAATCCCGAACATCGCCTTCGGGTCGGGATGGTGGCCGAAGCTCAGATCCATGGCGACCGTATTATCCCCATTGCGACATTGCCGATTGAGGCCATTGTGCGCGACCCTCAGGGCGCCACGGTGGTCTTCGTCTACTATCCCGAGCAAAACCGGGTCTATGCCAAGCGGGTCGAAACGGGCACTGTCCGGGGGACAGAGGTCGAGATCAAGAGCGGGCTTTCGGGCGAAGAATCGATCGTCATGGCCGGACAGGAGCGGCTCAGGGATGGGGTTGTCGTTACCGCCATAATGGCGAATGCCTCCGCTGAACCAGCTGGCACCCCGCAGAGGGGTGAGCGCTGATGTCCCCGATCAAAGCCTCGCTACGCTACCCGGTCGTCACTCTGATTCTGACCGCCATGATCGTGATCATCGGTATTCACGCCTTTCTGAAGATGCCGCGAACCGAGGATCCCACCATCACCATCCGAACCGGCCTGGTCATGGCGCTCTACCCGGGCGCCACCTCCGAGCAAGTCGAAAAGCAGGTCACCAAAACCCTGGAAAAACACATCTTCAAATTTCCGGAGGTGCGCAAAGAAAAGACCTTTTCGACCAGCCGCCCAGGACTGGTCATCATCAATGTCGAATTGGAAAACAACGTCAAGGCTCCAGACGTTTTCTGGGCCAAGCTGCGCCACGAGATGAACGACGTCCGCGCCGCCGAATTGCCGGCAGGGGTCCGCGGCCCGGTGGTCAATTCCGATTTCGGGGATACCGTGGCCATGCTCATCGCCGTACACGGCACGCGGTACGGATACCGGGAACTTCGCGATTATGTGGACAAGATTCAGGATGAATTGCGCACCATCCGTGATGTCGGAAAACTGGCCACCTATGGCGGGCAGAGCGAGCAGATCTGGATCACCAGCAGCCTCGAGCGCATCTCCCAGTATTTCACCGACCCGAGCCGTGTGGCCCAGGCGCTGCAGCAGCGCAATGTCATCCAGAGCTCCGGCCGATTCGAAGCAGAAAACGCCAGGGTCCCCCTGCGCACAAGCGGGGTGTTCACAACCGAAGAGCAGATCCGCAACGTCCTGGTGGATGTCTCCAAAACCGGCCAACCGGTCTACATCCGCGACTTCGCCGATGTCGAGCGCCGCTATCAGGACCCGACCTTCCTGGTTCGCTATGACGGTGAACCGAGCATGCTCTTGTCGGTTGAGATGCAAAAAGGAAAAAACATCGCGGAACTGGGGGATCAGATCGCCCTGGTTTTCGAGCGCCTTGAGACCCTGCTGCCGCCCGATGTGAACCTCGACCTGATCGCCAATCAACCGGCCGTGGTGAAAAGCCGCATTTCGGGGCTCAGCCACGAATTCCTGCTGGCCATCGGTTCGGTCATCCTGGTCACCATTTTACTCCTGCCGATCCGGGTCGCGGTGATCGCCGCATTGGCCATCCCGGTCACCCTGTGCGCCACCCTGGGAGTGATGAACGCGCTGGGGATCACCCTGCACCAGGTTTCGATCGCCGCCCTGATTATGGTGCTTGGTATCGTCGTGGACGACGCCATCGTGATTGCCGACAACTATGTCGATCTTCTTGACCGTAAGGTACCCAAGGCGGAGGCGGCCTGGCGCTGCGCCACCGAAGTAGTGGTTCCCGTATTCACGGCGACCCTGACAATCATCGCCGCCTTCCTCCCCCTGTTGATCATCACTGGATCAGCCGGCGAGTTCATCATGGCGCTGCCCATCACCGTGGCGCTCGCCCTGGCGGTTTCCTTTGTGGTAGCCGTCCTGCTCACCCCCATCCTCTGCCGGTTTTTCATCACCAGGGGGCTCCACGAGCATGGGACGGTCAAGGCGGACGGCAGCAAGAAGAAATTCAGCCTGCTGGACCAGCTGCAAGCGACCTATAAACAAGTGATTCGCTTTTTCATGGGCAAGAAGTCTCTCGCTGTGGCCCTGGGAATCTGCGCCTTTGT
>JBFHFM010000294.1:0-4692 GCA_041583595.1 Trichloromonas sp. | reverse complement strand
TCAGCACCGCGCCGATTCCGGTGGCGAGGGGGAAGAGGGGTTTCGTCAAGGCCGCCAGGCCATAGCCCATTAATAGCAGGGGTTTGCGGCGGCCGATCCAGTCGGAGATTACCCCGGAAAAAACCTTAGCGATCGAGGCCGTCGCTTCGGCAATCCCTTCGATCAGCCCGACGGAGAGGGCGCTGGCGCCCAGAACGGTGACCAGGAAGACCGGAAGCAGACTGTGGATCATCTCGGATGAGAGGTCCATGAAGAGGCTCACCAGGCCGAGGGCGATAACACCACGAGGTAATGTGTTATGCATCATTTATAATCCTTCAGGGGGCATTCGCTTTTGGCGATCCTGCCCAGGCTTTGCCAAAATATCCCATAAAGAAGGCCCCGCCAAGTCAAGGATATTTATCTGGATTTTTTGCTCAGGTGGGCATAAATAACCGCCCAATATTATCAGATTTTTACCCCCCAGGCTTCTGTATTTCAGGCCTCCCGGGGGCGTTGAATGCGCCACTGCCGAACGGACAAGGTCCGTTCGGCAGCATGATTGTTTAGGGTCAGTGCTCTTGCAGTAATCCTGCGCTATTGGGTTTTATAACGCTCCACCGCCCAGCACTTTGTAGAGGGTCATCTGGTTGGTCAAACGAGAGAGGCGGAAGGTTATGAGTTTCTGTTGTGCGCCGTAGAGTGAGCGTTGGGCGTCAAGGACACTGAGAAAGCTGTCGACTCCTTTCAGATAGCGTGCTTCTGATAGGCGATGGCTTTGTGCGGTGGCTTCGACCAGCGACTGCTGGGCTGCGAGCTGTTCTCCGATCGTTCCTTGCTGAGCGAGGGCATCGGCTACTTCGCGGAAGGCTGTCTGAATGGCCTTTTCGTATTGGGCTACGGCAATGTCACGATCGGTCTCCGCGACTTTCAGGTTGGCTTTGTTGCTGCCACCGTCGAAAATGGGCAAGGACACCTGCGGTGCAAAACTCCAGGTCAGGGATCCGTCCTTGAAGAGTCCGGATAATTCGGCGCTGGCAGACCCTGTTGAGGCGACCAGGGTGATGCGTGGGTAGAAAGCGGCTCGCGCTGCGCCGATGTTGGCGTTATAGGCTTTGAGCAGATTCTCGGCCTGGAGGACATCGGGACGGTTTTGCAGTACCTCAGAGGGAAGGTTCGTGAAAGATGTTTTAACTGCACCGAGGGTTTCTATCGAACGAACGGGCAACAGTTCACTTGGAATGTCTGAGCCAACCAGGAGGCGCAATGCGTTTTCATCTTCAGCGATCAGCCGGGTGTAGCTGGCGATGTCGACTCGACTCGAATCGACACTGGTCTGAGCCTGACGGAGGTCGAGCTCGGAGGATACCCCGGCGTTGAAGCGGCGAAGGGTGAGTTCATAGGTGGCGTTATGGCTATTCAAAGTTTCTTGGGCAAGGGTCAACCGTTCGCGGTCAGCGGCCAGATTCAGGTAGCCGACCGCCACCTCGGAAATCAGGCTGATCTGCACGGTGCGTCGCGCCTGTTCGGTGGCGAGATAGTACTCCAGCGCCTGGTCCTTGAGGCTTCGCACGCGACCGAACAGGTCAAGTTCATAAGAGCTGACCCCTAGACCGGCGCTGTATTCATGCGCGGTCAATGATTCGCCGGTCCCCGAAAGGTCCGCTGGCAGGCGCTGTCCGCTGGCGGCGGCGGTGGCGTTCAGTTTGGGAAAGAGATCGGAGCGCTGAATCTGGTACTGAGCCCTGGCACGTTCGATGTTGAGAGTGGCGACGCGCAGGTCGCGGTTATTTTCTAGTGCCAGGGTCAGCAGTTTTTGCAACTGTGGATCAAGAAAAAACTCGCGCCACGAGATTTCGGCCGCTGCCTGGGCGGTCGGGTCACTCGTTTCATTCTGGTAGGCCGGACCGCTCGGCCATGTCGCTGAAACGGGTGCGGACGGCTGAGTATAGTGGGGGGCCATGGTTGAACAGCCCGAAAGGAAAAGAACGATTCCCAAAGATAGACCAACGGCGGTGTTTATGGTGTTCATATCAATTCACCTCCATCGGCTCGGTGGCGACAATATGTTTTTTTTTGGCAAACAAGCGCGAAATTATGACAAAGAAAAACGGAATGAAGATCAGGTCGATAAAGGTCGCCGAAAGCAATCCACCGGTGACGGCGGTACCGATGGCGTTCTGGGCGGCGGCCCCGGCTCCTTTGGTCAGAGCCAGCGGCAGAGTGCCAAAGAAGAAGGCCAGGGATGTCATAATGACCGGCCGCAGCCGGATTTTTACTGCCGAAAGGGTTGCTTCGACCAGCTCGTGTCCCTGATGCATCTGTTCTTTGATAAACTGAATGATCAGAATCGCGTTCTTGGTGGAAAGTCCCACGGTGGTTAGTAGCCCTATTTGCAGGTAAACATCGTTGGGCAGCACTCGCAGGGTCACCGCCGTCACTGCGCCGACCAGACCCAGCGGCAGCATGAGCAGGTTGACGAAGGGGATCGTCCAACTCTCATACAGGGCCGCTACACTGAGAAAGACCACCAACAGTGAAATGGCGTAGAGGGCTGGAGCCTGAGCGCCGGCTTGTTTTTCTTCGTAGGAAAGGCCAGTCCACTCGTAACCGATGCCGGCCGGTAGTTGCTTCGCCATCTTTTCCATCTCGATCATTGCTTCGCCGGTGCTCACCCCCGGGGCTGCTTGTCCCATGATTTCTGTTGAGGCGATGCCGTTATAGCGTTCCAGTCGCGGTGAGCCGTACTGCCAGTGCGCGGTGGCAAAGGCCGAGAACGGCACCATTTCGTCTTTATTGTTGCGGATGCGCCACTTGCCAATATCTTCGGGCAACATCCGGTACTGGGCATCACCCTGGACGTAAACTCTCTTGACCCGGCCGTTTTCGATAAAGTCGTTGACGTAGGAACTCCCCCATACGGTGGCAAGAACGCTGTTGATGTCGGCCAGGGAAAGGCCGAGGGCACCGGCGCGTACATCGTCGATGTCCAGCTTGTACTGGGGCGAGTCATCCTGTCCATTGGGGCGTACCGCAATCAGTTTGGGGTTTTGCATGGCCATACCGAGCAGTTGATTGCGGGCTTCCATCAGCTTATCGTGTCCCAGGCCGCCACGGTCCTGCAACTGAAAATCGAAGCCGTTGGCTTGCCCCAGCTCGATAACCGCAGGAGGAGAAAAGGCGAAGGCCAAACCATCGCGAATAGATGAAAAGGCTTTCATCGCCCGCCCGGCAACCGCTGGAGCTTTCAACTCTGCGGATTGCCGCTGATCCCAGTTCTTAAGTTTAACAAAGGCCAGCCCCATATTCTGTCCACGCCCGGCGAAGCTGAACCCGGATACGGTGATAATGGTTTCGACGGTTTTGGTCTCTTCCTCTAAAAAATGTTTTTCGACCTGTTCTATAACGCTGAGGGTCCGTTCGTGTGTGGCTCCGGCGGGTAGCTGAATCTGGCAGATGATAAAGCCCTGGTCTTCATCCGGTAAGAAAGCGGTGGGGAGCCGTAGAAAGAAGAAGACCATGGCCGCGACGATGGCACCATACACAACCAGGTAGCGTATCGGCTTGCCGAAGGAGCGACCGACGATCCCCTCATAGAGCGTTCTCCCACGGTCAAACCACTTGTTGAACCAGCGGAAAAACCCTCTGAACCAGCCACTGTCCGCGGCTATATGCCCTTTGGCGACCGGTTTGAGCAGCGTTGCGCATAGCGCGGGGGTCAGGATCATGGCCACCAGTACCGACAGGATCATGGCAGAAATGATGGTAACGGAGAACTGGCGGTAGATGACTCCGGTGGAACCGCCAAAAAAGGCCATCGGCAGAAAGACTGCGGTCAGGACGGTGGCGATCCCCCAGAGGGCGCTGGTGATCTGACCCATGGATTTGATGGTGGCGTCATGGGGAGACAGCCCCTCTTCGGTCATGATCCGTTCCACGTTTTCGACTACCACGATGGCGTCGTCTACTAGTAGCCCGATGACAATAACCAGGGCGAACATGGTCAGGGTGTTGATAGAAAAACCTGCGGCCGAAAGCACTCCCAGGGTTCCGAGAAGCACCACCGGCACGGCAATGGTAGGGATCAGGGTGGCTCGGATATTCTGCATGAAGAGGAACATGATGATAAAGACCAGGCCCACCGCTTCGATCAGGGTGCGAATCACCTCTTCGATGGAAATTTTGACAAAAAGAGTGGTGTCGTAGGGATAGACTACTTTCATTCCGGCTGGAAAATAGGATGCCAGTTCATCCATTTTGGCTTTGACTCGTTCACCGGTATCCAGCGCGTTGGCTCCGGCGGCCAGGCGGATGGCTAGACCACCCAGAGGCTTTCCTTTGTAACGGGCTACGATGTCATAGTTTTCGGTACCAATTTTACATTCAGCCACATCTTTGAGTCTGACGGTGGAGCCGTCGCTGTTGGACCGCAGGATGATGTTCTCAAACTGCTCAGGCGTCTGGAGCAGAGTCCGGGCGGTGATGGTGGCGTTGAGTTGCTGCCCCAGGGCCGCAGGCCTGCCGCCGAACTGACCGGCTGAAACCTGGGCGTTTTGGGATTGCAGTGCCGCGAGGACATCGTCGCTGGTCAAATGGAAATTGGTGAGTTTGATCGGGTTCAGCCAGATCCGCATGGCGTTTTGGGTGCCAAACAGTTGCAGTTCGCCGACCCCTTCCACGCGGCTGACAATGTCCTGGACGTTGGAGACCATG
>JBFHFM010000293.1:0-4705 GCA_041583595.1 Trichloromonas sp. | reverse complement strand
TGGAGGACGACCTGCGGCTGCGCGATTTCACCATCAATGCCCTCGCCGTCGACCTCTTGAAAACCGGGAAACCGGATCAAATATACGACCCGCTTAATGCCCGCGGCGACTTGCAAAAGTCACTCCTGCGTGCCTGCTCCAACCAGGTATTCGAAGATGACCCCCTGCGAGTGCTTCGCGGCATCCGACTGGCGGCATCGTTAAAAATGAAGATTGCCCCAAGGACCTTCGCACTCATGCGTGCTGCAGCGCCCAATCTATGTCGTGTTTCCGCAGAACGGATCCACAGCGAACTGGCTCAGATTTTAACTGTTGATCCCTCTACGAAATCACTTCAATATATGGGATCTCTTGGAGTGATGCCGGTCTTATTTGGTTCTCTTGGCGACCAAGAAGACTTTACTGAGGGAATAAAACGCTTCGCCCTGGTTTCCCAAAGACTCGAGGCCATTTCCAACGCACTGCCTCGTGCATTTGAGGGTGTTGAATCCGGCACCGAATTGTCGCGATTGGCCATCATCAGGCTGGCTGCCTTTCTGTCCGGTTGCAATGTACTGGACTGCAATCCGCTGCGATTGAAACAACTACGCTTCAGTAATAATAACGACATTCTGATTCGCAGCCTGGTCGGCTTGAATTCAAACCAAATCGATGAGTTGAATTTTCTCAAAAGCACCGGCAGGGGAAGAGCTCTCTGGGTCAGCCAACTCGGACCGGCTCCAGCCTTGAGCCTTGTTTATCTCCTCTGCCTGATCGACTCCCCTGAACCCTTGTTTGACAAAGCCCGCTCAGCCCTCGATGATTATTTTAACCATGTTATCAATGGAAGAATTCCCGATCTGGTGAACGGTGCGTGGATAGAATCCGAGCTTGATATTAACCAGGGCCAGTTAATCGGATCCTATCTTCTACAACTGCGGCAAGCGGAGGTAGAGGGATTGGTGCTTACCCAGGAGGATGCGTATAAGTTTCTAAAATCACTAGCGCAAAAAAAATATTGACAAAGAAAACGATCCCCTCTAGAATGCCCATCCATCGCGGGAATAACTCAGTGGTAGAGTGTCAGCTTCCCAAGCTGAAGGTCGCGAGTTCGAATCTCGTTTCCCGCTCCAAAAAAATATCAAGCCCTAATCCTTACGGCATTAGGGCTTTTTTTTCGTGTTCCAGTTGACTAAGCTGGCCTTTTGAACTGGTGCAGGTAATCTTAAAGGTAATTACAAGGTTCAACCATGTCTGGTAAGGTAAAAATACTCAAAGTTCGTTGCCCCCGTTGCGGACTTCGCGTCAATTGGAATGGCAATGAACATCGTCCTTTCTGTTCGGATAGGTGCCGGCTCATTGATCTTGGCCGCTGGGCTGATGAGGACTATCGAATTGCCGGTAGCCCGGTACCAGCTGAAGATTCTACTGATGAGGAGTTTTAGATGTATCGTCTCACTATTCACACCCATTTTGCCGCAGCCCACAATCTGATTAATTACCAAGGGGACTGCGAAAACCTGCATGGTCATAACTGGAAAGTCGAAGTGACTGTTTCCGCCCGAGAGTTGGACAAAGCCGGACTTGGCATTGATTTCAAGGTTCTCAAGCGCGAAACCAATGAGGTTCTCGACCTGCTTGATCATAAATATCTTAACGAAATCGAACCATTTGTCACCAATAGTCCGTCTTCAGAAAACATCGCAAGGTTTCTTTTTGAAACCCTCGGCAAGCGCCTGAATAACGGCAATGTCACCGTTTATAAAGTTAACGTCTGGGAATCTGATAATGCCTGTGCCAGCTACCGCGCAGACTGAGGCCCAGTTGATCGAGGTCTTCTCCTCGATTCAGGGCGAGGGACTGATGGTCGGCTGCCGGCAGATTTTTGTGCGCATGGCTGGATGCAACCTGGCCTGTCAGTATTGCGACACACCTTTCGCGCCAACTGACAGCTGTCGCATCGAAGATGCACCCGGTTCGGAAAATTTCTGCAGCATCCCCAACCCAGTCCCTCTCGACTTGCTGCATGACACCCTGTACCGCTGGTTGCAGATCGTTCCCGGGGTCCATCATTCGATCAGCCTAACCGGTGGCGAGCCCCTGTTGCAGGCAGAGTCCCTTCTTCAGTGGCTGCCTTCCCTGTCCGAACTGCTTCCGGTTCACCTGGAAACCAACGGGACCCTGCCCAAGGCTCTTGCGCCCCTGCTGCCGTACCTTAAATTTATTTCCATGGATATCAAGCTGGCCTCGATGACCGGCGTCACAACGCCTTGGGGTGCCCATCGCAATTTCCTTAAACTGGCCAGAAAAATAGACTGTCAGGTCAAAGCCGTAGTGGGCGAAGAAACCCCGATCGATGAGATTGAAGAGGCGGCCCGCCTGGTTCATCAGATGGCTCCTGACGTGCCCCTGGTGCTGCAAGCAGTGACGCGAGACGGGGGCATGGCGATCTCCGGTCGTATGCTCCTTGATTTTCAGACTCGTGCCGCCAGAATCCATCCGCTGGTTCGGGTCATACCGCAAACCCACCGTTTTTTGAACCTGTTATAACCTGAATATGGGTGACAAGCTGAGATGATTATCGAAGACATGACCATGAACGAATTCACCGAGGGCTTGTCCAAAACCCGCACGGTGCTGATTCCTTTCGGCTCCACCGAAGAACATGGTGATCATCTGCCGCTGTCGACCGATACCCTGCACGCAACTGAGGTAGGGAAAAAGTTGGCTGAAAAACGTGCCATCTTTATTGCCCCGGCAATACCTTACGGCGTTTGCCGATCGACCTCGACCCATCCCGGTACGATATCTATTTCCACCGAAACCCTGAAGTCGTTGGCTATAGATATCGTGGTGTCACTCTATCGGCAGGGTCTGCGCTATTTTGTTCTCATTACCGGTCATGCAGGAGGAACCCACACTTCAGCCCTGATCGATGCCGGCGAACAGTTGCTTGAACGGTTCGACGATATCCGCATTGCGGTTCTCACCGAATACATGCTGGCATCAACTGAAGGTCGGGAGATTTTTGCAACGGAGGGAGATTCGCACGCGGGAGAAATTGAAACGTCGCGGATACTTCATTCGCATCCGCATCTTGTGAAGGGGCAGGGCAGGCGTGAATTTCCCAGTTTTCCCCGGGGAATCCTGGTGCGCAATAAACGCAATTTCTGGCCTGGTGGTGTCTGGGGCGACCCCACCTTAGCTACGGCTGAAAAGGGCGCCCGTCTCGAAACTGTCGTGGTTGAAGCGCTCGATCGGTTGGTGGCACAACTGGAAGAACTCGAAGACTACTGATTGCTTCAGGCCGATATCACGCGATTTAATTCAGCCAGCAGGGTATCGACATTGACCGAATGAACGTCCGCCCCATGCGCCACCTCTGCATAGGCTGCAATCTGACATTCGTTGCAGTCCAATCCGAATTTTTTAAATACGGCGATCGTTTCAGGATGTTTCTGAATCACTTCCTCAATCAACATATCCCTGGTAATCATACGCCCTCCTTTACGAAACTCTACCATACTTTCTATCCAGTGCCGCTTTGACGGCTGGTGGTACATAGGGATCGATTGGACCGTCGAGTGCCGCCATTTCCTTAACAATTGAGGAACTGAGATAGCCATAAGGGACCGCTGTCATCATGAACAGGGTTTCGATGTCTTCGTTGATCGAATGATTCATCTGGGCGATCTGAAATTCATACTCGAAATCGGAAACCGCCCTCAATCCCCGGAGAATAACCCGAGCTTCCTGGCGGGCAACATAATCAATAAGCAATCCGTGAAATGAATCGACCCTGAGACGGGGGTTATCACCCAAGGTTTCTCGAATCATGGTCACGCGGTCCTCAATAGAGAACAAGGCGTTTTTTTCAGAATTACGGGCAACGGCCACAATCAGCGTGTCAAAAACCTCAAGCCCACGATTGATAATATCAAGATGACCGTTAGTGATTGGATCAAAAGATCCAGGATAAACGGCAACATGTTTTTTCATTGCAATCATAACTCGGCCTCAGGATAAATAAACATGTGAACAGTGGTCATTCCATAATTGCGGGAGATGACACGAACGAGATCACCAACCTCTGATGGCACTTCATCGGTGCCGGCCGTTTCCGCACAAATGATCCCGTCATCGCACAGCAAGTGCCTTTCACTAATTGCACTGAGCAGGGCAGGGACCAGACTTTTACCATAAGGTGGATCGATGAAAATAACATCAAAAGGACCCTGTGGCTGAAGGAGGCCGAGAGCCTTCTGAACGTCTGACGGGATAAAGGTCGCACGTTGTTCAACATGGCAAGCCAAAAGGTTGGCAGGAATAATCTTTGCCGCCTGCACACCATTATCGACCATCCAGGCATGATCGGCCCCACGGCTGAGCGCCTCAATCGCCATGGCCCCGGTACCGGAACAAAGATCGAGAACTTTTTTTCCGGCAAACGACCCGACACGGCTATAGAGCATATTGAAAATGGCACCGCGCACCTTGTCGGGAGTAGGGCGGATGGATACACCTGTAAACAGTGCCAGGCGTTTGCCTCTGGCCGTACCGCTGATGATGCGCACTTAAAGTTCCTTTATCGATCGGCGAATCTGAAATGAGGTACTATTAAAGTTGTAAGGTTCTGAAAAAACTAGCACAGTGGGGTTCTTCCGTCAAGATTTTAGCCGTTTTGCGCCTTGACAGCCCACATCCCTAAACGGTTAAATGAAGCAGC
>JBFHFM010000292.1:0-4724 GCA_041583595.1 Trichloromonas sp. | reverse complement strand
GAGATCATCGCCGAATTCACCAAGCGGGCCCTGCCCAAGTTTGCCGACCGCACCATCGTGCCGATCATCGAAAAAGTCTTCCCTATCGACGAGGTGGTCGCCGCGCACCAGATGATGGAAGAAGACAAACATTTCGGCAAAATCGTGCTGAAAATCGCCAACCTCTAAAAAATGACAGATAAAGGCTACAGCAAGGCTCATTTCGACTGGAATGAGCTACCCCCTCTGACCTCTCCCCGGCGCCTGCTCAAACTCTCGGGCGTGGCGCTGGGGCTGATCAACCTGCCCCCCTATGAGGGCTACACCTTTACCCATCACCATCGGGAACAGGAAGAAGTCTACATGGTGCAGGAAGGGGTCGGACGACTGCTGGTGGATGATGAAATCATCCCGCTGGCCGCAGGCGACATGGTACGCGTAGCCCCAACAGCCAAGAGGGCATTGAAAAACGACGGCGACACCCCCCTGCGCATTATCTGCGCGGGGGGCGTGCCGGCCGGTTATCCGAAAAACCCCGACGCCCGCTACCTGATCGACGACGGCGTTCCCCATTACGACGACCTCCCCCCCTGGTGTGAGAACAACCCCGAAGTGCTCGCCAAAAACCGAAAACTTAATGAACGCTATCAGCGGTCGATGGCGAAACGACAAGCCAAAGCGAAAGAATAACCCTAGCCACTAGCCACTCGCCACTCGCCACTCGCCACTCGCCACTCGCCACTCGCCACTCGCCACTCGCCACTCGCCACTCGCCACTCGCCCCTCGCCCCTCACATCCCAAACCTTTCCAAAATGTAATCTTGCAGCAACGCTGCAGTAACCTGTCCTGTTTATAATGATCATCAATGATGCAAAAAAACGCATCGTTCCCCCATTAATCGACGGGAGAATCGATCATGCAGATAAGCCGAATCATCCTTAGCATCGCCTATGTCGCCAGCATGACACTTTCGGCCGATGCCATGCCCGCCCGCATAGCGGACGACGGTAGCCTGGAAATCCATTCTTCGATGAGCGAGGGATACCGGCTCCGCTTTTTCCTTACCGAGACAAATGACTCTTCCTTAAAGCTAACGATCAACCATCCCGACGGTTCCCCCGTAAGCGACGCTCAGGTCGTAATCGCCTTGATCGACCCTAAAGGACGAAACCACCAGAGCAGGGCTACCGCCATCGAAGATGGTTACCTGGTCGCCACCGATTCCTTTGCTTCGGAGCTCTGTAGGGTCGAGGCCGAAGTCATTACCGGTGGCCAATTACTGACCACCCATTTTCATATTAACCCCACTACCTGAACCAGGGAGAGTCGCCATGTATTCCACAGAAATGGTCATCCGGGTCGCGGACCAACATTATTTTGCAACCCTTCTGGTCGACGGTGAAGTCAACCGCCGCACGGTTCTGGACAAATGGCCTGAAATCGCAGTCTGGGCCCATAGAGTTCAACAGGAGTTGGGAGCCGATATCTACGCCCACCTTAAAAGCACCCAGGCGAACGGAATGCAGACAACTCTGGCGCTGGCCCGATATCTGGACAGCGAAGGATTTATCGTCGGTATCGAAAGAAATCAGCAGCATTGCCCGAAAGGACCCTTGCGGCTACAATAATCACTGATTATCTTATGGAGAGGGGGAGAAATTGCGCATACTGATTATTGAAGACGATACCGATACGGCAACCTACCTGACCAAAGGTCTCGGCGAATGCGGACACCTGGTCCAGAGGGCGGTCAATGGCAAAGAGGGGCTGTTCATGGCCCTCGAAGAAGACTTCGAGGCGATGGTGGTCGACCGGATGCTTCCGGGACTCGACGGGCTGTCCTTGATCCGATCCCTGCGGGCCGCCGGAAAAAGGACCCCGGCGCTGATTTTAAGCGCGCTTGGCGAAGTCGACGACCGAGTCGAAGGGCTGCGTGCAGGCGGTGACGATTACCTGGTTAAGCCCTTTGCCTTTTCCGAACTTCTGGCTCGCCTCGATGCCCTGCTGCGCCGCAGCGAAAACGAGACCGGTGCGCAAACAGCCCTTAAAATTGGCGACCTGGAAATGGACCTGCTGACCAGGATGGTGCGCCGAGCCGGTCGCCCGATCGAATTACAGCCCCGGGAGTTTCGCCTTCTTGAATACCTGCTGCGTCACAGCGGCCAGGTGGTGACCCGCACGATGCTGCTGGAAAATGTTTGGGACTACAACTTTGACCCGCAGACCAACGTCATCGATGTGCACATCAGCCGATTGCGGAGCAAAATCGACAAAGATTTCGAACGGCCGCTACTGCACACCGTGCGCGGAGCAGGATATGTGATCCGTGCAGAAGCCTAGGCTCTTCAACAGTTCCACCTTTCGCCTGGCGGTCATCTACATGGCCCTGTTCAGCACCTCGGTGCTGCTCTTGCTTGGCTTCATCTACTGGTCGACCGCCGGCTATATGATACGGCAGACTGACGCGACCATCGAGGCCGAGGTAGTCGGATTGGCTGAACGCTATGACAGTACCGGATTGCCCGGACTAACCGATCTGATCTCTGAGCGGATGGCTCGCGAACCGGGGAGTCCGGTCCTCTACCTGCTGGCGGACCGCAACTTCAAACCGCTTCTCGGCAACCTCGACCACTGGCCAAAGGGCAATGAACCAAAATCCGGATGGCTGAGTTTTCGCCTTGAGAATGATAGCCATCCGGAAAGCAGCGGGCATCCAGCCCGAGCCCGGCTGTTCAACCTGCGAGGTGGATTTTACCTCCTGGTCGGGCGAGATGTGCAAGAACTGGAAAAGATCCAGAATCTGATTGTCTCGACCCTCGCCTGGGGACTGGCCATTACCGTAGTGCTGGCGCTGCTCGGCGGCACCATGATCAGCCGAAATTTTCTGAGCCGCATCGAAAGCATTAACGACACCTGCAGAGAAATTATTTACGGCGACTTGTCGCGACGCATCCCGATGCGCAGCGCAGACGATGATTTCGACCAACTAGCCGGCAACCTCAATAACATGCTCGATCAGATCGAAGCGCTGATGGCCGGGGTCCGCCAGGTGTCTGACAACATCGCCCACGACCTGAGGACACCGCTGGCCAGACTGCGAAATCGGCTGGAAACCCTGCGCAAACAGGTCACCGAAGACGGTCCCCGAGAACTTCTCGACCAGGCCGCCTCCGAAGCCGACGGCCTGCTGGGCACCTTCAAAGCGCTGCTGCGAATCAGCCAGATCGAATCGGGGAGCCGCCGAGCAGGATTCACAGAAATTGACCTGACCGCTCTGCTGCAGGATGTCATCGAACTCTACGAACCACTGGCCGATGAGAAAGGGCAGCACATCGAATGGCAACTGGTGGACGGTAAACCCATCCGCGGCGACCGCGATCTATTGTTTCAGGCCTTTGCCAATCTGCTCGACAACGCCATCAAATACACCCCGGAAAACGGCCGGATCCATATCGCGCTGAAAGGGGAACAGGTCTCGGTGGCCGACAACGGTCCAGGAATTCCGAAGGAATCCAGAGACATCGTATTCCAGCGTTTCTACCGACTCGAGCAGTGCCGAACCACCCCCGGTAACGGCCTCGGACTCAGCCTGGTGGCTGCAGTGAGCAATCTGCATAACGCCAGCATCCATCTGAAGGACAACGCCCCTGGGCTGCAGGTGATCATGGACTTTGCGGAACAGAACGGCTGAGGATGTGCGGCGGAGAACAGAGAACAGGCCGAAGGTGAATCCCGGACTTTTCATAAAAGTATATTTTATAGGATTAACGATCATCATCCACAACCAACGGAGGAATTCATGAAACAACGCCTTATCACCCCCCTCTTTCTGCTGTTAAGCCTGCTGCTTGCCCTGCCGCTGACCGGTACGGCAGCCAGTCTGCCCGATTTCGTCGCCCTCTCCAAGCAGCTCAAGCCGGCAGTGGTGAACATCAGTACGGCCAAGAACCTTAAGTCACGCCAGCCCAACATACCCAACCTCCCCCAGTCACCGTACAACGATTTTTTCAATGAATTTTTTGACCGCTTTCTGCAAAATCAGCCTCAGGTGCCGCGTACCCAAAAGGCTCTCGGCTCAGGTTTCATTATTTCGAAAGATGGCTACATCCTGACCAACGATCATGTGGTCGATGGCGCCGACTTGGTTACCGTCAAACTGTCCGACGGCCGCACCTTCGACGCGACTATCAAAGGGCAGGATGAAAAACTCGACCTGGCGCTACTGAAAATCGACACGGGCGAGGAGCTACCGGTAGCCGAACTCGGCGACAGCGAGAGCCTTGAAGTCGGCCAATGGGTAATGGCCATCGGCAATCCCTTCGGCCTCGAACAGACGGTCACCGCCGGTATCGTTTCGGCCAAGGGACGGGTCATTGGCGCCGGCCCCTACGATGATTTCATCCAGACGGACGCCTCGATCAACCCCGGTAACTCGGGGGGCCCGCTCTTCGATACCGATGGCAAGGTTGTCGGCATCAACACCGCAATCATCGCCGGCGGCCAGGGGATCGGTTTCGCTACACCGGTCAACGCTGCCAAGAACATCATCGACCAACTCAAAGAAACCGGCCATGTCACTCGCGGCTGGCTCGGGGTCACCGTGCAGCCAATGACCGACGAACTAGCCGAATCCTTTAATCTGAAAGAAACCCATGGGGCCCTGGTCTCCGAAGTCGTTCCCAATTCTCCAGCCGACAAGGCCGGGGTCAAACGCGGTGATATTATCCTCACCTACAATGGCAAT
>JBFHFM010000291.1:0-4760 GCA_041583595.1 Trichloromonas sp. | reverse complement strand
GCCCACCGACGGATCAAATGTGTTGATTGCCATCTGCCTAATCAAAACCAATTTGTTCATTATTTGTGGAAGTCGATCGACGGTCTTAAGGATGTGATTGTGTTTTATTCGGGTCAGGTTTCCGATGATATCGAGATGACGCCTCACGCGAGAGAAGTGCTGCGGGTCAATTGCGTTCGTTGCCATTCAACCACGGTGTCGATGGTCGATACCAACCGGGAATGCTGGACATGTCATCGTGGTATCCAGCATCAGCGCAGTGGAACCATAAATACCCTTTAAAAGACCCTGTTTCTTTTCATCGCGAAACGTTAGACACGCCAACCGATTTTTAAAAGGGAGAAAATCTATAATTCGCGAGGTTGTTGGTCTCTCCCTTTCATCCCCATTATTTCTGTGAATAGGGTGTTGTGGTTTTTCGATTGACCGATTGTCATTTGAGCGACATGCATCATAGATAACTTTTAAAAAGAAACGGAGGCTAGGAACTTATGTTAATTTCGGCGAAATTCAAAGTTTCACTGCTGTTGCTGCTGGCTGGTTCGGCCCTGCTGATGACCGGTTGTCCGCCGGAGAAGACCGAAGTTGTTCGTCCGGTCACAATTGCCGATGGTGAGATGGATCCGGGCGCCTGGGGCAAGGCTTACCCAATCCACTACGACCTGTGGAAGATGACTGAAGAACCGATGCCGGCCGGTAAGAGCAAGTACCGTCAGGGCTGGGATAGCGACCGGGTGACCTGGGATAAACTTTCTGAGTATCCCTACCTGGCGCTGCTATTCAATGGTTGGGGCTTTGGGGTCGCATATAACGAACCGCGCGGCCATGCCTTTATGCTCCGGGATCAGCTGGATATCGATGCCTCGCGTATCGGGGCTGGCGGTGTCTGCCTTACCTGCAAAACTCCCTATGCACCCAAGCTCGAAAAAGAGATGGGTGTCGATTATTATAAGCAGCCCTTTAGGGATGTTCTCAGCAACGTTCCCGAGCAGCATCGTGAACTGGGAGTCGCCTGTATCGACTGTCACGATAACAAGAATATGGCCTTAAAGCTGACCCGCGAGTTCACCCTGGGCAAGGGATTGCAGGCGATGGGCAAGGACCCGGCCAAGTTGACCACTCAGGAGATGCGCACCATGGTTTGCGCCCAGTGCCACGTGACCTACAACATCAAGAAGGATGAAAACAAAAAGTCAGTCGGAATCTATTTTCCCTGGCAGAACAGCAAATTCGGTAAAATCGCTATTGAAGACATTATTGCCCAGTTCCGTAGCGACGATACCATCAAAGAGTGGAAGCAGAGCGTCACCGGCTTCAGTTTGCCCTTCATCCGTCATCCAGAATTCGAACTCTTCAGCAACGACAGCATTCATTGGATGGCTGGCGCGTCCTGTGCTGACTGCCATATGCCTTATACCAAGGTCGGTTCGGTCAAGGTATCCGATCACCGGGTGGCCAGCCCGCTTAAAGTCGATCTCAAGGCCTGTCAGCAGTGTCACGCCGAAGGTCCTGAGTGGTTGCGCCAACGGGTTTATGACATCCAGGATCGTACCGTGTCGATGAATATTCGAGCTGGCTACGCGAACGCCACCGTCGCCAAGCTTTTTGAATTGACACACAAGGCCCAGGCCGAAGGCAAAACCATTGATCAGGCACTGTATGACCAGGCCAAGGAATTCTATTTTGACTCCTTCTTCCGCTTGATCTTTATCGGGGCAGAGAATTCGACTGGTTTCCATAATCCGCCCGAAGCGGCGCGGGTACTGAGTGATTCAACCGCCTTTGCCAGCAAGGCAGAAGGTCTGCTGCGACAGGCGTTGGCCAAGACCGGGGTCGATGTGCCCGTCGAGATCGATCTTGAGCTTGAAAAATACCTGACCGACCGGGGCGAGACCAAGGTGCAGTTCCAGCCGAACCAGGTCATTCAAGACCCCTTCGATGTACAGAAACGCTTCAATACCAAACCTTACTGACAGGGCGAGCAGGGGCGGAGGGATTTCTTCCGCCCCTGTGGAGTTTGCCCCGGTGGGTGGCTGTTCAGGAAAAACCGCCTTCACGCAACCCTTTTGCCCCTCTTCATCCTTTCTCAATATCTCCGCGTTGAACAGATCAGGGCTCAGTCCACAAATGGATGTGGAAAGCTGTGTGGACAAGTCCAGATTAGTCAGCTAACCCCCTGACTGTCTGTTGAATTTAGCCTTATGCCTAGAAAAAGATCAGTCTCTTTTGGAAATGCCTTTTTGTCGGGCAGCCTCTAAATTGACCCGGATAGATAGAAACAAAGGCATCATTGTCCTTTTTAAATTGACTAAAGCATGAACCGTGTGTTATCAAAAAACGTTTAAAAACAATAAGATATGGATTTGAAACTTTTGTTTCATCCGGTCAAACATGCCATAAACCTTGAATGTTAAAGGAGTTGTTCATATGTCTGATGCATTGCACTTCACTATGGGCGCACTGCTCGAAGATATCACCAGCCGTTTTCCCGATAATGATGCTCTGGTTTATCCTGACCGTGGCCTGCGGCTCAGTTACCGTGAGTTCAACGCTCTCTGTGACCGCGTTGCTAAGGGACTTTTGAGCCTCGGTATCAAAAAAGGAGACCATCTGGCCATCTGGGCAACCAATGTGCCTGAATGGGTGGTGTTGCAGTTTGCCACAGCCAAGATCGGAGCCGTTCTGGTGACGGTCAATACCAGTTACAAATCGGCGGAGTTGGAGTACATCCTCAATCAGTCGGATTCGAACACCCTGTTTTTGGTGCAAGGGTTTAAAGATACCAATTATGTCGAGACGGTCTATGAAGTCGTTCCCGAGCTCAAATCGACGCCCTTTGGTCAGTTGGCAAGCCAAAAGTTGCCGTTCCTTAAAAACGTGATCTTTCTTGGTGGTAGCGCTCCTGCCGGGATGCTCGACTATGCTGAATTGGAAAAACTCGGAGGGCAGGTCAGCGATGCCGAACTGGCTGCGGTCAAAGCGACCCTTGATGAGCATGAAGTTATCAACATGCAGTACACCTCCGGGACGACCGGCTTTCCCAAGGGGGTCATGCTGACTCACTACAATATCATTAACAACGGTTTTAATATCGGCGAGTGCATGAAATTTACCGAGAAAGACCGGCTCTGCATCCCGGTCCCGTTTTTCCACTGCTTCGGCTGTGTGCTCGGTGTGCTCGCCTGCGTTACTCATGGTTCGACCATGGTGCCGGTAGAAGCCTTTAATCCTGAAGCGGTGCTCAAGGCCATCGAGGCCGAAAAGTGTACTGCCGTGCACGGGGTGCCGACCATGTTCATTGCCGAGCTTGAACATCCGACCTTTCGCAGCTACGACCTGACCAGCCTGCGCACCGGGATCATGGCCGGTTCGCCCTGTCCCATCGAGGTCATGAAACGGGTCATCCGCGACATGCATGCCAGCGACATCACCATTGCCTATGGCCAGACAGAGGCCTCGCCTGTAATTACCCAGACCCGCACCGACGATCCTATCGAATTACGGGTAGCCACTGTCGGTCGCGCGCTTCCCAATGTCGAGGTGAAGGTCGTCGATATCGAGACCGGCGTCTCCCTGCCCCCCGGCAAACAGGGCGAACTCTGCTCCCGTGGCTACCTGGTCATGAAGGGTTATTACAAGATGCCCGAAGAGACCGCTCGCGCTATTGATGCCGATGGCTGGCTGCATACCGGTGACCTGGCGGTGATGGATGAGAACGGCTATTGCAAGATCACCGGCCGCATCAAAAATATGATCATCCGTGGTGGTGAAAATATCTATCCTCGGGAAATCGAAGAATTTCTCTACACCCACCCGAAAATCTCCGACGTGCAGGTTTACGGCGTCCCTGACCGAAAATTTG
Source organism: Trichloromonas sp. (assembly GCA_041583595.1). Lineage (GTDB taxonomy): Bacteria > Desulfobacterota > Desulfuromonadia > Desulfuromonadales > Trichloromonadaceae > Trichloromonas. The sequence goes on along the minus strand of JBFHFM010000291.1, from coordinate 898 downwards.
GAGAGCAGGTCATGGCTGCGGTTTTGCTCAAAGAAGGAGCCTCCTGTCTCGAGGAGGAAATCCTCGCTTTCTGCAAAGGGCGAATTGCCAACTACAAAATTCCTCGTTACATCAAATTTGTGGACGAATTTCCCATGACTGCCAGCGGTAAAATCCAGAAATTCAAACTGCGTGAGATGGCCATCCGCGATCTACGTCTCGAAGAAGACGCCGGGATTGAAATGGCATAAATTGATGAAGTAGAATCGTTGAAAGGCAGAGCTGTTTCATTGGTTTAATTGGTTCGATTCGTTTTATTGGTTTTTAACTAATTCAACTAATAAAACCAATAGAACTATTAAAGCGGCTTTAGAGGGCTTTCAACGGTCTGATGTGTGATTTCATGCAGGGGCGAACCTGGTGTTCGCCCCTGGTCGAATGGGCGTACACCAGGTTCGCCCCTACGAATGAAATGGAGAGAATGACCCATGCGCACTACCCCCGCCAGCGAACTTGAAACCCGCTATAAAAAACTCCAGACTTTGATGGTGACCTCCGGCCTTGATGCCGTTTTAATGATGCAGAACGCCGACCTCTTTTATTTCACCGGTTCGATTCAGCAGGGGGTCCTCTATGTTCCCGCCAGCGGCGAACCGCTCTACCTGGTGCGCAAAGATTTCGGCCGGGCCCGGATGGAATGCGGTCTTAAGGAAGTGATCCCGTTTAACAGCCCGAAAGACATCCCGGCAAAGGTCGCCGAATACGGGTATCCGCAAGCCAAGCAGCTCGGCATGGAGCTCGATGTGCTGCCGGTGACGCTGTTCCAGCGCTTTCAGAAGGCGCTCACTGGATCCATTATCTCGGATGCCACACCGCTGATCCGTACCGTGCGGGCGGTTAAATCCGACTACGAAATCAG
>JBFHFM010000290.1:0-4777 GCA_041583595.1 Trichloromonas sp. | reverse complement strand
CATGCGGATTTCGGTTCCCTGCTGACGCAACTCTTCCATGTAGGCCAGAAGCATGCCGAACTGAGTCCCCCAGTCACCGACGTGATTATGCCGGATGACGTTATGTCCCAAGAATTCGAGGGTTCGGGAGACGGCGTCGCCGATAACGGTCGAGCGCAGGTGGCCAACATGCATCTCTTTAGCCAGGTTGGGTGAGGAATAATCAATCACCACCGTTTGCGGCTGCGCTGCCAGCGGGATCGAAAGGCGTGGGTCATCCAAGGCTGCATCGATTTGACCTGCGAGCCAGTCCGGGTTGAGATAGAAATTAATGAAACCGGGGCCGGCAATCTCGACCTTCAGCACCAGTGGTGAGGCTGGCAGATGCTGAATAATTTCGGTAGCCAGTTGCCGCGGGTTTTTCTTGGCAGCCTTGGCGCTGAGCATCGCCAGGTTGGTGGCCAGGTCGCCATGGGCTTTATCTTTTGTGCGGTCAATCTGGATGGCCGGGTCCGCGTCTGCGGGGAGCAGCCCCTGGCCTTTCAGAGCCACTATTGCCTGCTCAAGTAGAAGCTGAATCTGTTCTTTCATGTTTCCTCGTCATCTGTGTACGCGAAACGTTGTTACGAAAAAAGGGAGTGACAGAGTCACTCCCTTTTTTCTCGTTGGTCGGGGCGAGAGGATTTGAACCTCCGACCCCGTGCACCCCATGCACGTGCGCTACCAGGCTGCGCTACGCCCCGTCAATCAACGAGGCCGGATTATCTGCCATTTACCCCTGGATGTCAAGAATAAATTTATTTTTAAATTTCTCTTTAAAATCAACATCTTTCTGATTATAGCCGGCGTTTGTCGATTACCCTCTGCGCTTTTCCTTCGTGGCGGGGAATCGATGTCGGCTCGACCAACTTGACCTTGGCACCTACACCCAGGGTAGAGAGGATACGTTTTTCGAGCATCTCGACAAAGGCCCGTTGTTTTTTCATTTCGTCGAAGAAGATGTTCTCCCTCACTTCAACCTGAACCTCCAGGGTGTCCATGGTTCCAGCGCGTTCGATCACGAGTTGATAGTGCGGCTCACACCCATCGACCTGAAACAGCACTTCTTCGATCTGGGTCGGGAAGACGTTGACCCCCTTGATAATCAGCATATCGTCGGAGCGACCCATGGTTTTCTGCATACGTACCATGGTGCGTCCGCATTCGCAGGTGTCATAGACCAGACGGGTAATATCCCGGGTCCGGTAACGGATGATCGGAAATGCTTGCTTGGTGAGGCTGGTCAGCACCAGTTCCCCGACGGAACCTTTGGGCAGGACCTCACCCGTTTCCGGATCGATAATTTCGGGATAAAAGTGGTCTTCGGCAATATGCATGCCGCAGCGCTGCAGGCATTCGCCGGCCACCCCAGGCCCCATAACCTCTGAGAGCCCATAGTTGTCCGTGGCAATAATGCCGAAACGCGATTCGATCTCCCTGCGCATTTCTTCGCTCCAGGGCTCGCCACCAAAGAGACCGACCCGCAAGGAGAGTTCCGAAGGAACGAGACCCTTTTTTTCCAGTCGCTCAGCCATGGTCAAGGCATAGGATGGAGTGCAGACCAAGGCACTGGATCGATAATCCTGCATGATCATTAACTGCTTATCGGTATTGCCACTCGACATGGGGATGACCGATGCGCCGATGCGTTCCGCTCCGTAATGAAGACCAAAGGCGCCAGTAAATAGACCGTAGCCAAAGGCGATATGCACGATGTCGTCTTCGGTTACTCCGGCGGCGGTCATAAAGCGGGCGGCAAGCTCCGACCAGTTATCCAGATCCTGCCGCGAATAACCGACTACCGTCGGTTTGCCGGTGGTACCGGATGACGAATGAATGCGAACGACATCGCGCAGCGGAACGGCGAACATCCCGTACGGGTAATTCTGTCGAAGGTCTTCCTTGGTGGTGAACGGCAGTCGGGCTAAATCGTTCAGACTTTGGATATCATCGGGACGCAAGCCCAATTCGCGAAATTTGGCTTGATAGCAAGGAACCTTTTCCCAAACGCGATTGAGGGTTTGCTGCAGCCTGGACAATTGGAGTTTTTCTAGTTCGTGACGCGATTTACACTCGCTCTCCGCGTCCCAGATCCGATTTTGAATCACTTCCTCTTCCTTAAGACTAATTCTAGACATGCGTTCTTAACCACCCGTTTGAATTACATATTGTAGACGCGTTCACCCTGAAGGACGTGGACCCCTCCATTGGTAAGAACCTCTATGGCTTCTTCGGTATTGTCGAATCGGAAGATGATGACAGCATTTTCTCCGCAGCGTTCGACGAAGGCATACATGTATTCAACGTTGACTTTGCCCTGGTCCAGGATTTGGAGAATCCCACAGAGACCCATGGGGCGATCGGGAACTTCGACCGCGACGACATCGGTTTTGTTGACGGTAAAACCTTTTTCTTTAAGTACCGCCTTGGCTTGGTCGGTCTTGTTGACGATCAGGCGCAGAATGCCGAAGTCGGAAGTATCCGCCAGGGACAGGGCACGGATGTTGACGCCAGATTCGCCAAGCACCCGGGTGACCTCAGCCAGACGGCCGAATTTGTTCTCTATGAAAATGGAAATTTGCTCAACTTTCATGGTACCCCCTTGGATAGGTGCTGCGGATCATTGATCCTTGCGTTTGTCGATAACTCGTTTGGCCTTCCCTTCACTGCGGGCGATGGTCTTCGGTTCCACCAGGCGGACTTTGCAGGTGACTCCGAGCATCTCTTTGATTTCTTTCTGGATGCGCGATGAGAGTCCTTGCATCACTTTGATTTCGTCGGAGAAGGCTTTTTCATTGACCTCGACTTGAACCTCGAGGGTGTCGAGATTCTCTTCCCGGTCGACGATCAGTTGGTAGTGTGGCTCGACCCCGTCGATGTTGATCAGCACGCTTTCGATCTGCGACGGGAAGACATTGACTCCGCGGATAATCAGCATATCGTCGCTACGACCGCTCATTCGTTCGAGCCGCACATGAGTGCGTCCGCAGATGCAGGGTTCGGGAATGATCCGGGTGATATCGCGAGTACGGTAGCGGATCATCGGAATTCCTTCTTTGGTGATGGTGGTGATGACCAGTTCACCCTGTTCGCCATGGGGGAGCACTTCTCCGGTTTCCGGATTGATGATTTCCGGGATGAAATGGTCCTCCCAGATATGTAGGCCCTTCTGGGCCTCGATACACTCGATGCCGACGCCGGGACCTAGAATTTCAGACAGACCGTAGATGTCAATCGCCTTGAGATTGAGTTTTTCTTCAATCTCATTACGGATTTCCTCACTCCAGGGTTCGGCGCCGAAGATGCCGACTTTGAGTTTCAGTGACTTGAAGTCAATCCCCTCCTCGGCGGCCACTTCAGCCAGGTAAAGGCTGTACGACGGGGTGCAGGTCAGTACCGTCGAGCCGAAATCCTTCATGATCATCAGTTGCTTTTTGGTGTTGCCCCCAGACATGGGAATGACCGAAGCGCCAAGTTTTTCGGCTCCGTAATGTGCACCAAGACCGCCGGTAAACAAACCGTAGCCATAGGCGTTATGAATAATATCGCCTTTGTGCGCGCCAGCGGAGACGAATGAGCGGGCCATCAATTCAGCCCAGGTATCGATGTCGCGCCGGGTGTAGCCCACCACCGTCGGTTTGCCGGTAGTGCCTGAGGAGGCATGAATGCGAACAATTTGCTCCAGAGGCACGGCAAACAAACCGTATGGGTAGTTGTCGCGCATGTCCTGTTTGAGAGTGAAGGGTAAGCGCTGCAGGTCTGCGAGGGATTTGACCTTATCCGGGGTCATTCCCACCTTATCAAGCTGCTGCCGATAAAAAGGCACCGTGGCATAGACTCGCTGCAGGGTCTGCTGCAGGCGCTTGAGCTGTAGCGATTCGATAACTTCCCGCGGCAGGGTCTCGAATTCATCATTCCAGATCATGATTCATCCTTTTTCTCAGGGAAACAATTACCTGATCAGGCCTGGCGGCCGAGCTTGAAGGCTTCAAGGTTTACGGTCAGGAATTTTTCCGGAACCATCTTTTTCAGGGCGGCTAACCAGAGCTCCTCGGCAATATCCATCCGTTGCGAAAGGGCGCCGAGCAGCACGATGTTAACCGTCCGCACATTGCCGGCCTGCAGGGCCAACTTCTCGCCATTGACGACGATAGCGCCAGGACAGGCGGTGGTGATTTTGGCCTGGATGTTTTCCGGGTAGGTCTCAACCCCCATAGCCACCGGTGCCGGAATGATTTTCAGGTCGTTGACTACAACGATACCGCCAGGACGGAGCATCGGCAGGTAACGGTAAGCTTCAAGCAGTTCGAAGCCGAACAGCACGTCGGCCATCCCTTCGGGAATCAGTGGGCTGAAAACCCGTTTGCCGTAGCGAACATGAGAAGTGACGCTGCCGCCGCGCTGGGACATTCCATGGACTTCGCTTTTCTTAACATCGAAGCCAGCCGTCATTAAGGTTTCCGAAAGAATTTCACTAGCCAACAAAGTTCCCTGCCCGCCAACCCCGGCAAGAAAGATATTTTTCACATCGTTATTCATGACCGACTCCAAAAGCATCGAATTTACAGACCTGCGTGCATACTCCACAGCCAACGCACAGCACTTGGTTGATTTTGGCCTTACCCTTGTCGGTCCCCGTTCCGTTTTGCCATTCGATGGCCGGACAACCGATTTGCAGGCAGGCCTTGCAGCCGGTACATGTGTCTGCTTTGACAAATAGGGGCGTACTGCGCTCACCACGACCATGCCTGTCGAGCAT
>JBFHFM010000289.1:0-4780 GCA_041583595.1 Trichloromonas sp. | reverse complement strand
TCGTAATTAATGATGATCTCGACACCATCAAACCCGGTGTCTCTGGCGATCTCAAAGATTTTTTCCAGCGGAAGGGTGTAAAGACTTCCTGCCGAGAGAACCAACTTCATCTGTTTTCCAAGAAGTAGAACGTAGTTATGTTGTGATCGAAAGTTGAGGCGCAGGGTGTTCCCTGTTCCCATGCTGGTGCCAGTCGATCCTTCGCGCGGTCTGCGATGTGTTTAAGGTCCGTGAACTTCTTCGGCCAGAAAGCGGCGGATCTCCTTCGGCGGTGGCGGCGTCAACAGGGAGACCAGAATCATTACCAGGATGACCAGTGGTGCGCCGATCAGGGCTGAAGAGGTGGCCGGCAGCAGGGTGCCGATGAGCGGCACCGATTGGCCGAGGAGCAGCGCACTGGTGGTGATGATCAGGCCGGTGACCATGCCGGCAATGGCGCCGTATTTGTTGGTTCGGTCCCACCAGATGCCAAGCAGAAAGACCGGGAACAGTGTGTTGCCGGCGAGGGCGAAGGCGACGGCGGTAATCTGGGCGATCAGCCAGGGCGGGTTGGCGGCCAGGGCGACCACCAGGGTGGCCAGAACCAGTGTGGTTGCCTTGGCTACGACCATCCGTTGTTTTTCGGTGGCGTCCGGATGGATCAGTCGGTAATAGATGTCATAAGAGAAGGCCCCGGCGCCGGTTATCAGCAGTCCGGTAACGGTGGAAAAGGCAGCTATGATGGCACCGACCGAGATGATGCCGATCAGCCACAAGGGGAGTCCGGCCCACTCTCCTGCTTTAATGACGATGATGTCGGCCATAGCGTGGGCCGCTTCCGGGGTGGGTACCATGCTGCTGTGTCCCTCTGAGATTTTGGCCAGGATGGCGTAAACCGGGGCGCTCCAATACAGCAGGCCGATGAAGAAAATCCCCCAGACCACACTCCAGCGGGCGTCGCGCAGGTTGGGAACGGTATAAAATCGGGACAGCACGTGGGGCAGACCGGCGGTGCCGACCATCAGGGTGAAGCAGAGGGCCATCCACTGGTACGGGGTGCCAGAGGTCCAGGGGGCGAGGGAGTCGCCCTGCGGCGAACTGGCCAGGTCGCACAGGGCTTGTCCGTAGCCGAGTTGGGGAAAGACCCAGAAGTAGCCCAGTTCTTTTGCGATGACCATCAGCGGAACAATGAAGGACAGGATCAGGATTCCGTATTGAAATTGCTGATTGCGCGAAGCGCCGAGACTGCCGGAGAGCACCAGGTAACAGATCACCACCGAGGTGCCGAAGAGCAGCGATGAGGTGTAGTCGAGACCGAAGATCCAGGAGAAGACCAGAGCGATCCCCTTGTACTGGGCGACACAATAGATCAGGGTGATGAGAATGGTAATCACCGCCGAAACGCAACGGGCGGCCGGCGAGTCATAGCGGGCATCGACGAATTCGGGGGCGGTGTACTTGCCGAAGCGGCGGATCTGGGCCGCCATCAGGATTAGTAGCAGCACGTAGCCGCCAGTCCAGCCGACCACATAGGCGAAGGCCATGTATCCCTGCAGGTAGAAGATGCCGGCGATGCCGAGAAAGGAGGCGGCGCTCATCCAGTTGGAGGCGATCGCCGCACCGATCCCCATGCGTCCGGTGGAGCGGCCCGAGACGAGGTAGTATTCGCCTTTTCGGGTCCGGCTTGCCATCCCGACCAGCAGGGACAGGCCGAGAGTGCCGGCAAGTAAGAGCGCCGGGGCCAGCTTGAGTCCTTCCATGGAAAGCTCTCCTATTTTCGTTTCCGGTAGAGTTTCGTGAGGTGGTCTACGAAAACGTTGAACAGAACGCAAAGGAGTATGAACCAGACAATCAGGAACTGGCCGCTGAACCAGTAATGCAGTGGGAAACCAAAAATGACGGTCTTGGTGATCAGGCTGTCACCGGCCGGGGTGTTCTGCACCATGACCAGCAGAAACTGGAAGCCGAAGGTGAAGAACGCCCAGCTGATCAGCAGAATCCAGGTGTACCGGACTTTCTGGCGCATGAAGCCTTCGCGCGGCCGAAAGAAGTTGACGCGGTAGTCGTCGTCCTTTCGACTGGTCGGGTCCTGTTCGCTTGCCATGTGCCCCTCCTCCGGGGATTCTTTTCTTAATGTCCCGATACTTTTTTCAATGCCGAAAACGCTCAGGATGTAATGGATATTTGTATTTTCATGATTTCATGCAATACGGCCGTGGCATAACTTCCGCGCGGCAGGGCGAAGCTGAGCAGCAGGTCGTTGTCTTCTTGACGAGCGCTGGCTGCGCTGATCGGAACTCTCAGGGGACGACGCTCCCCCTCCATTTTCAGGCCGTCCGGCAGGCGGAAGTGTTCAGGGGTGAGCCGCGCCTTGTCGAGCAGGCTCTGTTCGAGGATCCCCATCTGCCCCCTGGCGCCGGTCATTTTGTAGCCGAACATCGGGCCGGATGGGCTGATTTCCAGTCGGTCGGCGCGCGGTTGCTCGGCCGCTGCATCTTCGACGATAAAACAGGCGCCGTTGTCATGTTTGTAGGCCAGATCGCCGTTCCACAGCATGTCGAGTGAGGCCAGGCGCATGGCGACGACCCGGTCAAAGAGGTGTGACTGACAGGCCGACAGGTACAGGCGCAGCATCTTGCGGGGAAAGCCCATGATCGCCTGCTCGGCGCTGCGGCCGTCGAGCAGGGCGCGCAGCAGCGTCCGCTCATCGCGAAAGCGGCCGGGAAAGGCCGTTAAGGCCCCTTCGATGTCCCCTTTGGCATAGCACTCGGCGGCGTAGCGCCAGCGCTCGTTGGTAATGTGGGACGGGTCGCCAATGATGTGTCGGATGGCTTCTGAAAAATCGCGCTGCAGCAGGGATTGGCCAATCAGGTGCGAATTGTTCAGCACCCCGTAGCGCTGCTCACCGAAGCGGTTGGGCACCCCGACCTGCTCCAGAATATGCAGTGTATCGAGGGCGTGCTCAAGGGCCCCCTCGCAGGCATGGCGTACGCGGATGGTGAAGCGATTGCCGGCCAGGTGCCCGAGACGCAGTTTGTTGCGGTGAAAGCGGGCATCGAGAATGCGGATATCGTCGAATTGCAGTGCCTGGACCTGTTTCGGGGTGACTCCGGGGATTGACAATGTCTGCCGGGTTCTGGCCCGGGCATCCTTGAGGCCGGCATAGCCGATTTCCCGCTCTTTGACCTTGAGGGCGCGGGACATCCGGTGCAGCAGGTCATGGGTGGAGACCCCTTCCTTTTCCACCAGGACATACAGAAACTCCCCTTCACCGCAGGGGGGATAGAGAGGGATTTCCTCGACCAGAAAGTCTTCCGGCGATTCCTTGATGATCCCGCCGGTTCCAGGAATCGCCTCTGTCAGGTAGTTATTCATTTTCAGCTCGGCTCCAACGGACCCGGAACCCCGGGTCGATAGCGGGACGTTGCAGGGCCTCGGAACGGATCTGGGCAGCCTTGCGGTGGTGGATAAAATAGATTTCCTGGCCTTTTTCTAAAAACCGGCGCATGTATTTAGAGATCGGGTAGCCTGGCAGGCTGCGGGCGAATCCGGTTTCCAGGGCGTTGATATAGCCTTCGACGGTCGGCATGAACTCGGCGACCGATTCGCCGTAATCGTCGAAATCGGTACTGAAATAAAAGTCGCCGCCTGGTTTCAGGTAGTATAGCAGCGTCTGGGCGAAATCGGGGTTGACCAGGCGCCGGCTGCGGTGCCGCTTTTTCGGCCAGGGATCCGGGCAGTTGATATAGACCGCCGTCAGGCTGTCGGGATCGAAAAAATGGGTCAGCAGGTATTTAGCCTCGATGCGCATGACCCGCACGTTGGTCAGCCCGGCCGCCTCGATTCGGTTGCAGGTTTTGTAGCAGCCCTTATTATAAATGTCGATGGCCAGAAAATTGATTTCTGGTTGTTGTGCGGCCAATTGGATAATAAAATCGCCGATGCCGCAGCCGATTTCGAGGGCCAGCGGCTGGTCTTTTTCGAACAAGTCTTTCAGACTTGCGCCATCTTCAAGGCGCTGCCGGGGAATAAAAAATGGTGAGGTTATTTCGATCACCCTCTGAGTCATGAAATGATCCTTTGTCGATGGGGATTTAATCGATCGGCAATTTAGCATAGCGTTTGTTGTTTATCAATGACGGCTGCAGTTACAGTGACTGCAGGTAGTCTTGCAGTGTGGCGAGTTCCGGTTCGGTCAGGTAGCCGTAGGATGGCATGATCGAAGCTTCGCGGCGCACGGTCAGGACCTGGCGAATCTGTTCGACAGAAAGCCGTTTGCCGAGGCCGTCGAGGGGAGGGGCGAGGCTGCCTCCGCTGCCGCCGGCCAGATGGCATCCACGGCAACCCAGGGATTTGAAAAGGTCTTCCCCCGTCATGGGAGCGCTGAGAGCGATGGCAGGCACCAGCAGAAGCAGCAGGGTCAGCGCCAGTCGTTTGTCGAAACTATTCATGATGGGCAATCCTTTCGAGGCGTTTGAACCAGCATACATGATCGCCGGTGGCAGGAAAACCTGTCCGTTGGGAAAAAAGTTGAAATCTCTCTCAGTGGTCGTTAAGCTGACGCCTTTGCTAACGGGCAGGGGGGAGTTCCTTCAGCCTGAAGTTATTTTTTTGGGAGAATGCCTGTGAAAATACCCCTTTCCCGCCGATCTCTTGAGGTGTCTCCTTTCCTGGCCATGGAAATCATGGAACAGGCCAAAGTGCTTGAAGCGGCCGGACGGGAGATTATTTACCTCTGTCTCGGCGAACCGGACTTCCCCACACCGACCCCGGTGGTCGAAACCGCGATTGCGGCCATACG
>JBFHFM010000288.1:0-4805 GCA_041583595.1 Trichloromonas sp. | reverse complement strand
GTCCAGTCATCGAAAGTTAATCGCAACAACAAGAAAATAGTCCCTTGAAGTCCAAGGATTTTCGCCCGATCCCAAAGCTGATGTCAACCACTCTCTCGCCTCGACCAAACTTGACCACCCACTCCTTTCGATGTAAAGTGAAGACCTTGGCGGCACCTTGACATCCCCCTTAATCTACATGGGCCCATCGGCCACGGAACCTTCCTATGCCCCCCCTGCTCGATGTCCGCAACCTGATGACCTACTTCTTCCCCTCCAGCGGTCTGGTGAAGGCCGTGCGCGGGATCGACTTTACCATCAATGCCGGAGAAACCCTGGCCCTGGTCGGAGAGTCAGGGTGCGGAAAGTCGATGACGGCCCTCTCCCTGCTGCGGCTTGTCCCCGAGCCGGGACGGATCGTCGACGGCCAGATCTTCTTCGCCGACAACGACCTGCTGCACATCCCCGAAGAAGAAATGCGCCGCATCCGCGGTAACCAGATCGCCATGGTCTTCCAGGAGCCGATGACCTCCCTCAACCCGGTACTACGCATCGGCGAACAGATCGCCGAGGTGCTACGCCTGCACAAGGGCCTTTCCCCGGCCCAGGCAATGGAAGCCGCTGCTGACCTGTTGCACCAGGTTGGCATCCCCTCTCCGCAACAACGCGTACACGAATATCCCCACCAGCTCTCCGGTGGCATGCGCCAGCGCGTGGTCATCGCTATGGCGCTGGCCTGCGATCCGCGCCTGCTGATCGCCGACGAACCGACCACCGCCCTCGACGTCACCATTCAGGCTCAGATCATGGACCTGCTGCAGCAATTACAGGCCGATCGCGGCATGGCCACTCTGCTGATCACCCACGATCTAGGAGTCGTGGCCGAAAACGCCGATCACGTAGCCATCATGTACAACGGCCTGATCATGGAGTACGCACCGGTCCAGGAAATTTTCGCCCACCCGGTCCATCCCTATACCCGAGGCCTGCAAGCGTGCATACCCAAACTGGGAGAAAAGCGCACCCGCCTCGAAACCGTTGCCGGTACGGGCCAGGGGGGCAGCAACTCCCTTTCCTTCCTTGACCAGTGTGCCGAACCCTTCGCTCCTCGTCAGGGCACGCTGCCCCGCCTGCAACAAGTCGCACCGGGGCACCTGGTCCGTCAATGGGAGGCCTGATGGAACACCTGCTCGAAGTCCGCGATCTATGCAAATCCTTTCAAAGCAACAGCGGCAGCCTCGGCACAGTCAAACGTCGCTTGCTGGCGGTCGACCAGGTCTCCTTCAACCTGCGCAAAGGAGAAACCCTCGGACTGGTCGGCGAATCAGGCTGTGGCAAATCGACCACCGGCCGCCTGATCCTGCGCCTGCTCGAAGCCGACTCCGGTCAGGTGCTTTTCCAGGGGCAGGATGTACTGCAACTGTCGCAACGGCAGATGCGCCCCTTGCGCCGTGAAATCCAGATGATTTTTCAAGACCCTTATTCATCGCTGAATCCACGGATGAACGTTGGCGCTATCATCGGCGAACCCTTGCAAATTCACGGTCTGGCCAGCGGCAACCAACTAAAAGACGAAGTCATCCGGCTCATGGGGACGGTCGGGCTCACCGAAGAGCACTACTATCGCTACCCCCATGAATTTTCCGGAGGTCAGCGGCAGCGCATCGGCATTGCCCGCGCCCTGGCGGTACGACCGAGCCTGATCATTGCTGACGAGCCAGTGTCGGCCCTCGACCTGTCGATTCAGGCCCAGGTGGTCAACCTGCTGCAGGACATCCAAAAAGACTTCGGCCTGACCTACCTTTTCATCGCCCACGATCTGTCGGTGATCGAACACATCAGCGACCGGGTTGCCGTCATGTACCTGGGCCGAATCGTGGAACTTTCAGACGCCGTGGAACTCTACCGGTCCCCTCGTCACCCCTACAGCGAGGCCCTGCTCAACGCCGTCCCGATCCCCGACCCGTCCAGAAAACGGATCCGCACCCCCCTCAAAGGTGAAGTCCCCTCGGCCCTCAACCCGCCATCCGGCTGCCATTTTCATCCCCGTTGCCCCTACGCCCGGGACATCTGCAACAACCAGCGGCCGCCCCTGATAGACATCGGCAACGGCCACCTGAGCGCCTGCCACTTCAGCGAAGAAGTCGGTAAATTCCGTACGTTCTGAAACACCCATTAAAAATCAGTGATGTCCGGTTAGATACTTGCAGTGCTCCCCCTCCCTTTATGGGAGAGGGTTGGGGGGAGGGTGAGGTCCTGAAATTTGCCTCGCCACGACACCTTCCCCCCTCCCTAACCCTCCCCCACAAGAGGAGAGGGGACTATTTAAGACCAAGCAATTTGCTAACCGGACACTGCTGATTAAAAATAAGCCGTCATCTTCGCGGGCATGGCCCGCTCCGGCTCCCACGCGACCTTAACCATTGACAGAGGCGTGCCACATCTGACACAATCAACGTGCTCACGTTGTCATTAATCCTTTTTCCGGAGCCGTCATGGGACCGATCAAAACAGTAGAAGAACGCTGCCGCAAGTGTTACTCGTGCGTTCGCAATTGCCCGGTCAAGGCGATCAAGGTAAAGGAGGATTGGGCCGAAGTCATTCATGAGCGATGCATCGGCTGTGGCAAATGTGTCAAAGTCTGCTCCCAGCAGGCCAAGATCATCACCGGATGTATAGGAGAAACCCAACGCTTAATCAACAGCCATGATCAAGTTGTCGCTGTGCTCGGCTGCTCGTTCCCGGCATTTTTTCATGATATTCGACCAGGACAGCTGGTAACCGGACTCAAACGCCTCGGCTTCTGCGAGGTCCACGAAGGCGCGAGCGGGGTGGAGCTTTTACACGACCCCTACCGACGTATAGTTGACGCGCCGATGGAATTTCCACTGATCACTACCCACTGTCCAACCATCGTCGACCTGATCGAACGACACTATCCACACCTGCTGAAAAATCTCATGCAGGTCGTCTCACCAATGGTCGCCATCGGCCGCTTCATCAAATCCCGCATGGGCAATAACACAAGAGTCATCTATATCAGCTCGTGCATTGCCGGCAAATTCGAGATCGAAGCCGACCCCGTTTCCGATTCCATTGATACGGTACTGACCTACCGGGAATTAAACCAGATGTTCCGCGAGCGTTCCATCGACCTCCATCGCCTCCCGGAGACACCTTTCGACGGCCGACCGCCTCAGCGCGGTCGATTGTTCGCCGTTTCAGGCGGCCCCTTCCAGGCCTTCGGCATTCAGAACGATTTCTTCAATCCCGATTTTCTGGCGACCGAAGGGGAAGAAAATGCCATGGAAATCATCCGCGACCTGGCCTCCGGACGCATCACGCCCCGCCTGGTCGATATTCGCTTCTGCAATGGCGGTTGTGTCGGTGGCCCCGGCAAAAACAACCGCTTGACCACCTTTTCTAAACGCACATTGATCCACAAATATTACCAGAATAAAGACATCCCCTACGCCACTGCGGCTCACTACCAGAACGAACAGAACCTTCCGCAGTTCACCCGCACATTCACCAATAAATACCATCGACTCGAATCCCCAAGCGGACAGAGTATCCAACACATCCTGCAGTCGACCAACAAATTTGTCGAACGGGACGAGCTCAACTGCGGCGCCTGCGGTTACAACACCTGCCGCGAACACGCCGTGGCGGTATTCCAGGGCCTGGCCGAAAACGACATGTGCCTGCCCCACTCCCTCAAGCGTCTCGAAGAAGACCACGTCAGCCTGTCACAAAAATACGAACTGGCACAAAGAGCCCTGGAACAGGAATACGGCGATACTGAAATCGTCGGCCGTGACCCCCGTACCCTTGACGTTCTCAATCTGATTGGCCAGGTTGGACCAACTGCAACCACCGTATTAATTCGAGGTGAAAGCGGCACCGGCAAAGAACTCACAGCCCGTGCCATTCACCAGAAAAGTCAACGTTCCGACAAGCCACTGGTTACTGTCAACTGTACGACCCTTACCGACAGCCTCCTCGAAAGCGAACTGTTCGGACACAAAAAAGGAGCCTTCACCGGTGCCATCAGCGACAAGAAAGGGCTCTTCGAAGCAGCCTGCGGTGGCACCATCTTTCTCGACGAAATCGGCGACATCACCCCCAAACTGCAGGCCGAACTGCTACGGGTGATCGACAACGGAGAAATCAAGCCGGTTGGCGGGACGTCCCCGGTCAAGGTCGATGTCCGCCTAATCGCCGCTACCAACAAGAACCTGGAAACGGGAGTCAAGGAAGGCTGGTTCCGCGAAGACCTCTTCTACCGCCTCAATGTCTTCACCATCACGATGCCTCCTTTGCGCAGCCGCCTGGATTCACTTAAAGAACTGGTGCACATGTTTCTCGGTCGAGCCAGCAAAAGAGTCAACAAAACGATTGTCGGCATCGACGATCGTGCCATCAAAGCCATGCTGCAATACGGATGGCCCGGTAACATCAGGGAACTGCAGAACATCATTGAACGGGCCGCAGTACTCACCCAGGACAGCATCATCCGCCTCGAAAACCTGCCGGTAGTTTTCAGTGAACTCATCCTGCAAAACCCGGGGGATGCCACACCTGCCAACGAAAACAATTTCCGCAGCCAGCGGGATAAACATCTCAACCAGGTTGAAAAAAGTCTGATCAAACGGTACCTGCAGGAAACCGGAGGCAACGTATCGATGGCTGCCCGAAAAGCAGGCATCCCCCGGCGTACTTTTTATCGCCTCCTTACGCGATATGACATTCAAGGGGAAGTTTTTCGCGTCAAAACCCCGGACCCATCTTAAAAATGAGTCAAGCTCGGCACACAACCTGTCGAG
>JBFHFM010000287.1:0-4827 GCA_041583595.1 Trichloromonas sp. | reverse complement strand
TGCAGCAGTTTCTCGCTGGCTTAATGGAGGAGAAAAACCATGCGTAGAGTCGTCGTGACAGGTGTCGGCGTTGTTTCCGCCCTGGGCACCGGTACCGAAAAAAACTGGTCTGCCTTGATGGCGGGAAAGTCCGGGATTGATCGTATCACGCGCTTTGATGCGTCGGATCTCCCGAGTCAGATTGCCGGTGAGGTTAAAGATTTCAATCCGGAAGATTTCATCGAAAAAAAAGAAGTCAAAAAAATGGATCCCTTCATCCAGTACGCGTTGGCGGCTTCCGAAATGGCGATGCAAGATTCAGGTTTGAAAATCACCGATGAAAATGCTGATCGTGTCGGCGTGGTGGTTGGTGCCGGGTTGGGTGGCTTGCCGGCGATTGAAAAATACCATGATGCGCTGAATACTGGTGGGTATAAGAAGGTTTCTCCTTTCTTTATTCCGATGCTGATTATCAATCTGGCACCTGGGCATATTTCCATCCGGTTTGGAGCAAAGGGACCCAATATCTCTACGGTTACCGCCTGCGCAACTGGAACACATTCGATTGGTGATGCCTATCATATGATCAAGCGCGGCGATGCCGATGCCATGATCGCCGGAGGTACCGAAGCGACCATCACGCCTCTCGCGATTGCCGGTTTCAATGTGATGAAGGCATTGTCTACCCGTAATGATGATCCGACCACGGCCAGCCGTCCTTTTGAAAAGAACAGGGATGGTTTCGTCATGGCCGAAGGTGCGGGAATTGTGATTCTTGAGGAATACGAATCAGCAAAAGCCCGCGGGGCCAAGATTTATGCCGAGGTGGCCGGTTATGGTCTCACCGGTGATGCTCATCACATTACCTCCCCAGGGCCGGATGGCGAAGGTGCCGCTCGTTGCATGAAAATGGCGCTGAAAAATGCCGGGCTTAATCCCGAGGATGTCGATTATATCAATGCCCATGGCACTTCGACTCACTTCAACGATTTGTATGAAACCCTGGCGATCAAGAGTGTTTTTGGCGACCACGCTAAAAAATTGATGGTCAGTTCGACCAAGAGCATGACCGGGCATCCTCTAGGCGCCGCTGGCGGCATCGAGGCTGTTTACTCATTGCTGGCTATTGATCGTGGTGAAGTGCCGCCGACCATTAACTATCATGAACCCGATCCCGAGTGCGATCTCGATTATGTACCCAATCAAGGTCGTCAGGCGAAAGTGAATGTTGCGTTGTCCAACTCTCTAGGTTTTGGCGGCACCAACGGCACGCTGATTTTTAAAAAGGTTTGTGAATAATGATTGTTGTTGCCAGTGATCACGGCGGCCTGGAGCTTAAAGCGGCCATCTGCAAGTATCTCGCAACCCGTAACCTGGATGTGCGCGATCTGGGGACAGACAACGGGGATTCTGTTGACTACCCCGATTTTGGCGAAAAGGTCGCTCGTGCGGTTTCCGCTGGCGAGGCCGAAAAAGGCATCCTGATCTGCGGCACCGGTATCGGTATGTCGATCGTGGCGAACAAGTTTCCCCGAGTCAGGGCGGCGCTGGTCAATGACCCTTTTACTGCGCAGATGGCCAAGGAACACAACAATGCAAATATCCTGGTGATGGGAGGTCGGGTAACCTCAGTTGAGAATGCCTGTAATCTCGTCGGTGTCTGGCTCGATGCGGTTTTCGAAGGTGATCGTCACCAGCGTCGGCTCGATAAGATATCCCAGATCGAGGATGAGGTACGAAAAGGGTAACACTGCGGCTTTAAGTCGAATGGGCAGGCTTCCGGCCTGCCCATTCGTTTTTCATCTACTATCAAATTTGGCTGCGATATGAAATCGCAGCGGAGGTTTGAACACCATGTCCGAAATGCTCGCCCAGTTTGATCCGGAAATTGCCGCTACGATTCGTCATGAAACCGAACGGCAAGAATACAGCCTCGAATTCATCGCTTCTGAAAACTTCGTCAGTGAGCGAGTCCTGGAGGTTCAGGGGTCGGTCCTGACTAATAAATATGCGGAGGGATATCCTTCCAAACGTTATTACGGCGGCTGTGAATTTGTCGACGTTGCCGAACAACTGGCCATCGATCGGGCCAAAGAGCTTTTTGGTGCCGAGCATGTCAATGTGCAGCCCCACTCCGGTTCACAGGCCAACATGGCTGTTTATTTCGCTACTTGCGAGCCGGGCGATACAATTCTCGGGATGAACCTCGCCCATGGTGGCCATCTGACCCACGGCTCTCCGGTTAACTTTTCCGGTAAACTGTTCAATGTCGTCTCTTACGGGGTTAAGCAGGAAACGGGCACCATCGATTATGCAGAAGTTGAACGGCTGGCCGTCGAGCATAAGCCGAAATTGATCGTGGTTGGCGCCAGCGCCTATTCGCGCACTATCGACTTTGAAGCCTTCCGCCGGATTGCTGATAAAGTTGGTGCAATGGTCATGGTTGACATGGCGCACATCGCCGGTCTTGTGGCCGCGGGACTGCACCCCAATCCGGTGCCTTACGCCGAGTTTGTTACCACAACGACTCACAAGACTCTGCGTGGCCCTCGCGGTGGCATGATCCTCTGTCGTGAAGAATTTGCGAAAAAGATCAATAGCAACATTTTTCCTGGTATCCAGGGTGGGCCGCTGATGCATGTTATCGCGGCGAAGGCGGTGGCATTCAAGGAAGCCCTGACTCCCGAGTTCAAGGCTTACGCTGCCCAGATCGTCAAAAACGCCAGTGCTCTCGCCCAAGCGCTTGTCAAGCATGGCTTCAACCTTGTGTCCGGCGGTACCGATAACCATCTGATGCTGGTTGACCTCACCGGTACCGAAATTACCGGTAAGGTGGCCGAAGCGACTCTCGAGGCTGCCGGGATTACGGTGAACAAGAACGCCGTCCCCTTCGATACCCGTTCGCCATTTGTTACCAGCGGTTTCCGTATCGGTACTCCGGCGACCACTACGCGTGGTTTGAAAGAGGCAGAAATGGAAATCGTCGCCGGCTGGATCAATCGGGCCCTGAAGAACGTCGACAACGAAGCTGAACTCGCTGCTATTCGCGGTGAGGTCAAGGAACTCTGTAAGAAATTTCCTCTCTACGCTCATCGATTGGTTTAAATGGATCGGCCGTCTTGGGAAGACTATTTCATGGAAATTGCCCATCTGGTTGCCAGACGCTCCTCGTGTCTGCGTCGCCAGGTGGGCGCCGTGATGGTCAAGGGTAAAAATATCCTGGCTACTGGTTATAATGGTACGCCCTCGGGTATCAGCCATTGCGATCAGGCAGGATGTCTGCGCCAGCAGCTCAAGGTCCCCTCCGGTGAACGTCACGAACTTTGCCGGGGTTTGCATGCCGAACAGAACGCCATCATCCAGGCGGCCAAGCACGGTATTAATATTGCTGGCGCCACTCTTTACTGCACCAACTCGCCCTGTATCATTTGCTCCAAAATGTTGATCAATGCGGGCATTAAGAAGATCATTTACCAGGAGGGCTATCCGGACATGCTATCCATGGAAATGCTGGCTGAATCCGGGGTTGAGGTATTGGAATTCAGTCAGGTCTCATCATCGGCCGAAGGAGATTAGGGATGAAATGTCCGTTTTGTGCCTACCACGACACCAAGGTGGTTGATTCCAGGCTCGGTCGTGAAGGGAATAATATCCGGCGCAGACGAGAATGCATCTCCTGTGAGAAACGATTTACAACCTATGAACGGGTTGAGGAAACCCTGCCCCTGGTGATCAAGAAAGATGGTCGTCGCGAAGCATTTGATCGCACCAAGATCATTGCCGGTATGCAGCGGGCCTGTGAAAAGCGGCCGATTTCCATTGCCACCATTGAGAAAGAGGTGGATCGACTTGAGCTTTCGTTGCAGGAATGTGGCGAAAAAGAAATCGAATCGAGTCGGATTGGAGAATCTGTAATGAATGCTCTTCATGGCCTGGATGAAGTGGCTTACGTGCGCTTCGCTTCGGTTTATCGGCAGTTTCGAGACATTAATGAGTTTATGTCCGAATTAACCGATATCCTGGCCAAGGGTGGCGGAAAATCCCCGTTGTAACTCTTCTTCCAACGATTAATTCCATACAGTATTTCCCGGGTTTTTGATTTATCGAGGACGTCATGCTTTCATCCGCCGAATATATGGTTCGTGCACTGGCTCAGGCCCGCAAAGGGGAGGGGCGGACTCGGCCCAATCCGGCGGTCGGTGCGGTTATCGTTGCTGACGGCCGGGTGGTCGGTGAAGGTTATCATCCCGCGGCGGGGCAGCCCCATGCTGAAATTTTTGCGCTCCGTCAGGCTGGTGATCAGGCTAAGGGGGCGGATCTCTATGTGACCCTCGAACCTTGCAGTCATCAGGGGCGCACCGGTCCCTGTGCCGACGCGGTGATTGCCGCCGGAATCGCCCGGGTCTTTGTCGGCACTGGTGATCCTAACCCGCAGGTCTGCGGGAGGGGGATTGCGCGGTTGCGCGCAGCCGGTATCGAGGTGCAGGTCGGTCTTCTCGAAGTGGAATGTTTACGGCTAATTGCACCTTTTGCGAAACATATTACCTGCGGTCGGCCTTTTGTGACGCTTAAAACGGCGGTGACCCTCGATGGCAAGACAGCCACGGCGACCGGTGATTCCCGGTGGATTTCCGGCCCTGCTAGTCGCCAATATGTGCACCGGTTGCGCGACCGGGTCGACGCTATATTGGTGGGTGTCGGTACCGTTCTGCATGACGATCCACAATTAACCACCCGTCTCCCTGAAGGGGGGCGTAATCCTTTGCGGGTGGTGGTAGATTCGCACTTGCGTATTTCTGACCAGGCCAAACTCTTGGATGATCTGGGCTCAGCCTCCACCTTGATTGC
>JBFHFM010000286.1:0-4831 GCA_041583595.1 Trichloromonas sp. | reverse complement strand
GCCAAGCGGAAGCTGACCTTGTTAATATCTTCACTAACAAAACCAAACAAGCGATCAACCGTACGATAGCCGGTTTCGCTGTCGCTCGCCTGCCAGACGATCTGACCGGTCTTGACATCAACCAGGCGCAAGGTGACCGACACCAGTGGATAACTGTAAGAACCGTTCTGTTTTTCAGAAAACTCTCCAACAGCGCCTGCGAGGTAGGCTTCCACATTCAGTTCCTGCCCTAAGCGTTGGGCGGTAACCAGATCAAGGGTTTCCTGCTCCTTACGTACCAATTCTTCTCGTAAAAAACGCTGAGCCTCCCCCTTTTCAACAATATCGAAAAGACCCCGGCTGAGAATTTCAGTCGTTACCACATCACGAAAACGCTCTTCGGCAAACTTGGTATCCGTATTATTCTCGAACGGTAGCACGACGATACGCTTGACGTAACCGAGCCCCATAGCTTCGGCCACATAGTGACGGGGAGTCGAGCAGCCACAGAGAACGGATACCATCATCAGCAATAAAATATATTTTCGCACGTTGATCACCTCTCCTATTTTCTGCTTAGCCCTCTAAAAACTGTTCGCGAAAGCATCAATAATTAGCATTTAAACTGGTTCCCAGGTTCCAGGTATCTCCCGCAATATCGACCTGATAACCACCGGAGCCCTGCAGCGACAGGTTACGGCTGAGCGACCAGTTAACCGAGGCATCGTACTGCTCCGAATCCCCTTCACTCAGGTCGAAAGATGCACCGGCGTTAGCCTGAACACTCCGGGTAAAAAGCCAGGCCAAACTTCCCGACAGCGAGGTACTGTCTGCATCCTCATCCCGGCTCAGGCTGCTGCTGACCAGCAGCACATCCGATGGTCGATAACTCAGGCTCACGCCATACTGTTTCGAGGTACCCTCCTCCTCCTCACTTTCGGCATCGCCTGAATTAACAGTGGAGTTGGAGTAATTCCAGTGGGCCGTCACGTTCAAGCGAGGAGTCAGCCTGACATTACTGGTCAGGGTACATCCGTAAGTGGTCGTTTTCGCCCCCGTGTCGAGAGCCCGACTATATGTCCAGGAAGGCGAAAAGCCAACCGTCAAATCAGGATAAATTTCAGCCGTCACCGTACCGTTAATCTGGTCACTCTGGTCCGTTTCATCACCGCCTTCGTAGCTGTGAGTCCGGGTATACCCCAGAGAGAAATCAAGGGTAGGCAAAGGCGACGAATTTAACGCCAGGGAATAGGACCGGGATCGGATTGTATCCTCCCCTTCCGTCTCATCGCTACTGTCACTGGCCCCCAGCGCCATCGAAAAATATCGATTGGGCGAATAGGACGCATTCACCGAATGAGTGATCTGGGTATTATCGAGACTGGAATCCGGCAAGTTCAGAACCCGGCGCATGCTGTACCCCATAGCCCACCCCGGAGCGGGCCGGTAGCTGACACTAAGCTGAGTCTGATGGCTGACAAACTTGCTTTGGGTGATCACCCGGCTGGCGTCGGTGGTGCCCAACTCACCGGCCTCTATTTCGGTAATGGAAACCGGGTCCAATAAATCAGTGCTGGCCCGAATCACCACCTTGAGATAACGAGCCATCACCTGTACCGGAACATCAATCGTCACCTTGGTGCGCAAAGCCACCAGAGTCGAGGTCACCGTCAGGGTCTGGTTGACTTTGGTCCAGTTGCTGTTATTGGCACTCTGATACAGCTCCCAACTCAGCTTGGCCTGATCAAAGGATCCAATCTCCTGATCGAAATAGATCGTCAGTCGACTGACGAGCTGGAAGTTCACCTGGATACCGACGTTCTGAACATCGCTACTCTGGTCAACCAAAACCCCGGACGCAACCTGCGTGTTACCGTCAACCAACAGCGGAGTATCGTCTAAGGTCCCGAGGAGAGGACTGCTGTCTATAGAGGACAAGCCCGCCAGGATCGTTACAGGCTGCTCAAATATCCCATCCGACCCCACCGCCGTATCGGTCTCAGTTTCATTGGAAGAATATTGCTGACTTGCGGCAACCGACAAACGGTTGCGGAAAAAATTCTCGCTGTATTTCAGCTGGGCATAGTGGTTCAGAGTATCGCTGGTGGTATCAGAGACCAGGTCATCCGAAGTTCCGCTGCTGAAATCGTAGAGCAGATCGAAGCTCCCCAGACCATATTCGATACTGGCCCCCAGATCAGACGACTCGGTATTCAGGTCATGAATGCTTTGGTCATCCCTGCTGACACTTTGGTTGTAGGAAAGCCGCAGACTCGGCCATCTTTCCAGTTGGCTGTAAAAATTGGCCCCCCAGGTTTTGTTGATATAAGACGGTGAATTATCGGTATCGAGCCGGCTTTCTGATCCGCTAAGATTCAAGGAAAAGAGGTCGTTACGCAAGTCAAATGACGCCGAGGGGTTGACCGAACTGCTGTCATTGCCAGAAGACAGCTGGTTTTCGTTGTAGCGGCTGGAGGCCGACAGGTTCATTCCCGCGCTCAACTGCTTGACAAAATTCAAATTATACGATTGGGTTAAACTGTCTTCATTCTCGACAACATCCCCCCCGCTTTCACTGTAGTTCCAGTTACCGGTCAGTGAAAAGGGCTCCGCGCAGCAGACATCAGGGCACGCCAGCATCAAAGCCAAAAGCCCCGACGCTATCGTTAGCCTAAGCAAAACGCCCAAGTTACCACCCTGAATCTGCATCACATTCGAACCTCAATCCGGCCCGTACAACGCCGAAATATCACAGCAACACACTCAAAACCACTCCAGTTTCACAACATCCGCACCATCAATCAGCGGGAATAGATTGCGTCCATTCGAAAACGGCCATAGATTCTGAATGAGAAGAATCTATCGCTGCAAAGAATGCGGTCCACCATGACAGTCGTTGCAGACCGGAAATTTTTCATGAATCATTGGATTATGCGGCAACCGATGACAGGTCACACACTGCGGCACACGTTTATGCTGATCCTTGTGACAATAAACGCAAAGCAGGTCATGATGCCTACTGGTATTCTGTTCCAGTTCAGCAAACTCAACAGCATGGCAGCCTGAACAAAAGCGCGATGGCACAAACCCGTCATAGGCAACCTTCAGCGGCCTGTGCGGTTGATGACAGCCAAGACAATCCTCGTAAACCATTTCAGGGATATGAGGCTCATGACATTCCATGCACTTGAAAAAGGTTCCATGCTGCTGATGACATTCCTTGCAATCTAGCAGCGAATGACTGCTCGGATAGTCCTCAAGTTGCCGTTCCTGGTGGGGGTGACAAGAGGCACAGGCCTCATAAACGCGTCCTGCTCCTGAAAATTCGATATCCAGAGGGTGGTGCGCCGGATGACAGCCCAGACAATTTTCAACGGCAAAATGAACATTGTCTGTTTTTGGATGACACAAGGAGCATTCAGGAATGGCCTGAGAACCACGAGGGGGATGTTCAAGATGACAGTCGAGACAAGTGACTGCCGTTTTGTGTTTTTCACCGCGGCTTTCAATTTCCCTGAGTTCGAGGACATGACATTTAGCACAATCCTCAGCAGTCAGGTAAACCAGGACACTATCCGCCCACACCTGCGTTAAACACGCAGGTCCAGCCGAAAGCGCAACCGTAGCCAGCATTATAAAAAACATCAACTTGTTCATTTGTTCACTTCTCGTTGATTGGCGATACTTACCGATCGCGTTCATCGCGACCGACCCTCAATCATCGCTTCTTTACGATCGCCGTGAGATGTTCTTCGGTCTTTAACCGCTCAGCTACCGCCGTTGCAGTTATCTGGTCGTCAAAAGGACCAATTAAAACTTTGTACCAGACGCCTTTATCGCCCCGGTCAACTTCATATATAAATACGGCATACTCCTTAGCCGAAAGCCTTTCCAAAAGCAACCGAGCATCCTCGGGTTCCCGAGCAAAAGCCACCTGCAGCACATATTCACTTTTTGGCGCCTCTCCTGCCACAACAGGGAAACTGCGTTCAGGAACCACGGGAGGTGGCGTCTCGACAACCTCTTCAACCCGAATTGACTCCTCGGCAGCAACCGCCGGCAAGGAAACCTTCGGCGCGGGCACATCTTTACCTGCCACTAACTCAAAAACCTGCACTCGATGATTAAAGGTATCCGCAACCAACAAACGACCAAAACCGTCCAGACAGATATCACTGGGATAATTCAACCAGCCTCGTCCCTCACCATTACCGCCGAATTCAAAAAGAAAATCACCAGATAACGAAAAAGCAGAGACGGTGTGGCGCTGGTAATCGACCACATAAACCCGGTGGTTACGATCATCAACCGCAATCCCACGAGGTCGCGCCAATTTCCCGGCTTCCCCCCCCTTCTGGCCGAACTTGTAGAGAAATTTTTCATTTCGATCATATACGTAAATTCGCCCCATTCCCTCACTGAGAAAATAGAGATGGCCATTGGCACCGACCGCCATGGACGTGATCGCCACCTGCTCGGAAACCCCCAGCACCTCGTCGTGCGGATCCAGGGTGCGTAAGTAGTTACCCGACGGATCCAGTACCACCACCCCAACACCAGACAGGCCGGCGACATACATATTACCCGTCGCACCGATGGCGATCTTGCGCGGAAGAAATGATTCGGCCCCTTCGAATCCGGAAAAGTAAATTTTGCCATCCGGCAGAAACGCCCCATTAAGCATCACAATATGCCCCCGGGGATCATCATGCCCCGCCCCGGCACAAGCGTAAAGACGGCCATTCTTGACAAAACAATCGGTGATATTATTCAGGCCGCGTCCGGCTCCAACTGAAAGATATGGAAAATAATCAGAAGTAAGAAGAACCAGTTTGTTCCTCATCGGACTGGT
>JBFHFM010000285.1:0-4840 GCA_041583595.1 Trichloromonas sp. | reverse complement strand
AACATCAAGACTTACCCCGGGGAGGCAGGGCCTGTCACCTTCAGGGAAACCCACATTTCCCGACTCTACTTTACTGCGCAACATGTTTATAAAATAAAAAAAAACATCGATCTGGGCTTTCTTAACTTCACCTCCCCGGACCGTCGCCGGTTCTACTGCCAGGAAGAACTGCGCCTCAACAGGCGATTCTGTCCCGACACGTATCTGGATATTGTCGAAATCAGATGCCAGGGAAATAACTGCCACGCAGGAACCGGGTTAAAAGGAGACCTTATCGACTATGCTGTACGCATGAAGCGCCTGCCACAAGAGCGTATGCTTGATGTCCTGATTGAGGCTAAGGAACCAACCCTCCGCGAGCAAATGAAAAGACTGGGACGCCACATCGGAAGACTTCACATGCAATCCGAATCCCGTCTGCAAGCCAGCGGACGTACACATGTCGAAATAGTAACCCTGAACTGGGAAGAAAACCTCAGACAAACCGCCCCCTTTGTCGGTGATACCCTGCCACCATGCGCCCAATCCCTCATGGCCGACTATATTGCCCATTTTTTGAAAAAAAAGACCACCCTACTTCAACATCGCCAAAGTGCTGGATTCGTCCTTGACGGCCACGGCGATCTGCACGCCGAACATATCTGCCTGACCGATCCGATCTGTATCTACGACTGCATCGAATTCAACGAGCGATTCAGAGTCGGTGACCGGGTCGCAGACCTTGCTTTTCTGCTCATGGATCTCGACTATCGCAACCGGCGAGATCTGGCGGAAGGGCTTCTGGCCTCGTACATTGAAACGACAGGGCCCGATCCAGACCTGCCAACCCTGTTGCCATTTTATAAAATTTACCGGGCCTGGGTGCGCGGCAAAGTTCTCTCTTTTCTGACCCGTGACATCTCGGCCGCCCCCGCAGAGCAAAAACCGGCACACAGCTCCGCTCAAAACTACTTCAGCCTGGCTGTCAGCTATCTTTGCCGCCCCGCCTTAATCCTGACCTGCGGCCTGATGGGGGTTGGTAAAACAGCAATCGCCCAGGAATTGACCCAATTCCTGGGCGCCACCCTGCTCCGTTCAGACGAACGGCGCAAACACCTGGCCGGCATGGCACCGACAACCCAGGATCATTCGGATTTCGGCCAAGGAATCTATTCGGCAAATATGAGTGAAAAAACCTACCAGAGCCTACTGGAAGAAGCCAAAAATCTTCTCGCCCAAGGTCATACCGTTATCATCGATGCCTCCTTTGCTTCGCGTCAAAACAGAGAGCAATTTCGCAGAATCACCAAAAAACATAGATGTGTTTTTCAGATTATCTGGATGACTTGCGACCCCAAAACCATTCTAAAACGCCTCCGGTTGCGACAAGAAGCTGCCGAAGATGCTTCCGATGGACGACCGGAGTTACTCGACCAGCAGACCAGACTATTTCAGGCTCCCCTTGAGGAACCAAACGTCTTGATGGTCGACACAGTCGCAGAGATTAACTATAATGTTCAAATAATTCTCTGCGACCTGGCTAATAAGAGTTTTGAAAACTGACCAGATAAATAATGACACTGCGGTTGATTGAAGGCAGAATAAAGAGCTGGGCTAAACCACACAAACTCTGCCTTGGCACCAGATTTAAATCTATCAGAGGTGCTAAAAGCAGCAAATCTTAATAAAACAAGGCACTTCGCAGGACAGGAAGTCCTGTAGGTCGAAAATTTTGCATAGCCCGCTCAATTCTTTTTGCGAATGCATCAAATCTGACATACATCTAAGGATTGAACCGTGTCGCAAAGCCCACAACAATCAAGCCACTTAAAACAAGCCTGGATGATCTTCTTCATTCTTGGCGTCATCATGCTCAATTTCCCGTTTATACATATTTTCAACAAAGACATCACCGTCCTTGGATTTCCCCTTCTAATCCTCTACCTTTTCCTCGGCTGGCCAACCGCTATCCTGGTGGTCTATCTCTTTTCTCGAAAAATTAACACTGACACCAAAGATCAATCCGAGCCTGAACAGGAGGAAGGGCCGGAATGATTCCTGTCGAAATTATCACAATTATCTCACTGCTCTACTTCGGGCTCCTTTTTTCCGTCGCCTATTACGCCGACAAAAAGCGCCAAGAAGGCAACAGTATTATCTCCAATGCCAATATCTATTCCTTGTCGCTGGCCGTTTACCTGACATCATGGACCTTCTACGGCAGCGTCGGGCGAGCCGCGACCAATGGCCTTGATTTTCTTCCCGTCTACCTCGGCCCAACCCTGATCGCTTTCAGCTGGTGTTTCCTGTTGCGAAAAATGGTCCGGATCAGCAAAGAACACAATATTGTCAGTATCGCTGACTTTATTTCAAGTCGATACGGAAAATCACCCCTGCTCGGGGCCATCGTTACGATCTTCGCAGTCCTCGGCATCATGCCCTATATCGCTCTGCAACTGAAAGCTGTTGCGACCACCTTTGACCTTATTGCAGCCCCCCAGTCTGCGTTGAGCTCCCATATCCAGCAAATGCTTCCGGGAGTTCCGCCGTTCATCGATACCGCCTTTGTCGTAGCCATGTTTCTTGCCCTATTCGGGGTCCTGTTCGGAGCGCGGCATCTGGACGCCTCAGAGCGGCACGAAGGACTGGTCGCCGCCATCGCCCTCGAATCGTTGATTAAGCTTATTGCATTCGTCGCCGTCGGTATATTTGTCACCTATGGCCTTTTCGACGGCTTTACCGATATTTTCGACCGCTTCCTCGCCGAATTTCCGGAACGCAAGCATCTGCTCATGCTTGACACTGAAAATATTCCCTACACCATGTGGTTTACGCTCATTTTTATTTCCATGATGGCGTTTATGTTCCTACCACGCCAATTTCACATCATGGTCATCGAAAATGCAGATGAAAATCACATCAAGAGCGCCATGTGGCGCTTTCCCGCCTACATGTTTCTGATGAACCTTTTCGTTATTCCTATCGCCTTGGGAGGACTCATCCTGAATGGCGGAGATGTCTCCCACGCCGACTATTTCGTCATGGAGATTCCGCACCGAGCCGGGCACCCCTGGCTGTCTCTGCTGGTTTTCATCGGTGGGTTTTCAGCCTCAGCCGGAATGGTCATGGTCTCTGCGGTGGCCCTGTCAACCATGATCCTCAACCACCTGATCATGCCGATCATCCTGAAACTCAAGATTCTCACCAACGATATTTCAGCGGTCCTGATCCACCTCAAACGAATCGGCATAATCGGCGTTATTTTTCTCGGCTATATTTTTTATCTGGCGATTGGTGATTCCTATGCGCTCGTCAATATCGGTTTAATTTCTTTTCTTGCCGCAACCCAGTTTGCCCCGTCGCTAATCGGTGGATTGTATTGGAAACGGGCCAATCTCAAAGGTGCTGTTACGGGATTGGTCCTCGGTTTTATCGTCTGGCTCTACACCTTGATTCTCCCCTCCTTTGCCCGTTCAGGGTGGATCGACCTCGAGATTGTGACCCAAGGAATGTTCGGTCTCGATTTTTTAAAACCGCTGGCGCTCTTTGGCCTAAGCGGCTTTGATATGTGGACACACTCCCTGTTCTGGACCATGTTTTTCAATCTGGGCGCATTTCTTACTTTTTCACTGTTCACCACCCCGGGAGACAGTGAAATGGAACAAGCTGACAAATTTGTGGACGCCCTTGCTCCAACCATGGAAATCGCCCCTCGCAAACGAATCAGCAAAGCTCCGACCATCGTCGAATTTGTCGACCTGATGTCCAAATTCATCGGTGAGAAGCAAGCCCATGCCACCATTGCCGAATACATTGGCGACCGGGAAATCGATGAAAAAGGGAGCCTGTCGGAGTACGAGATCCCCAACTTGAAACGTTTCACTGAACGGACCCTGGCCGGCTCAGTTGGCGCTGCCCCCGCACGCATCATAATTGAAAACTATCTCGAAACCCGGGGTAGCCGAATGGAAGATGTCTTTGATATTTTCGGTACCGTGACCCTCAGTCGCACCGACAGTCGCGAACAACTCAGTGTCCTTTATGAAGCGGCCCGAGTCGCCGCCAGTGGCTCTGACGTACAGACGATCTTCGACAACATCCTCGACCTGCTGCAACAACAGTTCAAGTTCGACCTCTGTGTCATTCGACTGCTTGATGAGAGTAAAATGACCCTGACGGTCCGCAGTCAAAAAGGAATGAGTTCAGACCACCTGGGCGAATCCGAACGAAACCTCAACATGGACACCTATATCGGAACGACCTTTTTGACCAACTCGGTGACCATGGTGAACGATACCGATTTCCTCGACAAGCCAACCACCGCTCAGGTTATTCACCGAGAAGGAATTCTTTCCTTTGCCCACGCCCCGATCACCATCGAGGGACAGCCGATAGGGGTCCTTTCAGCGTTCAGTAAGACGGCCAAAGGGATATTCACCAACGAATTCACCGAACTGTTCAAAAGCCTGGCAGGCCAGGTCGGAGTAGCCTGGCGCAATGCCAGCCAGACCGCAGAACTCATTTCCGCCAAAGAACATGAAAGGGAAATGCAGATTGCCAAGTCGATTCAGTTAAGCCTGCTCCCCAGAACCATCCCTGACATCCAGGGCATCAGCCTGGCCGGAATTTGCGTCCCCGCACGCCAGGTGGGGGGCGATTACTACGATTTCCTCCCCCAGGGGGAAGACACTCTCGACCTGGTAATTGCCGATGTATCCGGGCACAACATAGGCGCCGCATTGATGATGGCGGAAACCCGCACATTCATCCAGGCCAAAGGCAAAACCATGCCCAATGCCAGCTCGGTCATGAGTTCTCTCAACGAATTTTTTTATCAAGACCTGACCAATGCTGAATTGTT
>JBFHFM010000284.1:0-4922 GCA_041583595.1 Trichloromonas sp. | reverse complement strand
TGTTGCCGAAGAATAAGCCCCGCTATGTAATGGGGGTGGGGACACCGGAGAACCTGGTCGAGGGGGTCCGGCGTGGGGTTGATATGTTCGATTGTGTTATGCCAACCCGCAACGCCCGTAATGGCGTTCTTTTCACCAGCTTTGGCAAGGTGAGTATCAAACAGGCCCGTTATCTTGACGATGCGCTGCCGCTCGACCCGGATTGTTCCTGTTATGTCTGTCGGAATTACAGCCGGGCCTACTTGCGGCATTTGTACCAGAGTAATGAAATTCTTTCATCGATGTTGAATACGCATCACAATCTACATTATTATCAACAACTGATGGCTTCGATGCGTCGCGCTATCGAGGCAGGAGAATTCGAACTTTTCTGTAAAGATTTTTACGAAAAACGCCAGACAGATCCAGAAAACTGAGCATAAGGCCGGTTTTCAAACCCCTATCAAATGATGCACTGCATCCAATCAAGGAGAATTTACAATGGTTTCTGAAGCTTATGCAATGGCTGGAAATGCTGGAGCACAGGGTGGCAACCCCGGCTATGAAGGTGTGATCATGCTGGTTGTGATGTTTGCGATTTTCTATTTTCTGTTGATTCGTCCTCAACAGAAACGGGCCAAACAGCACAAGCAACTCATCGAAGGCCTCAAGGTTGGTGACCAGGTGGTGACCGCTGGCGGCCTGCACGGTAAAATTGCCGCGCTCCAGGATACGGTTGTTATGGTTGAAGTGGCTACCGGCGTTAAGATCAAGGTAAGTCGTTCCTCTGTCGTGAGCACCCGGCAGGAGCAGTAGTCCTCTGTTTTATAACCGGCCAGATCGAACGAACGGTTTTGTCGTTTCGTTGGTGAGCCGAAAAGGAGATTTTTTCTGCCATGTCCAAAAGCCTCAAGTTACGGGGGGGGCTGATTCTGCTCTGCCTCCTTCTTTCATTGATTTCTCTGGCACCAACTTTTATTGCCGACAGTCTGCCCGGTTGGTGGACCAGGGCTTTTGATCCGATCCACCTGGGGCTCGACCTTCAGGGCGGTATGCATCTGGTTCTCGGTGTGGATGTGGACAAGGCAGTGGAGAGCCGCTTGGATAGCTCTCTCGACCAGGTCGAAAGCTTGCTGAATGAACAGGATGTGATTTTCAAGCGCGTCGAGCGTCTGCCCGGAGAGCGCCTGTCAATTACGGTTTATGATGACCAGGCGGGTACCCAGATCGACACTTTGATGAAGGATAATTTCCCGAATCTCGAGCCGATGACCCTGACTGATGCGGGCGGCTACATTCAAAAAAATTATCGTCTCAGTAATCAGGAAATGGCCAGCATCAAAGATTATGCCATCCGGCAGGCTCTTGAGACGCTGCGTAACCGGGTTGACCAATTTGGTGTCAGCGAACCGACCCTGCAATTGCAGAGCAATAACCGTATCCTGATTCAACTCCCGGGAGTCAAGGACCCGGAGCGGGCCATTGCCCTGCTGGGAAAAACCGCCCGCCTTGAGTTCAAAATGGTCGCAGAGGATGTCAACCTGGAGGATGCCGTCAAGGGAATCCTTCCTTCGGGAACCCAGCTTCTGTATGAGAAAAACGTCAATCGCCAGAGTGGCCAGACGACGGAAAGTCCGTTGGTGGTCTATGGAAAAACAGCTCTGACAGGTGACTTGCTCTCGGACGCTCAGGTGCGCATCGATACCCGCTTCAACGAACCTTACGTCGCCATCGATTTTAACTCGGTCGGGGCCAAGCGTTTCGATCAGATCACTGCGGCCAATGTCGGTAAGCGTATGGCGATCGTCCTCGACGACACCGTCTATTCGGCCCCGGTTATTCGCGAGCGGATCTCCGGTGGCAGTGCCCAGATCAGTGGTTCGTTCAACGAGCAGGAAGCGACTGACCTGGCTATCGTGCTACGGGCCGGTTCATTGCCGGCGCCGGTTCAAATTCTCGAAAATCGCACCGTCGGACCGTCCCTTGGACGCGATTCGATTAATCAGGGTATCGTTTCGATCGTCGTTGGAGGCCTTTTAGTTATTCTGGGCATGGCGATTTATTACAATCTCTCCGGCCTGGTTGCCAACATCGTGTTAGTCCTGAACATCTTCTTTATTATGGCGATGTTGTCGATGTTCAAGGCGACCCTGACCCTGCCGGGAATTGCCGGTATTGTTTTGACTATCGGTATGGCGGTTGACGCCAATGTGCTTATTTTTGAACGGATACGTGAAGAATTGCGACTTGGCAAAACGGTTCGCAACGCCATCGATGCCGGCTATGGTAAGGCGTTTTTGACCATTATCGATGCGAACGTGACCACTCTGATTGCCGCTCTGGTCCTGTTTCAATTCGGGACTGGCCCGGTTAAGGGCTTTGCCGTCACCCTTTCGGTGGGGATTCTGGCCTCGCTCTTTACCGCGATCTTTGTATCACGAGTGATTTTTGATTTATTCCTGGAGCGTCGCCAGATCAAGCGGCTGAGTATATAAGGAGACCACGATGGAGCTCATTAAACCAAATATCAATCTCGACTTCGTCGGCAAAAAAAACATCGCGGTCATGTTTTCAGCGGCGCTCATCGTGATTGGCTTGCTCTCCCTCCTGATCAAGGGAGGACCCAATTATGGTATTGATTTCGCTGGTGGTACCTTGGTCCAGGTTAAATTTACCCAAACCACTAAAGCGCTCGAAATCAAGGACGCCTTGCAGGGATTGGACCTCGGGAGCCTCGTCGTTCAACAGTTTGGCGAAGATGCCGATGAATTCCTGATTCGAGCCCAGAATACCAGTGCCGAGCTGGAAGGGCTTTCGCAGACGATCTCGACCGCGCTTGAGAGCAAGTATGGGACAGGGGCTGTCGAAGTGCGGCGAGCCGAAATGGTTGGTCCCCAGGTCGGTAAAGATCTGCGTGAAAAGGGGCTGATGGCGATTCTCTATGCCATGGTCGGGATTCTCGCTTACGTGACCTGGCGTTTCGAATTCCGGTTCGCTGTTGGCGCTATTCTGGCCCTCGTCCACGATGTACTGATTACGCTAGGTGCTTTTTCTCTTTTCAACATGGAAATTGACCTGCCGGTTATTGCCGCGTTTCTGGCGATCATCGGTTATTCGCTGAACGATACCATTATTGTGTATGACCGTATCCGTGAAAACATGGCCAAGCATGGCAAAGATGGTCTGGTTAAAATTATCAATCGTAGCATTAATGAAACCCTTTCCCGCACCATTTTGACTTCTGGTACCACGATGCTTGTGGTGGCTGCCCTGTTTCTGTTCGGCGGGGGAGTCATCCATACCTTTGCTTTTGCCCTGTTGGTCGGTATACTGATCGGTACCTATTCCTCAGTCTTCGTCGCCAGCCCGTTGCTTATTTTCTGGGACGAACGCAAAAAGGACAAGGGGGCCAAGGTCACTGTCAAGGGAGGCGCTGCATGAAAAAAGAGAGTCTTTTTTTTATAGGTGTCGCCTTGATTGTAGGTATTTTGATCGGTATTCTCGTCAGCAAGGAGAGCAAAAGTCCTGGGCCGGTGCAGAGTACGTCCACTCCTGCACCAACGGTTAATCTTAAGCAGGATATTGCGATGATGGAAAAACTGGTCGCTAATGACCCCGGGAACCGTGGGGCCTGGGTCCAGCTCGGCCATGCTTATTTCGATACCAATCAACCGGTTAAAGCCATCGAAGCCTACAATAAGGCTTTGGAAATTGATCCAAATGATTCTGATCTGCTGACGGATCAGGGAGTCATGTTTCGCCGTCTCGGTTGGTTTGACCGGGCCGAAGAGAATTTCCTCAAAGCCAGCGAACTGGATCCTAACCATCTTCAGAGCCTGTATAATCTCGGCGTGGTTTATCGTTATGATCTTCAGGATGTCAACCGGGCTCGTGAGGTTTGGACCCGTTACCTGCAGATCAATCCCAGTGGCCAGGGTTCTGATAACATTCGTCGTGAACTCGAAGCGTTGGGTGGCCCATCCATTCTGGCTCCTGCCAAATAGATACGGTCGTACAAGATTGGGCCAAGGCTTTTTTGTCACCGCATTAGAACGCATTACCAGGCCGGGAGATACCTCCCGGCCTGCTGTTTATCAGGGGGGGTCGTGGATAGGTGTTGTCATATTCTGTATCGGTGGGTCCTTGTTGCCCTGCTCCTGAATTTGTGTGCCTGCGTTTCTCCGCAGGCCTCGATTTTCGGGGTTCTTCGAGGGGAGGTTTACTGGAAAGGCAAGGTCTACCTTGACGGTGACGTGGTATTGGCCGAAGGTTCCCGTTTGATTCTGGCGCCCGGCACCGAGGTTATTTTTCTGCCGGCCAGTCCCGGGCGCGATCTATTGACGGCCCATCCTAATTTCCCCGGGAGTGAATTGATCATCAAGGGCGAGTTAATTGCCGAGGGGACGGCTCAAGCGCCGATCACCTTTCGTTACATTGATCCTCAGGCCCCGGCCGGAAGTTGGGGGGGGCTTAACCTGTCGCAGAGCCCTGGGGCAAGCTTCAGCTTTTGTCGATTTACCCAAGCCGACAGTGCTTTGCACAGTCAAGAGTCAACGGTATCTGTTGAACAGTCCCTGTTTGAAAATAACCTGGTCGGTATCCGCTTTTTTTCCAGTCAAATGCTGATTGAAAATAACCTGCTGCGTCGCAATGACGTGGCCATCCGTTTTCATTTCGGGGCGCCGGTGATCCGTCGTAACGAGTTGGTCGAAAATCGGCGAGCCTTTTTCTTAACTTCTTTCCCTCGGGATTTTCACATCGAGTCGAACAATATTATAGGTAGTCTTGAATATACTGTCGTACTCGGCGAAGAAGTTGCCGATGACGTGCCCATGCCTGGTAATTACTGGGGAACCTCTGATCTTTCGTTTATTGTGGCTACCTTTTTCGATGGTCGCAGGATTGATTATCTAGGGTCGGTGCAAGTGGATCCGATTCTTACC
>JBFHFM010000283.1:0-4934 GCA_041583595.1 Trichloromonas sp. | reverse complement strand
TCCTTCCGCATCGAGGGCAATATTGACGACTTGACGGCTGACCGCAGCACCGTAGACCAGCAGGCAGACAAAGACCGCCGTGAGGCCGATATACATCGCTTTGGGAATGTTGCGTGCGGAATTTTTCAGCTCAGGGGCCAGGGGGGTGACATATTCGGCCCCGACAAACATGAACATCGCCATACCGACGAAGGAAAGCGTGGTAGTGAGATCGGACCCGACCATCGAGCTGCCGAAAAAACCGTCCAGTTGGACCAGCGGCGCCTTGATCAGGCCGGTGATACCGAAAATCAGCAGGGTACTGAACATGCCGAAGGTCAGAACGACTTCAGCTCTACTGAAGGCCGTAATGCCGAACATGTTCAGCAAGGCAAAGAGAATAAAGAGGCCGATGCCGACCATCCATTCCATCCCGGCCGCTTCCAGGGTGCTGTGCAGCACTTCGAAGTTGACGGTGGCCATGATCCCGCTGAGAACCGCTTCTGAGGTTCCGGCAAAGGCCGTCACCAGGACATAGGCGGTTATGGTGCCGGTGATACCGAAGAAACGTCCGAGCCCGCATGAGATGTAATCGTAGACCGACCCGGTTGTCGGGAGGACGGCCGCAGCTTCGGAAAAGGTAGTGGACTGGCAGAGCATCACCAGAAAAGCGATGACGACCGCCATGACAAAGGTCGAACCACCGAGGCCGAAGCCCATGGTAGCCGTGAGGATGACTGGGCTGGCCTGAATCAGCCCGACAGTGCTTGCCAAGGCCGTGGGAAAACCCACGACCCCATTATCCAGGTGTGCTTGCAGCTTCATTTTCTGCTCCTCCAACGTCAGATAAGTTTGCTTTCACCAATAACAGTGACTTACCGCGTCGTTGCGGAGCCGACCCTGCATCCATTCCATTGATGCAGATTATGCTTTAAACAATCCGCTGCTGACATCGTCCTTGGTCTACTGCAGCTTGGATAGGGCTAGCGAGGTTCACACCATTGTTACCTCGCACATTTGCATTACAGTTAAATGGAACCCAGAAAAATAGTATTGGAAAAATCGGAACAGCATCAAACCCTTTATAGATATCCGCTCACGTTCAGTTGTTCATTGAGAGAAAAAGCCAACCTGCCTAAAAAAGTATCACTCCTGCTTAATTAAAAGCATCCCTGCAAAATCGTTTACACATGTCGCGTTCTTCCTTCATCATAATTATTCCCAAAAAATGAGTAATTTTAGCACCCTGAGCATCACCCCAATTTTATAGAAACATCCCCTCTGAAATGGATCATTAATTGCTATCCCTTAAGTTATGCATGGAGGGGGAATATCATGATGATTCAAGAAACCGGGTATAGACCGAAACAGCCTTTTTTTGAACTGGCGACGGAACAGTACATCTCATACTTCCGACCGTCACAGCGAACACTGGCCCAATTCTACAGTTTCGTCATTTCCGAAAATGCTGAAAAGTCGGTCGTTGCCATTCCGGATGGGACCATCGACATCATCTTTCATTGTGTTTCGTCCAAACCTCAAGCACTGATTTACGGTTCGGTTAAAAAGGGGACGAGAGTTGCCTTTGAAAAAGGGACTCTTTATTTCGGCGCCAGATTCTACCCGGGGAAGGCGAACCAACTGCTGAACTGTCCGATGGATCAATTCACCGAAAAAGAAGTTATGTTGAGTGATATCCGGAGGAATGCCAAGGGACTGGCTGAGCGTATCTGCACCGCGTCCTCCTTTGACGAAAGAGTCAGGCTGTTCGAAGAATTCCACAACAGTAGAGAAGAGAAGAAGGCGTCCCCGGCCCTGGTCTCTATTATCCTGGACCGGATCAACAGGAACTGCGGTGACATCCGCATCCAGGACATAGCCACTGAAACCGGATATTCAACGCGATTTATCAATAATGTTTTTAAACAACATGTTGGCATCGCGCCGAAACTTTTTTCCCG
The DNA here is from genome assembly GCA_041583595.1 of Trichloromonas sp. Taxonomy (GTDB): domain Bacteria; phylum Desulfobacterota; class Desulfuromonadia; order Desulfuromonadales; family Trichloromonadaceae; genus Trichloromonas. The sequence continues at coordinate 2,994 of JBFHFM010000283.1, read as the reverse complement.
AATTGTCCGTTTTCAGCTTTGTCTCAATTCACTCCGACATCAGCATAAAAAGGATTTTGCCGACCTTGCACTGGAATTCGGCTATTATGACCAGGCTCATTTTATTAACGAGTTCAAGGAGTTTTCGTTATTTACCCCGACCCAGGCGATAAATGCAGGCCTGCACAATTAATCCACCTATCTAAAGATTCATAAATGATTTTGGCGAGCAGCTCGCCAACCGACAACCTGCCCTTTCCAGCGGAATCCCTATCGCTCGTTCTCATCCGAAGCGCCCCTTCCCGGCTCGATTCCCACCTCAGCGGCTTCACAAGTCCCCCTCCCCAGGTCTCCCCCATTTCGCATGCATCGTGCTCAATCCCCCTGGCAATAAGGGAAACGCTTTAAGCCTGCAAAAACAAGGGCTGCCGGAACCCTAAGGTTCGCGACAGCCCAAGCAATTCACAAGTCTTAATCCAATCATTTCGCTGCATTATGGTTTGGAGTGGCGCAATCTCAGAGGTTCATCAATTCCCATCTCTGCCGCTCCCTCCAATCCACATCACCTTCGATCAGGCCAGGACAGGCTGATCCCAAAGATTGAGCTTCGTACCGATCCCTTTCGCCAGAGCGTTGCGATAAACCTCAGTACCCCAGGCGACATCCTCAACCGGCAGACCGCCGACCGAATAGATAATGATTTCGTCCTCGCTGGTACGTGCGGGAAGGTTTCCAACGAGGATATCGCCGAGATCGATGACCTCCTCCCGTTTCATCCGCTTCTCGTGAATCAGGTCCATGCAGTGGACTGCCGGAATCGGAATCGTGTGGTAAGCCGGATAGGGCATCTCATCGGCCCAGGCTTCGTAGAGCCCGCGAAAGTCGGCCACATTGCGCGCCCGGTTGAGGACGAAATCGTCATCGAAGCGGGCCGCGGCCGGGCAGCAGAGAACGGCACCCGGCTTGATCCACTTCTCGTTGACATAGGGGTAATCGTTAACATTGCCGGTCGGAGACGAGGTTCCGATATGGACGATGTCACAATCCCTGACGGCGGCCTCAATGCTGTCGACGATCTCGAATTCCTTAATCGACGGATGGTTTTCCTTGGCGTAAGCGATGAAACTGTCAATCGAACCCTGGCCGCGCCCCTTGATCTTGACCTTCTCGATTCCAGGACGCACCGCCATGGTCGATGAAAGCATGGTCTTGCACATGACGCCCGGGCCAACAACACCAACCACCTTGGCATCGGCCTTGGCGAAATATTTGACGCCAACCCCCGGGACAGCACCGGTGCGGTAGGCGCTCAGGATATTGGCCGACATATAGGCCACCGGCGCGCCGGTATCCTTATCGTTAAGAGTCAGCATCAGCACCGAACGGGGCAGGTTTTTTTTCCGGTTTTCAGCATTGGATCCATACCACTTCATCCCGACCATGTCGAACCGGCCACCCAGGTAGGCCGGCATCGCCATGAACCGACGGTCAGGGCCGTTCTTGGGCATGTTCGGAAAGGGGGATTCATCAGGAAACGTCATCATCACGCCATGGGAGTTGCTTTCCGGACCGCCCATGCGGAAATCGCCCTCCTTGAGGAGTATAAACATCTCTTCCATAGTAGCGACGCAACCCGGCATATCAGTCACGCCGGCCTTAATCATGTCCTGTTCGTTCAGATAAATAAAATCGATTTTAGCGCTCATTGTTATCACTCCTTACAGGTCAGAAATTAATTGTTACAGTTACAGCCGATCATGGCTTCCAGTTCGATCTCCACCAGTTGGGTCGGACGGTTGAGCTTGGGGGTTTCCACCATGGTAAATAGCGGACGTACCTCTTTGAAGAACTCGCTATAGGCTTCCGCGACATTTTTGGCAAATCCCATGTCGGTCACATAGGCCTTGACCTTGTACACGTCAGCAGCCTCTGCTCCGGCCTGCTTGAGCAGGTCGATAAATTTTTCAAAAATAAATTTAGCCTGTTCGTAAGGCGTAGCCCCGTGAACAGAGCCATCTTGCTTGACAGCCGTGGTGCCGCCGATATGCACCTGGTTACCGATTTTGACCATGCGTGAATAACCGGCAATTTCTTCCAAGGGAGATCCCGATGAATAATTGATGCGTTGCATAACTCTCGTCTCCTAAAAAGCTCTGTGCCAGAACGACTCGGTGGGTAAGCTGCACTGCCTGTGAATGTTTGTCGCCAACTCCGTTCCCTAAAGATCCAGCTTGAGAACGATTCTTGCCGCGCGTAAACGGCCAATACTCTCTGCCAAAGCCGGAAGGCCCGGGATGGCACGTCATTGGACCAGATGTCATCATTGACGAATGTGGGGTGGTACAGAGATGATTTCGAATGGCTGACAGTTGTCTATCGTTGACCACTGTCAGAATTGCCTTTGAACCGCTCACTGCAGAGCGACAAGTGCATATGCTGCGGTAACCCCTTATCGCTCCGTTGCGAAACTGATTTTGCCTGGGATCGATGCAGTTTGAATGTTTTTTAGTTCAACCTGAAGCATCGTCGATTCATGGCCCGACGGCACTTCAGCTAATCTGTGCAAACATTTAACTTAAAACTAAAGCAGCGGTATTGGAAAAATCGGAATCTTCTGAATTTCTTCTGTCGCCAAAGGAGTAGCGGACATTGTCCAAGAGCATGGAGGACATTCTTCGCAATTTCGAGCAAGGGGGATGTCGAGGCGTTGCGGATTATGGGAGGTGAAGAAAAAAGACTCGAACACGAGCCTGAACCTGCAATATTTTTTCTGAGATCGACAGCGATCTTCGCCTCCGCGCGAAAGCCGAGGTCGACGGAACCACCTGTCGGCCTCGACCTTTTTCATGAACCATTAAACCAGCGCGAGGACGATTTCCTGTTTGTCATTGGGTTGCAACTGACGTATAAACACGGTCAGACCAGCCAGTTTTCTTCGATCCGATATAATCATAAAAACGTCCTTCACCTCCTGAGGCCCTCACCATGTTGAACTTTTCTGGCCAGTTCCTTCCG
>JBFHFM010000282.1:0-4962 GCA_041583595.1 Trichloromonas sp. | reverse complement strand
TGACCGGGTTGAAAGATCCGTACAAAGAGATTAAAGGCCGTTTTAATGCTCTGGCCCTCAACCTGCTTCCTGCGCTTGAGCAAAAAGTCGCTGAAGCGCAGCAGCCGATGGAAACGGCTGTTCGTCTGGCGATTGCCGGCAACGTCATTGATATGGGCATCAGCGGTACATTACGGGACCGCCAGGTGGAAGAAGCGATTGAGCATGCTCTCACCGCGCCTCTGCAGGGTGAACTGGCGCAATTTGCCGAGGCCGTTTCCTGTGCGAAGCAGATACTTTATTTGACCGACAATGCGGGAGAAATTGTCTTTGATCGGCTGTTGCTTCAGCAGTTACCGCTCGAACGGGTGACCGTCGCAGTTAAAGGGGCACCGGTTATCAACGATGCGACCCGTGAAGATGCCGGCGCCGCCGGCATAGACACGCTGGCCGAAGTGATTGACAATGGTTCGGATGCTCCCGGAACCCTTCTGTCTGAATGCAGTGAAACTTTTCTCCAGTATTTCAACCGGGCCGATCTGATCATCGCCAAGGGGCAGGGGAATTACGAAACACTCAACGAGGTGCCGAAAAACATCTTTTTTATATTGAAAGCCAAGTGCCCGGTTATTGCGAGGGATCTTGGTTGCAGTGTGGGGGACTTGATCCTGCGACGTTCCCGCCGTCCCTGAACCCTAAGCTTAACTTTCGCAGCGCCCAGTCTAAAGAGGCCTCGGGGACAGGGTCATAGACACAAAAAGCCTCAGCCCATTTATTTGGGCTGAGGCTTTTTTTTCGAGACCCTCTAGATTTGCAATTGGAAAATTACTTCTTTTTCTCGGTTACATTAAAAATGCCGCTGCAGGTAGCTGTTGAGCTGCTGCTCGAAGTCGGAGTCTGAATCTTCCTGATAGACCAGGGACGAGGCAATTTCACTGGCCAGGATTGCCGCCCGGTATTTCACCGGCATCTGGCTGATGCGCTTGCGGTAGCGGGTGGTTTCGCGTAGCAGTTTCGGCAGGTGCGCCAGCAGTGCCTTGCGGTAAAGTGGTTTGTTTCCCAGCTCGGGGCGCTGCTGAAAGTAATCGAATAGCCGCGCATAGTGGGCATTGATCTCGGTTGACAGCGCTGCCGAGATGTCGGTGTAGCTGAGCGCTGCGTCAGACTCCTGCTTGCGGCGGAAAATCAGTCGCGCTTCATCGGCGGCGCGTTTTTCGAGTATCGCCAGCACGTCACAGACATACGCTTGCTTGTCGACGATAAACTCTTTTTCGCTCATTAACAGGTTGGCGATGATCTCGTAGGACGAAGAGATGACCCCGCACTTATTGGCCGAGGCGTCGCGCATGATGATGATTCCTGCCTTCTGCAGTTGATCGCGGGCGGCCGGGGTGATGAACGAGTTGGCCCCTTCGATGATCGCTCGGGCGCTCGGTTTGCCATCAGCCAACAAAAACTGTTGCCAGTTGCTTGCGTGGATCGTTTCTGGGCGACCTCCGGCAGGGATAAACAGATCGGCCTCGACGGTGAAGATCAGACTGTTAAAGAGCCGGTAAAATTCGTCAACGGTGATCCACTCCTCGACTAACTGGCCGGCTTGCATGGTCAGTTTGCGATAGAGTTCGCGCAGCCCTTCTTTGCGGGTCTGGGTGCGAAAGATCATCATCCCACCTTCGTGCAGTGCACTTGGGTCGAACTGGTCGATATCGCTTTTAAGGACCACTTTCTGCAGCGCGTCGATATCTGCGCCTTGCGGATCGACCAGGACCCCGGTGCCGTCGAGGATCATCCGGATTTGCACCTGCTTGCTGCGTTCCAATAAGAGTCGCAGGGCGTTACCGGCGACATCGCCGCCGGGGCCGCCGGTCAATTTGACGCTGAAGGGATCCTTGCGCATATCGATGCCCAGGTGTTCCAGGGTGATGTCGGCAAAGGTGATCACGCCGGTTGAGGTGACGCCGAACTCTTTGTGGTTGATACCGAACTGCTTGCTCGAAATCACGCCAGGACCGAGCAGATACCCACGTTTCTCGGAAATACGCGCAATCAGCTCGATCATTTCGTCATGCATATTCTCATCCGGCCCCAGCTCGATCGGCTCGTCCTCGCCGTAGTAATCGACCACCCGCGGGTCGCGGGCCCGGCCATTTTCAGTGACGAAAATATCGAGAAACGCCTGGATGAAGCCGTATTGCAGCTTATATAAGCGGCGGGTGACGGTTTCTGGATTGCTCAGATCGGCGACATCCAGGGCGACTACCATCTTCGAGCCGCCTTCGTAGATGTCTTTGTTCTTCAGGTGCTGGGTGTGGGCCAGTACATAGTTCTCGCGGAACAGAGTGTTGGCGCTGGTGATGTAATCTTCCCGGTTCTTCGCCATGACTGTGCGCCAGCCGCCGCGGGCGATATCTGAGAAGCCGATGTGGTAGCCGCAGCCGTGCCGGGCAAAGAAGAAGGTCACTCGGAAGGGGCGCTCCGGTGGCAAGTCGTCGGTGAATTCATTCCCCAGTTCTTCCAGATAGCCCGGATGCAGGCGGAAGATCAGAGCGTGTTTTTCACTGACAAAGAAATTGGTTTTTAAGGTGTGGGTGATGAACAGCAGACAGCAGCGGTAAACCGCCCGGCGGATGCCATCGAGGTAGGCGTGGCCCGTGTTGTAGGCCGCGATCGCTTTTTCCAGTATCAGCAGTTCTTCCTGGTAGTTGGCGTCTCGCTCCGGCAGCTGTGGTTCGAAGCGGATACGGAACAGCGCCACCAGCTTCAGGGCCATTTCCGGGTCGGCGGTAAAGCTCTCCTCGACCGTCTTATAGTTGAAGCGGTCCGGCTGGTTGTGTCCCAAGGAGGTGTGACAGAAGCTGGCGAAGGCGTTGATCAGCGCCGCATCGACTCCGGTCAGTTGTCCTTGGGTTACCATCCGGTAGGTCTCGGAGGCCGTGGTCAAAATCTGGGTGTTGAATAGTTCGTGTTCCAGCTGATTGTAAAGAAATCCATCCTTGGCGAGCAGTTTTTTGCCTTCGCCACTGACGTAAAACGTACCGAGAAAATAGGGATGAAGGCCGTTGTGAATGGTCAGGCAGTAGGCTCGCTTGATGCCGATCTGCAGCCGCTGATAGACTTCCATGATCTGCTGCAGAAAATCAAGTTGCGGCGGGTTGCCCGCGGCGAACATGATCCGGTACTCCGGCTTGTCCATGGATTCTTCGGCGACTTCGACATCGAGGTAAACCCCGCCATGAGCCACGGCCTGATGATAGAGCCAGAGAATCTGCGCTACCCGCTGAGCCGGGGAATGGCGGACATAGGCCTCATTGTTCAGCCAGATCAGCCGCAGTTCTTTTTCAAAACGGGCAAAGTCGTATTGCGGATAGCGTTTTTTCAGCGCGATGCGCACCTCTTGCTGAATCCGCTGCGGAATACGGACCCCTTCCCCGGCAATGATCTCTTCTGCACTGCGTCGGTCGAATTCGAAGCGCTGCAGCTCAAGCTCCTCGCCGACGCCGGGGATCGGTGCGTAAGAATGGGTAAACTGGGCATAGGAGATCTCCCGCTCGCGCAGCAGTTTCAGGCTGCGGTAAAGGGATCCCGGTTGATTGAGCCTGGCGAGGATCAGGGTCTTTTCGGTGTCACGCAGCACCAGGCGGGTGTTGTTTTTCAACGAGGGGAGTTGAAAGGCCAACGAACCGATCGCCTCCGCCTCGTCATGCATGGTGATCGACAGATAGGGGTGCATCTGCTCCTGCAGCCACTGAAGATTGGCCCCCGAGTCGAGACTGCGGGCGGTGATCGATTTAGAAACCTGGCGGAACCAGCGGGATTTTTCAGCGTCAGTCATGATATCTTCCTTTCAGCCATTATAAAATCATTCCACCGATAATAAATGCGAAGGTCACGGACATCACTATCGTAACCACCCCGGGGATGATAAACGGGTGATTGAATACGAACTTTCCAATCCTGGTAGAACCGGTGTCATCCATCTCGACTGCCGCAATCAGTGTCGGGTAGGTCGGAAGGATAAAGAGAGCACTCACTGCGGCGAAGGAAGCCACAATCGTCAGCGGAGAAACGCCAAGCAGCAGGGCTGAGGGGATCAACGCTTTGGTTGTCGCGGCCTGGGAGTAAAGCAAGGTACTGGCAAAGAACAGAACAACCGCCAGCAACCAGGGGTAAATGCTCAGAAGATCGCCCGCAACTATTTTGATCTCTTCGATGTGATTTGTGACAAAGGTATCCCCCAGCCAGGCCACCCCGAGTACACAGATGCAGGCACTCATGCCGGATTTGAAGGTTGATGTGTTTAATACTTTACCTGCTTCAAATTTGCAGAAGAAAGTGATGAATGTTGCTGCCGAAAGCATGAAAAGCATGATCGCTTCATTGCGGGGAACCACGGGGTTCGTGATGATCCCTATTTTGTTGCTGATCAGGGTTGCATAGGTTACGACGATAGCGATAGCTGACAGAAATATAATAACGGAGAGTTTGGCGCCCTTTTTAACCTCTAACTTTGTTTCCCCTCTCATCTTAACCAGGCCTTCTGCCATCCGCTCCTGGTATACTTTGTCATCCTTAAGCTCTTTACCTAAAAAGTTGGCAACGAACGCTCCGACCATACAGGCGAGAAAAGATGAAGGAATGCATACCGCAAGCAACTCAAGATAACCGACCCCATATTCTTCCAGGGCGCCACTGAGAAAAACCACCGCTGCCGAGATGGGTGATGCCGTGATCGCAATCTGTGAGGCAACAACCGCAATACTGAGTGGTCTTGAAGGGCGAATGCCTTGCTCTTTGGCCACTTCAGCGATAACCGGAAGGGTCGAGAAGGCTGTGTGCCCCGTGCCGGCAAGAAAAGTCATTACATAGGTAACGATTGGTGCCAGATAGGTGATTTGCTTTGGGTTTTTACGTAGTATTTTCTCAGCCACACTGACCATGTAATCAAGTCCGCCAGCCACTTGCATTGCTCCAATGGCTGCAATA
>JBFHFM010000281.1:0-4964 GCA_041583595.1 Trichloromonas sp. | reverse complement strand
TCCAGCTCTTGAATGTTGTGGCCACGGCCTTCTTCGGTTTTTTCCTTAATATCCCTGGGATTGGCGCCAACTTCCGCCCAAAAGAAACTGGCCCCACCCATCGCCGGCAAAGTGCCTGGCTCATGAGTGCAGTTGGCTACAGTACTGTGCGGCATAGCCAGGCGGGTAATGGCCACCACCTGAGCCTGGCGGATTTCCGGCACAGTCCCCAACGCACCCATAGCCGTTCCGGGAATGGGGATCCGCCGGGCCGCACCGCTGAAGACCGGCTTGAGATCAGCAGTAAAGCGTATCATTTCGGCAAGCTCGCTGTCCGTTTGTTCCGGCCCGAGAGGCTCAACACAGGTCCCCAGTTGCAGGCCGGCGGCACGGAATTTTTCCATGCTGCGCAAACGCTGCTTGGGCGAGATACCGGTAACTTTGCCTTCACCCAGCCGCAGCGCATGGTAAACACCACAAATCCCCATCGAACGCATCTCCTCGGCATGGTCGGCATAGGCATCTCCCACATTGACCACCAGCGGCGTTTCAGGCTGTAACGCTTCCCGAATGGCGGGCACCATACGAGCAAATTTCTGAAAACTGAAATTGGCGGTAGTCATAACGAGCACGGCCTGACAGCCATCCCGTTCAAAGGCCTGAGCCATGGCAACGGCATCCTCCAGCGACACCTCTGTGGCCCGGGTAAACACCTTGTTGCTTTTAGCAAACGAACAGAACTCGCATTCTTCCGGGCACGGAGCCAGATTCAGCGCGAACTGACCATGAACCTCAGCTTCGTTTTGCTGTAATTCTCGCGATAGAGCACTGGCTGCGCCCATAAGCTGATAGCTCTCAGGACTGGTCGGTGGCAGGGCCAACAGGGCCTCCAACTCCTGCTGGGTGAAACTTTCCTGATTTCGAGCTTTGGCAATAGCATCAGCAACCATCATGATGGTCTCCTTCTAGTGAAAACTATTTATTATAAAACATGAAATATACCCCAGACTGGAGTTCAATTCAAAGGACAAGGCATTTTATTGGCGATTTCAGCGTAACAGATTAGCTCGAACAAGAAAGACCCTAAGGATGCGGACCATCCATCGAACAATCTATAAATTCAATGCCAAAGAACAAAAAACAGAAAAAAGCCCCATGACACGCCACGGGGCTTCTGATAGGCAGAGGGTGAATCCCCCTGCTAAATTTTTCGTACGTTTTGCGGCTTCGACTTTATAAATATAACAAAAATCGGGAAAATACCAAGGTCACTCTGTTAATTTATAACTAAACCTCTGTCAAACATTACATGCCACAGTTGAAGTATTCGTCGATAGTTCTTTTCACGCCGGCCAGCGATCAAAGGGCTGTTTTTCGAACTTCATTTCTCCGTCACTGCCTTGGTAAATATTGATCCAGGCATTCCAGTTTTCGTTATCCACCGCGGGGTAATCAAGCCGGTAATGGCTGCAGCGGCTCTCTTTACGCAACAAGGAGGCCTTGAGTTTCATCTCCGCATTGATAATCATGTTGGCCGTCTCATGGGCCAGTCGCAGTTCGTGGAGGTCGGCCGCCCGCAACATCGGCAGATGATGATCCCGCAACTCTTCGACATACGCCAGGGCCGCTTTCAGCATGCTCTCTTTCTTAATATAGAGCACGAAATTGGGAATCATGATCCCCTGCAGGGTCTGGGTCACCCATGCAGGACCATAGCCGGCCTTCCGCTTCAAAGGAGCAAGAATTTCTTCCCCTAAGGCCTTGATCCTGGACGCTGAGATCGAGGGCCGCTTCACCCTCTTGCAATATTCGGCGGCGGCCTCGGAGACAATGGCCCCCTGCACAGCCGAACCGGCCAGAGAAGAGCCGATCTGGGTGTAGATGGCTCCTGCCATATAGGATCCCAGCGCATCGCCGGCGGCATAAAGCCCGGGGATGTTGGAGGCCCCCTTGTCATTGACTGGAACCAGCCCTTCCGATTTATGGATCGACATGCCAGCAGACGAGCCCCCGACCGGGGCGCCGCCCCTCATCCCCGGAGGCGGACCATCCCCGGGACCGCCATTAGGACCGCCATTAGGACCGCCATTAGGACCGCCCTCAGGACCGCCCCCAGGACCGCCACCGGAACCGCTATCTGAAGGCGGCCCGGGACGCCTACCCCGTTCGGCAAATTCAGCAGGACGGAAGGGGCCGCCGGCGACCTGTTTTCCCATATTTTGCCCGGGAGGTCCACCGGCAGTGGGACTCCCCGCCATATAGACCTGATAATTCTGCTCCACGCCCAGGTCATGATGGACGTCGACTCCGGTTAGGCCGGGTTTGCGGTCAAACATTCCATGCCAGCCGTCATAGCAGGCCGCCGCGTTGATCGCTTGCCCCGGATGCCCGTCGTTCCACTCCTTACCGGTGACCTTGGCGCCGATATTGTAGGCCATAACCGTCCCATCGTGGGTGAGGTCGCAGATCGGAAAGCCGTTCGGCTTGAAACCACCGGCACCTGAGCACAAGATGACGCTTTTCGCCTTGAAAATATAAATTTTGCTTTCATCGATACTGAAACCGGCGGCCCCGGCGATCTTCCCGTCTTCTTTAATCAAATGAGTGATCATGACCCGTTCGATAACCGGGATGCTGCGCTCCATGATCGGCTTATTGAAAGCGTTGAAATAGAGCGGCGAATCAAAGAATCCCCATGCCTTCAGATCGTTGACCCGGGCCATGGAATGCTCCGCCATCTGCCGGGTGAAGACCGGGTTGTTGGTCCCCATCGCCGAACGAGAAACTGTAGCGACAAACTCATCCAGACTCAATTTCTCTTTAGCGGGATCGAAGGCAAAGATCCCCTTGGCAAAAGGAGTCTGCCCCGAGGCACCGAGCCGTCCCTTTGAAACCATCAGCACTTTGGCTCCGGCATCATGCCCCTTCACTGCGGCAAAGAGACCGGCGATACCACTGCCGATAACGAGGATGTCGGTTTCATTCTCCTCATAGGTGATCTTGTCTATATCGATCTTGGAGATATTTCCTTTAAACTCAGTATCTCCGGCGAAGATCCCCATGGATGCCATGGCCGCAAGACTTGCTGCGCCGCCGGCAATCGCCATGAAGTTTCGTCGGGAGACCGTTTTTTCACTCTTTAATTCTGTCACTTAGTTCACCCCGACTTTCTCTGCTTTTGGCCTGTAGGTGCTCATCAACAGCAGCACTCCCCCTGCCGACAGGACAGCGATAAAAACCGACATGGCCAGGTTTGCATGGCGGCCTAGATCAATCAGGTGCCATGTGCCAGTGAACACAAAGAGCATGGAGAGAATGCCGTGAACCACTCGCCAGGTCGTATATTTCATCGGCAACTGGTTACGCATAAAAGACATCATTCCGAGGATCAGCATCAGGCACCAGGCGATAATTCCCAACACCACGCCCTGGCTGGTAAAGGTCGAAATGATGGTAATAAATGCTTCATCAGGGGAAACTCCGGCCTCGAAAAACCTGGGGAAGACCAGCAGAAACGGGTGAATAAGCAATATGGTCACCGCCGTATAGCCGATGATATTATGCAGGCTGACCAGATTGCGCATCTTCAGCTCCTGAACCGCGGATCTATTCGACCGAGAGAGAAAGAACTGCCCGACCAGCTGGAAAAAGGCCAGAACCGTCAGAACCGAGATGGTCTCTTTCAAAAGGGAGCGTTCCGGGAAGCTGCTCAGGGCCCAGATGAGGAGAGGCATGCCGACAAAAATCAGCACCGATTGCACAAAGAAATTACTTTTCAGATAGGACCTCATTTTTACCCCCAGGAAACGACAACCGGAATGGACTTCTCCGGCGTGATGGTGATGGCATCCACCGGGCAGTACATGCGGCACAGGTGGCAGATCTGGCAATCGGCCGGATATTTGATAAACGCTTTTTGGGTCTTCGCGTCCTGACGGATGACGTCTGTCGGACAACTTTTCACGCAGATACCGCAGCCGATACATCCTTTAATTTGGTTTATGGCCATGTTTCATCCCTGTATCTTTTTAAAGAATAGGATTTGCCCTTAAAATTAAATTGTTACCTCAGCAGCAAATCATTAATCAAGTTCACCAGAGAAGACATCCGAAAAGGCTTTATGACGACCGAATCAAATGCACCATCGGCTAAACGGGGGGCCGCCGTCAAAGCAATAACCGGAATGTTTCCATTGATTTTTTTTACTTCTCGAGCCAGTGTGTTGCCGTCGACCCCCGGCATGCAAAGATCTGTCAGTAACAGATCAAAATGCTCGATCTCGAACTTGGCCAAAGCCTCCTGACCGTTACTGGCAGTAACCACTCTGAACCCGTGACAACTGAGCCCTAATTTGAGCAGCCCCAGAAGATCGTTGCTATCGTCTGCAACAAGAATGACAGGTCCGGAGCAATTGGCGGAATGAAGCGTTTGAATCGAGGGTTGCCGTTCCATGGCCTTCCCTTCACAGAAAGGCAACGAAAGCTGCAGTAGTAATGACGGCAGCTTTCGTTGTTTTGGTTGCTACAAAAAGCTCATCAGGCCTTCGCCGACCACACAGCATCGACTGCTGCATACCGAACCTTATTGCCGCCCACCATCTTCAGGCGGATTGGTAGGAACAGCGGCCAGCTGGCCATCCTTCTCCTGACAGGTCGCTTCTACGGTGTCGCCCCGACGCCCGGTAAATTCAACGCTGTCGCCAACGGATTTACCTTCGCACGCCGCAATTGCTTCGGGGGGCGGTCCCTGCTTACCACCACCAGGGCCACCTTGCCCACTGGCCCATCCGCTTATCGCCACCAGGCTTAACATAGTCACAGCCAATGCCACCCTTACCACGCCTTGTTTGTTCATCTTGAAACTCCTTTTTGATTGGTTAGCCCTGACAACTGTGCGTTCTATGGGTAAAAGATAGCGATGAAATATGGAGCCAATATGGAGACTTTAAGGAATAAATATGGAGGCTATCGAATTGCTACAAATAC
>JBFHFM010000280.1:0-4978 GCA_041583595.1 Trichloromonas sp. | reverse complement strand
TCGGAAATGGGCCAGGGGGTCTGGACATCGCTGCCGATGTTGATCGCTGAAGAACTCGATGCCGACTGGTCCCTTGTGCAGCCTGCGCAGTCGGGGGTGGCGCCGGTCTACAACCACACCGTCTATGGGACCATGGTGACCGGGGGAAGTACCAGCGTCTCCTCGTCGTGGGAGCAATTGCGCACCGTCGGTGCGGCTGCGCGGCAGATGCTGATTGCTGCTGCCGCCCGAACCTGGGATGTTCCTGTGGCCGAATGTCAGACCGAGCCGGGGATGGTTCTGCATCCGGCCAGTGAGCGCAAGCTCGCTTATGGCAAGCTGGCCGCGGCGGCTGCCAAGGAACCGGTTCCCGCCGAGGTCACCCTCAAGGATCCCAAAACGTTTCGTCTCATTGGCCAATCTCTGGCCCGTTTCGATTCGCCAGCCAAGATTCGCGGTACCGCCCTCTTCGGCATCGACGTGCAGCGCCCCGGGCTGCTGGTGGCGGTGGTTTCTAGGCCTCCGGTCTTTGGTGGCAAGGTCAAGAGCTTCAAGGCGGACAAGGCGAAGCAGGTTGCCGGGGTCAAAATGGTCGCCGAAATCCCTTCAGGGGTGGCGGTCATCGCGACAGATTTTTATTCGGCTATGCAGGGGCGCGAGGCCCTTTGGGTCGAGTGGGATCTAGGTCCCGAACCTCAGCTGTCGAGTGCAGGACTCCAACAGGAGTACCGGGAGCTTGCCAAACAGGCCGGCACCGTGGTTCGCCAGGACGGCGACCTGGAGATGGCTCTCAAACAGGCCGAAACGACACTGGTCGCCGAATACGACGTGCCTTATCTGGCTCATGCGCCGATGGAACCGCTCAACTGTACGGTTGAGTTGAGGGCCAACGCTTGCGAGATCTGGACGGGCTCCCAGTTTCAGACCGTCGATCGCAACTCGGCGGCTAAAGCGGCCGGCCTGAAGCCGGAGCAGGTGACCTTCAATACGACTTTTCTGGGGGGTGGTTTTGGCCGCCGCGCTAACCCGGCTTCCGACTTTGTCGTTGAGGCGGTGTACGTTGCCAAGGCGGCAGGGACGCCGGTCAAGACAATCTGGACCCGCGAGGATGATATCAAGGGAGGCTGGTATCGACCTCTCTGGTACAGTCATCTCGAAGGAGGGCTTGACGCGGCTGGCAAGCCCGTTGCCTGGCGTCACCGCATCGTCGGCCAGTCGATCATGCGCGGCACGCCCTTCGAGGGGTCGATTGCGGCCACCGGTTTCGATGGTACTTCGGTGGAAGGAGCGATGGATCTCCCCTATGCCATCCCCAACCTGACCGTCGATCTACATAGCCCGGTTCATACGGTACCGGTCCAGTGGTGGCGCTCGGTCGGCCATTCACACACCGGCTTCGTGGTCGAATGCTTCCTCGATGAACTGGCTCACGCCGCAGGACAGGACCCTTACCTCTATCGCCAGGGGTTGCTGGCTAAAAACCCCCGGCACCTCGGCGTCCTCGACCGGGTGGCGGTCATGGCTGGTTGGCAGCTGCCGCCAGTTAAGGGGCGCGGCCGGGGCATCGCAGTTCACAAGTCCTTTGGCAGTTATGTGGCCCAGGCGGCCGAGGTGTCCGTTGATGACAAGGAGCGCATCACCGTGCACCGGGTTTGCTGCGCTATTGACTGCGGACAGGTCGTCAATCCCGACACGATCGTGGCGCAGATGGAAAGCGGCATCATCTTTGGCCTTTCCGCAGCCCTTTTGGGCGCCATTACTCTGAAGGACGGCCGAGTTCAACAGGACAACTTCGACGGTTACCCGGTGCTGCGACTTGACGAAACGCCACAGATCGAGGTAGAGATTATCGAAAGTAGCGAAAAGCCGAGCGGCGTCGGCGAACCGGGGGTTCCGCCGGTCGCTGCGGCGGTCGGCAACGCCGTTTTCGCCGCCACCGGGGTGCGGCTGAGGGCACTGCCGATGACGCCGGAGCATGTTTTAGCGGCGCGGCAGAAAATTTAAGGGAGACGGTTTTGGACGAACTGGAAATTTTCGAAGAGCTGGTGCGGTTGAAACGGGCCGGCAGGTCGGGCGTGCTGGCGACGGTGGTGGAAAGCAGCGGTTCCTCGCCACGCAAGGCTGGCGCCAAGTTGCTCATGCGCGACGACGGCAGCCTGCTCGGCAGCGTTGGCGGCGGGCGGCTTGAAGAAGCAACCTTGCGGGCCGCCCGGCAGGCGCTGGCCGAAGGGACGCCGCGCACCTTCCCCTTTAGCCTTGACCAGGATAACGGCATGGTCTGTGGTGGTAAAGTGCTGGTCTATCTCGAACCGCTGAGTTTGGCCGCGCGGTTGCTGGTCCTCGGCACGGGCCACGTCGGTCAGGCCCTGGCCCGTTTTGCCCGCTCGGCTGGCTTCGTCGTGACTCTGGTCAATCCGACCGGTGATAGCAACAGTGCCCGGGTCGACGGCTTCGCGCCGGCCGACCTGAGCTGTTCGCCGGAAGAGACTTTTTCCCGCTCGACCATCGACAGTCGTACCTTTGTGGTCATTGCCAGCCCAAGTCACCAGCTCGATTTTCAGGGGGTGAAGGCTGCATTGAAAACCCCGGCGGCCTACATCGGCATGCTCGGCAGTCGTCGTAAAGGCGAAGCGTTGTTTAGCTTTTTGCGTGAGAGCGGATTGCCGGAAGAGGAGCTCTCACGCGTCATCACCCCGGCCGGCTTCGCTATCGGTGCGCAGACCCCGGAAGAGATCGCCGTCAGCATCCTGGCTCAACTTATCGCCCTGCGGAGAAATCATGGATTTCGGCATCTCGGCACTCATCCCGGCGGCGGGTTTGTCCAGCCGGATGGGACGCCCCAAGCCGCTGCTCCCTTTCAATGAGCGGACCGCGGTCGAAGTGCTGATCGCCTCTCTGCAGGATGCGGGCATCGAGGACATCGTCCTCGTGCTTGGTCCGCAAGGGGAAGCGGTTGCACAAATTTTGGAAGGAGGCCCGGTGACTCTGGCCTGGAACTGTGTGGATGGCAGCGACATGGCCGATTCGCTACGCCTTGGTCTGACACATTTGGCCGCAGAATCGACTGGAGTGTTAGTGGCCCTCGTCGATCATCCTCTGGTCACGGCTGAAACCGTCGCCAGCTTATGTGCTCAGCACCAGAAATCTCCGGAGGCGATTTTGATTCCGACCTTTGGGGACCGCAAAGGGCACCCTATCTTGCTTCCCCGTTCAATTCTCGTCGAACTCTCTCAGTTGTCGACCCTGCGCGAGGTGGTGCGCCGTGACCCCGCTCGTATACTTCTCCTGCCGGTAACCGATCAGGGGATTCTCTTTGATCTCGACACCCCTGCGGACTACCTCGAAGCGCTCCAGTTTATCGCCGATCGCCGATAACCACCGCCTGTTTTCTTCTGCAATGTTGAGCTCCTTCCCATAAGCGAAGGGGGTAAGGCAAGGTGCCAGCCGGACATCACTGATGTAACGTTGGAGACATTCGCAAAAAGACTTGAGATGGCCAAGCAAAAATTTCGACCGTCAAGGCTTGCTGGTTTTTCAGAGTCAAAGGCCTACATCAGGCAGGTCGAGGTCCTGAAAAACCACCGTAATGCCGTAAGACAAACTTTTTGCGATGCCTTCAACGTTTGATATTCAAGTTATAGAGCGCAGGCCTTTTCCGGTTGCGCCTTTTTTGTGCATGGTCGCCGGAAATCACATTTAGGGGGGGCTGTATTTACGATGCTTTGCGGAGAATGGGGAAGTTTCTCTTGAAAAATTAGGGTTGTGGGACGGTTGTTCTTGTGCATTAATTCTAGAAAGCGTATATTCATATCTTACGTTTTATGGTTGTTGAAAGTTTGGATATTATTCATTGCTGTTGTGCGCTATTTTGAGTGTACGGCCTGCGCCTTTGTTGTTGGTGAAAGTCTAATTGAAGGATGAAAATGTTGTTTCGTCTGTGGATTTTTTTTCTGTTGAGCCTGGCGGTTTGGCCAGCGTATTCGCAGGCCAAAGAACGTCTTGTGATCGAAGGGACGGGAGATGGCCAACGGTTGTTGCGTCATCTGGCACGTGTTTACCAGGAAAAGCACCCAGGCGTCGAGATTGATGTCAAAGATTGCATCGGTTCTTTTGGGGCCATTCGGGCTGTGGCTCGCGGAGGTTGTTCGATAGCGCATATCTCTCGCAAGCTTCTACCCCCTGAAGAGAATTTCAAGCTGAACTATCGCACTTTCGCCTATACCCCAGTGGTCTTCACCGCCAATTTGCCCACGCAATGTGTAACCGATCTGACCACCGAGGAGGTGCTCGGAATTTATAGCGGTAAAAAAAGGAGCTGGGCACAGGTTGGTACCTGTCCTGATCACAAGATTTACGTTGCTAATCGTGAACAGGGCGATTCGTCTCGACTGCTTCTGGCTCATTCCCATGCTGAATTCAGCATGGTCGAACCTGAGGTTGGCCAGGTCGTTTATACGACGCCGAACACGGTGACCATTCTCAATGAAACCCCGTATACTATCGCTTACCTTCCTTTGTCTGCCATATCTGAGCATGATCTCACCGTCTTTTCTGTGGACGGCGTCGCACCTGTCGAAGAAAATCTGGTGAATAAAAGCTATCCCTATGTGATGCCGCTCGGTTTTGTCTGGCGAGGCCGGCTCTCCGAACTGGTCCTGTCCTTTTGGTCTTTTATCTTCAGCGAAGAGGGGGCGGAAATTATCCGCATGCACAAAAGTATTCCTTTTTCGGTGCTGGGCGAAAACTAACCGCCCATTGGTCAATATTAAGCAGGGAACCTGATGAAAATCCGTTCGCTTAAGCAGAAATTCATCCTGACCCAGGGGACAGCAATTTTGCTGAGTATCACTTTACTCGGGGTGATGAATTATTACATTCTTATCGATTTTCTGCAGCGGTCGCACTATCAAAACCTTAGGCTGATCTCCGAGAATCTCGCCGTTCATGTTGAACATGACATCAAGAGGGCCAAGGATGTTATGGAGCGGATCGATACCCT
>JBFHFM010000279.1:0-4983 GCA_041583595.1 Trichloromonas sp. | reverse complement strand
TACTGATCCGACATAAATGATCAAGATCAGTATCTGTGACCCCTGAAAACAAAGGAGAATTTTTAATCGCAGTTCGTAGGTTCATGGGACGGAAGAATAACAGAAGGGAATTCAATAAGACAAGCCAGAAATTAAAGCATTGGGGTTCCCCTCAAAAATTAATCATTGAGGGAGAAGTATCAATATTATGTCGATTTTGTAATGAAAAAAAAGGTGACATCACCTTTTCGGCAATGCCACCCTGAGTTAACCAGATCGAACAACTAAAATCAGTTTTCTGTCATAAAATGATTTTCGTAAAGATCTTCGAGAGCTTTCAGATGGCGGGTCTCATCATTGCCGATTTTTTCAAATATTGATCCCATCGGAGCACCGGCGCAGCCAACAGACATCTTTTTATAGAATTCGACGGCCTCTTTTTCGAGGTGGATGGCATAGGCAAGCGCCTCACGGGCATCAGCCTCGGGTTTAAGTTCTTTAGATTTAAGGACATAATCAAGATTCATGGTCGGAACCGGACGATTCATACCCTCGTCACCATCCAGCGCCCCTTGAACCAGAGCTTTTTCAAGCTGATGCTTGTGATCAAGCTCATCAAGAGCAGCGTCCTGCAGAATCATCCTGGCCTGCTTATTCTTGACTTTGCGCATTGCATTGAGATAAGTCTTGAAACCTTCGTCTTCCATCTTTACCGCCATTTCAATGGCGCCTTCAAAGGTGTAACAAACTGCTCCTTGAGAACCCATGTGTACAACCTCCTGTTAGTAAATAACTATATAGCCGTGTTTTTCGGCGATCCTGCTAATCTCCAGCACATCTTTAATCTGATAACTGGAGCCATCGAGGACAAAGTCATATCCCCCCTCTGGCTTTTCCTTGGCGAGACTGATCAGATATTCAAAGCTTGCAGTCTTGATCGTTTCCATCAATCACCATCCGAAAGTAAATTTTAATGACATTGTCTTTTACCATATACACGAAAGAACCTCAAGGGCCTACCGTATACAGTATACAATAAAATGTTCACAAAGTTATTCACCTATAATTTTAACCAACACCCTCTTTCGCCGCCGACCATCAAATTCGCCATAAAAAATCTGTTCCCAGGGGCCAAAATCCAAGCGTCCATCGGTTACCGCAACAACGACTTCTCGCCCCATGATCGTACGCTTCAGGTGAGCATCACCATTATCTTCACCGGTCTGGTGATGAGCATAGCCAGCAGAATCGAAGGGAGCGAGTTGTTCCAACCAGCGATCGAAATCTCGATGGAGTCCCACCTCGTCGTCATTGATAAAAACCGAAGCTGTGATATGCATAGCGTTGACAAGGCAGAGACCTTCAACAATTGCGCTTTCGGCCAAACACTCTTCGACCCTTTGTGTGATGTTGATAAACGCCTTACGGGTTGGTACTTCGAACGATAATTCCTTGCGAAAGGATTTCATGATCTTCTCTCTTTTAAAAAGCAGGGTCCCTTACGGTCAGTTCTCCACACATGACGTCAGGGAACTGCCGAACCTGACGGAGTATAAAAATCGCATACCCGAGACTTATTTTTTATTGATTGAAGTTCGGAGTGCGAGCCTATTCATCTGGAATCGTTAACCTATAAACCGAGCAATCAATTTGAACCCCAGTGCATCA
The DNA here is from genome assembly GCA_041583595.1 of Trichloromonas sp. Classification (GTDB taxonomy): domain Bacteria; phylum Desulfobacterota; class Desulfuromonadia; order Desulfuromonadales; family Trichloromonadaceae; genus Trichloromonas. The sequence goes on along the minus strand of JBFHFM010000279.1, from coordinate 3,336 downwards.
GGAATCCGACAGGGTTCTGGGGTTGAGATTAACTCGCAAGTATGTTAGGGTTTCAAACTTTGGTCAAATCAAATAAGTTGCAAGCATGACTGGAAGGAATACACGACAGCCATGAAAACATTTTTTCTTAAATTATTGCTGGGCTTGCTCTTTATCCCACTGGTCACCGGGAGCGCTCTGGGTCCCCAACCAGAAGAATTGGGAACCTCGATGCAGTGTTTCAATGACCAGCCGGCTAGCCATCTTGAACTTCAGGAGCTTTTTTCAAGCCAAAACTATGATTGGGGCAACCTTGACGACGGAGTTCCCTCCATCTTTCTTCAATCTCTTCCCACCGACCTCAATCGCATCCCCCAGGTACAAAAAAAGAAAACCGTATTTTTTCTTTCCATATTACCGGTAATCCTTAGAGCCAACGAAGAAATCAGGAAACAGAAAAACACCCTGACCAGCCTGCTGAATCGACATGACAAAGGAGAGCTGTTGACCAGTGGCGAATTGGAACGACTTTCCAACATTGCCAACGAATACAAGGTCTCGGGAAATCCCATCGAAGACCCGCAAGCCAGGGAAATGCTCCTGCAACGTGTCGACACTCTGCCAACCTCTCTGGTGCTGGCCCAGGCCGCTACCGAATCAGCCTACGGGACCTCACGTTTTGCCCAACTCGGCAACAACTTGTTCGGCGAATGGACCTACGTTTCCGGCACCGGCATAGTCCCCAACAACCGTCCTGAGGGACGGACTTACGAACTACGCTGTTTTTCGTCAATCTACGATTCCGTAGCCTCTTATATGAAAAACCTCAACACTCACAGGGCTTACAAGTCACTGCGAGAACTTCGAGCCCAAATGCGAGCCGAAGGCCAACCGCTACGCGGACTCGATCTGGCCAAGGGTTTAACAAAATATTCCGCGCAAGGTCAGAACTACGTAAAGCAGATACAAAATATTATCCGCAGCAATCGTTTACATCGCCTGGGGTCCTTGATCTTTCGCCAGAATCACACCAGCGACGATGAGAGCGAAGTCTTTTTTTCTGCTGGCCTGCTTTCTACAGCTTCTTTAAGTTCTCGTCTTTTAGCGTTGCGGAAAAATCCATAACTGGCTGAACCAGAACCACCCTTGCCCCTTACTCCCCGGCGCAGTAAGGGTGTATTTGCTACGTCGCCCCTGCAGGGATTTTAGTGCTTTCACCCTGTACCTGCCCGGCACTCCAGGGTCAGCAACCAGAGAACAACCCTGCTGCCCCTGAACAAAACACTGCAATTTAGCAAGGTCAACTTCACTGCTCAAAATATCAACTACCATTTCCGGCGGGTTATCTGCCCCGACCACCGGACCTTGTCCCTCCACCACCTGAACAAGAAGAGGTCGCATAGCCAGTTTATCCCTGAACTCGGCGATAGTGGCATAATCCCCTCCCATCGGGAAACGGGGCAGCATAAAGAGATTTGTAGTTGCTGACACGACTCCCGAGTTCTGCACAGTTGCCCCATCAAACCCCAATTGTTTCAGAAGTTCGACGACCTTGGGGGAGTATTCACCGTAGGGATAGGCAAACAACCGGCTCTCGCGACCAAGTTCGCGCCTTAATATCTGACTGGCACGCACGATATCCAACCGGATGCGATCCAACCAGGCCTCGTCGGTCTCCCCTCGATTGCGGTTAAGCAGATAAGGGTGGGAAGCTGAGTGATTGCCTATTTCAATTCCTTGCGCCGACAATGCCCGCAATTCATCCCAATTGAGAAACTCATCCCCACCCACCGAATTGGTGCTCACAAAAAGCGTCGCCGGATACCCATAACGAAGCAGTAGCGGCATTGCCCCAGTGAGAAAACTGCGGTAACCGTCATCCACGGTAAGCGCGGCGCAACGAGGGGGAAGAGCCCGCCCCTCCTTGAGCCGAGTCACAATTTCACCAAGCGACAGAACGGTGTAGTTCTTCTGCTTTAGCAGTTCAAGCTGCTTAGCAAAAGTTTCGAGTTGGATGTTGGTCGACGGATAACGGGAATCACCAAAACGATGATAGACAAAGACATTGGCCTGGCCGTCGGCAAAAGCCGGGGCCACGGTCAATAGCAGGAACAAACCAAGGAGAGTCATCCTGAACATATTGAAGAGCCACCCAGTATAAAAGTGAAATCAGGAACCGTTAGACTGCCCGTCCTTAACGCGTGAGCGCAGGTAGCGCCGAATGCTATTGCGAGCACGGGGCGTGACCGCCCATTCCAGCCACTTAGGCAGCACCGCAGGAGTTTCATTACGTTCGATGCCCACCTGATCACCATCCATCAGACGGGTTTTGAGATGACGAGTCTGTCCATTAATCCTGGCCCGAAAGGCGTGCAAACCAAGCTCTTCATGGATATCAAACGCCAGATCGAGAGCACTGCTGCCTTCAGGGAGGGAGCGGGTTTCGCCCAGGGGCGTATAAACCTGGATAGATGCAGAAGCGAGACGCAAACTTTCGGTATCAAACGCAGATTCCCCTTCAAGCAACGAACGCGTCAGCCCTTCGAAACTGGCTCGGCGGAACTCAAAGCCCGGCGCCAGAACCCCACCCTCGTTGAATCGAGCCAGCTTACGGGTGGTAATTTCGACCCGCATGCGGTGCTCACCGGCCTGTACCGTGGTTTTAAGGGCCAGATAGCCGAATTGGGAGGTAACGTTGAGATGATCACGCAGCTTCCCTGGAATCGGCGGATAAAGACGATGCAGCAGTCCGAGGGCTAGATAGGCATCCATGGTCCGATCGACCTGAATTTCCAGGGTGTACAGGGTTGGAAACCCACGATTCATACTCTTGGCGGCGGCGATAGAAAATGGCCGCCACCGATCTTTGAGCAACGCCGAAACCTTGTGATGTTCGAATTCTTTATGGAGTTCGGAGCGTATTTTTCGCAACGGCGCTTCCAGCCGTCCACGCAGTTCGGCAACCGTGCGAGCATAGGTGGTTGCCCGGCGCGGATAGAGGATATTCAGGGACAGCGCATCTAATTCGGAAGCGACATAACCCATGCCAAGATGGCTGGCCAGCGGGACGTAAACAGAACGCGTCTCTTCGGCGATCAGGTTCTGTTTTTCCGGCTTCAGTGCGCCAATGGTCTGCAGATTGTCAATGCGGTCCCAGAATTTAAGACATAAAACCCGGATATCCTCGATAGCGACCAGCAACTGCTTTCGGTAGGTTTCCGCCTTGAGGGCCTCGCGGCTGAGTTTTTCATCCGCCGCCTTGGTCAGACCGTTGACCAACAACGCGACTTCTTCACCAAAAGCACTCTCAATTTCCCCTAGAGTCACCGGGGTGTCCTCAACCACATCATGCAGGAT
>JBFHFM010000278.1:0-5002 GCA_041583595.1 Trichloromonas sp. | reverse complement strand
GTTCAACTTCGCCGGGATCAACCAGGTGCAGATGCATGAGGAAATCGGCCTTAATTTTGCTGCGGCCCTGCGCGCTTTTCTTCGGCAGGACCCTGATATCATCATGATCGGCGAGATTCGCGATTTTGAAACGGCTGAAATCGGGGTTAAGGCAGCGTTGACCGGTCACCTGGTGCTATCGACCCTGCACACTAACGATGCCCCGAGTACCATTAACCGTCTCCTCAATATGGGGATCGAACCCTTTCTGGTCGCTTCTGCGGTTAACCTGATCACCGCCCAACGTCTCGGGCGTCGGGTCTGCTCTGAGTGTAAACAGCCTGAAGATATTCCGAAACAGGCGCTCATCGATGCCGGGGTCTCCCCCGAAGATGTCGATGAGTATGTCTGTTACCGGGGCACCGGTTGTCCCATTTGCAACAATACCGGTTACAAGGGGCGGGTTGGTATTTATCAGATCATGCCGATGTTTGAAGAAATTCGCGAAATGGTGCTGGCGGGGGCTAACACTGCTGAGATCAAGAGAGAGTCGATGCGGCTCGGGGTCAAAAGCATGCGTCAATCGGCACTGACCAAACTAAAAGAAGGTGTGACCTCGATGGAAGAGGTTCTCCGGAGTACGGTGTCCGATAATTAAGCCACTCCTGACGAGTCACCGTTTTAAACAGGCCATTGCTTTAAGTGGTAGTCATTAATCATCAATCCCGATTCATTTTAAAGAGGTCTTAAAATCATGGCCAGTATGCATCAGCTTTTGAAAACGATGGTGGAGCAAGGGGCTTCGGACCTGCATATTTCGACCGGAACGCCGCCGTTGATCCGTATCGATGGCGAGATGGTGCCGCTCAAGCTTCCAATGTTGCAGCCTGCCGATACCAAGCAGCTCTGTTACAGCATTCTGACCGATGCTCAGAAACGTAAATTCGAGGAAGAAAACGAACTCGACCTTTCCTTCGGGGTTAAGGGACTCTCCCGCTTCCGCGGCAATCTTTTTATGCAGCGCGGGGCGGTCGGCGGGGCCTTTCGACTCATCCCTTATAAGATCAAAACCTTTGATGATCTGCAGTTGCCTCAGGTTGTCAGAGATATTTCTAGCAAGCCGCGTGGGCTAGTTCTTGTTACCGGTCCGACCGGTAGCGGCAAGTCGACCACGCTGGCGGCGATGATCGACGCCATCAACAGCGAACGCGCCGAACATATCATGACGATTGAAGACCCGGTTGAGTTCCTTCATCCGCATAAGAAATGCCTGGTGAATCAACGCGAAGTCGGCGCCGATACGCACTCCTTCAAAAAAGCTCTCAAATATATTCTGCGTCAGGACCCCGACGTGGTACTGCTCGGCGAGCTTCGCGACATGGAGACCATCGAGGCCTCCCTGACCATTGCCGAAACTGGTCACCTCTGCTTCGCCACTTTGCATACTAATTCATGCGTTCAGACGATCAATCGGATTGTTGACGTCTTTCCGACCAGTCAACAGCAGCAAATACGAACCCAATTGTCTTTTGTTCTTGAAGGGGTGTTGTCACAGACTCTTCTGCCCCACGCCAGTGGCAAGGGGCGGGTGCTGGCCCTGGAGGTTATGGTGCCCAATATGGCGATTCGCTCGTTGATTCGTGAGGACAAGGTCCATCAGATTTATTCGCAGATGCAGATGGGCCAGGATAAATATGCGATGCAGACCATGAATCAGGCACTGTTTATGCTATATCATAAAAAACTGATCACCATGGACATCGCGTTGTCGCGGTCTTCGGAACCGGATGAACTCCGGCAGATGATCGCCAATCCGGCAGCGGTCCTTCGGCGTCCGGCCCCCGGCGGCCATTCGCAACGCCCGTGATTTGTGATGGGTTGTTTGTGGTTTGCATAATCTATCATTTTAGATTGATCATAAGCAGTTAATCACCAATCACAAACAATTAATCACCGGTTTTTACTATCGGTTTCAAATGAGGTCGTTATGCCTAAGTTTTCCTGGGAAGGTAGAAATCGCACTGGCCAGGTGCAAAAGGGCGAAATGGAAGCTCCCAGCGAGGTTGCTGTAAGTGGTCAGTTACGGCGCATGGGGATCATGCCTTCCAAAATCAAGGCGCAAGGCAAAGGGCTCGATATGGAGCTCAAGCTCCCTGGCTTTGCACCCAAGGTCACCACCAAGGACCTGGTCGTCTTTACTCGACAGTTCGCCACGATGATTGACGCCGGTCTGCCGCTGGTACAGTGTCTTGATATTCTGGGAAAGCAGCAGGATAACGCAACGTTCAAGAAGATTCTCATCAATGTTAAGGAAAGTGTCGAATCGGGTTCAACTTTTGCGGATGCTCTTAAAAAACATCCCAAGGCTTTTGACGAACTTTATATCAACCTGGTGGCCGCCGGCGAAGTCGGCGGTATTTTGGATACCATCCTCAATCGTCTGGCCGCTTATATCGAAAAAGCCCTGAAACTCAAAAAGCAGGTCAAGAGTGCGATGACTTATCCTGGCACCATTATCGGGATTGCCTTCGTGGTTATTGCGGTTATTTTGATCTTTGTTATTCCGGCCTTTGAAAAGATGTTTGCCGATTTCGGTGGATCTTTGCCGATGCCGACTCAGGTCGTTATTAACATAAGTAACTTCATTCAGAAGTATATTTTGCTTATTATTGGCGGCACCGTAGGAACCGTTTGGGGGATCAAGCGGATTTATAAAACGGAAAAAGGTCGAGCTGTCATGGATAAGTACGCCCTTCACGCTCCGGTGGCCGGCATTCTTATCCGCAAGGTTGCCGTGGCCAAGTTTACCCGTACCCTGGGAACCATGATTTCCAGTGGTGTGCCGATTCTTGACGGCCTGGATATCGTGGCCAAGACGGCCGGCAACAAAACCGTGGAAAAGGCCATTTACAAGGTGCGCCAGAGTATCAGCGAAGGCAAGACTATTGCTGAACCGCTGGAGCAGTCCGGGGTCTTTCCGCCGATGGTTTGCCAGATGATCGCCGTTGGCGAACAGTCCGGCGCTATCGATACGATGCTCAATAAAATTGCGGACTTCTATGACGATGAAGTCGATGACGCCGTTGGCAACCTGACTGCCATGATGGAGCCGCTGCTGATGCTCTTTCTGGGTACGACTGTCGGTGGCCTGGTTATCGCCATGTATTTGCCGATATTCAAGTTGGCTGGTACCGTTGGCGGGTGATGGGCCTGCCGCGTTTCGCATTACTTACGTCTGACCGCCCGACCCAGGTATCCAAAAGCCAGTTGCGCTGGTATCTCTTCGCCCGCGCGCTGGTTGTCGGCCTGTTTCTGGTCGGAACGGTCCTATTCCAGTTGCGTAATGGCAAATCTGCTGTTTCGCCCGTCCTGTCCCTCCTTTATTTTCTCGGTGGGTTGTCCTGCCTGCAGGTGTTGGTTTCTGCGGTGTTGCTGCCTCACCTTCGCATTCTGCGTTGCTTTGTTCAGTTTCAGATTATTTGGGACCTTCTCCTCTCATCGGCCCTCGTCTACATTACTGGCGGCATCGAGAGTATCTTTTCTTTCCTGTATATTTTCGTCATTATCAGCTCCAGCCTCTTTTTGGGGCGACGTGATATCCTCTTTGTTGCGTCGGCGTCGTCCATACTCTATGGCAGCCTGCTCGATCTTCAATATTACGGTTATCTTCCCTATTTGGGATCAGGCGTTTCGCCGAAGAGTGACGGAACGACTTTTTTTTACGCTGTTTTCGTAAATGTTCTAGCTTTTTTCTGCACCGCCTTGCTCAGTGGTATTTTGGTAAACCGTTTACGGCGTAGCGAAGAGGCGCTGGAAAAGCGCGAATTCGATTTTGAAGAGCTCGAAAGTCTCAATCGGACCATTCTGGCAAATGTCACCAGCGGCCTGATGATCATCAATCCTCTTGGGAAAATTCGCTCGTTTAACCAGGCGGCCAGCAAAATTACCGGCCTGTCTTTGGCGGATGTCTACAACCGTGATATCGGCCAGTTGTTCCCTGGTTTCGAAGTCTTTAACGAAACCGGCTTTGTATTGGTCAGTCGCTGCGAGGCGGTTTTTACTACTTCCGAGGGGCAAACGCTCACCCTGGGATACGCTTCGTCCCTGGTTAAGGACCCACAAGAGCTGACCTTGGGGCTTCTGGTGACTTTCCAGGATCTTACTGAATTTAAACTCATGGAAGATCAACTCAAGCGGGCCGACCGGTTGGCTGCGGTTGGACGTCTGGCGTCGGGGATGGCCCATGAAATCCGCAACCCGCTAGCGTCGATCAGTGGCAGCGCCCAATTGCTGATCGAAGGAAACAACCTGATTGACTCAGAACAGCGACTCATGAAAATTATTGTTAAGGAAGCGGACCGCCTAAACGTGTTGCTGACCGATTTTCTAGTCTATGCCCGGCCCCGGCCATCCGAGGTTGAAGAGGTGGATATCTCGGTCTTGCTCGATGAGCTTGCTGAAATGCTCATCGGAGATAGCCGTTTTGGCAATCTTCAGATCATCCGGCGTTATCCGTCTGAATTTATCCTGCATGTCGATCGTCAGCAGTTTCGTCAGGCTCTGTGGAATTTGACCATCAATGCAGCCGAGGTAATGCCCGGTGGCGGCACCCTTACTCTTGGGGGAGAGGTTGAGACCTCGACCATTTATGTGGAAGATACCGGGCCCGGTATTCCCGAGAAGCTGCGCAGCCGCATTTTTGAGCCATTTTTTACTACCAAGGATAAAGGCTCCGGCCTCGGTCTGGCCACCGTCTATGCGATTGTCCAAGGTCACGGAGGCACCATTAAGGTGTCAGGCGGAGTTCATAGCGGATCCCGATTCACCATTTTATTAAAGCAATGACCTGTCCATTGCATTCCAGGATTTTATTATGACCAGCGAAATAAATAAAAATCGCATTCTGATTGTTGATGACGAAGAAAGTATGCGGGAATTTCTTTCCATCATGCTGCATCGCGAGGGCTACCTTGTCGACGCCGTCAGCGATGGGCAGCAGGCGGTGGATCGCTTGAAGGCCTGC
>JBFHFM010000277.1:0-5013 GCA_041583595.1 Trichloromonas sp. | reverse complement strand
TTATTCCAGCGCCCGATACTCCACCTTGACGATCTCCAGCTCCTCCACTCCGCCAGGTGTTGTGAAACGCACCTCATCCCCCTCGCAGCGGCCAAGCAACGCTTTGCCGATAGGAGAAACCCAGCTGATATGGCCTTTGGGAAGATCGATCTCGTCGACACCGACGATGCTCAGGGTCTTTTCAGCACCCGCCTCATTTTCCACCGTCACCGTGCAGCCAAAGAGCACCCGGTCGCCCGCTACCTTTTTCTGTTCGAGGGGATCGACAACCACCGCGGCCTGCAAGCGATTCTGCAGAAAATGGATGCGGCCGTCGATCTGCCGCAGCCGGCGTTTGCCATAATGATAATCGGCGTTCTCCGAACGGTCGCCATTGGAGGCGGCCCAAGCGACAGTATTAACCATCTCGGGGCGCTTCACATAGAGCAGGTCTTTCAATTCGGCCCGCAAACGCGCGGCGCAGTAGATGGTCATATAAATACGTTGGTTCTCAGTCATTCTTTCTCCACTTCAAGTGCCATTCGGGTTATGCAGGCGGCTCATGTAAAGTCCAACAGACTCCAAGGCAGGTATCAGCCCGGCACTTTCTTTGAAACGCACACGACCGGCAACTCTAATGGTCACCCATTACGCTTTCAAGCTTTTTATTATTATATTGAACTTCTGCAGGAAGAGTAAATCAGCCAACGCTCCAGGGCCGGTGAAATAATTCAGCCTGCCCATGGAGCGCTTTGGTTTGATTTGTATAAAAAAAAGCCCCGGAGGGAGCCGGGGCGATTTTCATTCAAATGTATGTTGGTTTAAGTTCAGTCGGCTTTCTGAACAACCAGATCTTCTTCGAGAGCGCCGGCAGGAGCTTCGACGGCCACCGGAGCTTTTTTCGGGCGAAGGGTAAGGGCCATCATGGCACCAACCAGCAGCATTACACCGGCCGCCGTGAAAGAGACCGTGGAGCTACCGAACTTGGCGGTAAGAGCGGCCGAAAGCTTGACCAGTACGAAGGCGCCAACGCCCCAGGCGGAGAACAGGATGCCGTAGTTCATGCCGTAGTTTTTAGTTCCCCAGTAATCCTTGGCGAAGGAGGGGAAGAGGGACAGGTTGGTTCCGTAGTTGAAGCCGATGAAGGTAGCCAGCAAGGTAACGATTACGGCGCTGGAGTTGGCGTTACCCACGATCGGGATAGCGGCGAACATGAGACAGGCCTGGAAAACCAGCATGATGGTCAGAGTGGCGGCGCGGCCGATCTTGTCTGAGAGGACCCCGGCGATGATACGACCACCTGCGTTACCAACCGCCATAACGGCGACGGCGATAAATGCGTACTCACCCATGCTCTTCTTGGCGATACCGGCGATGCTGCCGATCACCATCAGGCCGGCACCGGCACCGATAAAGTAAGTCAACCAGCAGGTATAAAAACGACCTTCCTTGAGCATTTCCATCGGAGATTTATCAGAAGCCGAATTCTTTTTAGCAGCGGCACTACCGGCGGCAGGAGCACCAGGAGCGATATAACCAGCCGGGGGATTGACAACCATCATAGCCATGCCGCAAACGATGATGATAAAAGCCACGCCAAGGATGAACATGGTATTGTGCAGGCCGTAGCTGCCCAGCAGGTATTTCGAAAGCGGAGCCAGGTAAACCGGGGCGATACCGAAACCGGAGACGACGATCCCGGCAATCAGACCGGTTTTAGCCGGCGAAAACCACTTGAGCGCGGGAGGCGTGGCTGCCGAGTAGCCGAAGCCGAAGCCCGCACCGGCGAGGACGCCGAAGCCAAGAATCCAGCCCCAGTAAGTCGAACTCTGGGAGCAGACGATAAAACCGGCACCCACCAGGAGTCCACCAAGAATAGCGGTAAGGCGGGGACCGACCTTGTCCTGCATTTTACCGCCAAAAATCATACAGAGAGCAAAGATGAGACAGGCGGTGGCATAGGGGTCCCCGGCGCCAGCGAACATTTTAGCAATGTCGGCCTTGAGCATACTGTAAGCGTAAAGGAAACCCAGCGCCAGGTTGATACCCAAACCGGCTAGTGCTACATTCCAACCTTTGTTTTTTACTTGTTCGCTACTCATGACATTTTCCTCCTTGGTTTGGATGGATGTATCGCTGTGATAGAGAGACATATACTTCATATGGAAGGGGAGCGGCCATTTTGCCTTGAACGACGGCACCTCGGGCCTTCCGTTCTGTGGTCTGTCAACCATACCTTCCCCCACTCCCTTTATTTCTTTTGGTGCTGCGGTGTGCCTCTTCGATCTTTCCAGTTCAATCTCTTGCGGAAACCTTAAAACCAACTCCTGATAACGTGAACATTCCGAGTACCGGGTACTGCAATAATCAACGATCATCTTCACATCGTGTGGCGAGATGTAACTGCACCCCACATCACAACAGTCTTCATTTTTTCTAAAAAAGGGACAAAGCGTATTTCCTGACATGCAATAAGGCCTCGCCTTTCGAGCTCCGAGAGCCAGTGAGTGCGCTTACGTATACATAAAAGCAACTGACATACCAATGTTCTATAATTATTGAAATTATTTTTTTGTCTATTGATTACAGGTACATAAAGCCGCGCTTGCCGGATTAAAGCCTGAGAACAACAACAGCTGGTTTTTGCAAAAATGCAAAATCTTCTCGTTCACGACCCGACAAATGATAACTATAAAACAATATTAACTACGTAGAAGTGCCGTTAAATAGGCTTTTTATTGAGGAAGAAAGAACACTTACAGATTTTCAAAACGAGGTTTTGCAATCATGCAAAGCATGCCACAAGCATCTTTTGCATGATTGCAAAACTATCACTGATGCATGAAAGGCCCGATAAAAACAAAAAAAGCCGCCCCGGAAGGGAGCGGCTTTTTTAATTAAATAGCAGACTTAACTAGGCTCTTGACACAAAACGGCCTTCGCGGGTATCAACTTTGATGACTTCGCCGGACTCGAGGTAGCCCGGAACCTGGATATGCAACCCGGTTTCGAGCAGGGCATCCTTGGTCTGGGCGGTAGCGGTGGCATTCCGGATCGCCGGAGCCGTCTCGGTAACGGTCAACTCTACGACCATCGGAGGTTCGATGCTGACCACCCGCCCCTGAAAGACGCCAAGCTGCACATCCATCCCTTCAAGCAGGAAGCCCTGAATCGGATCGAAGAGTTCATCGCCAATTTCGTATTGCTCATAATTTTCAAGATCCATAAAGACGCCGCCCTCGCCGGCTGCGTACAGGAACTGGCCCTTGCGCCGTTCGAAATCGGCCTCGTCAGCCTTATCGCCCGACTTGAAGGTCTTTTCCAGGACTTGCGCAGTCAGCAGGTTGCGATACTTGACCTTGACCAGAGTATTGCCGCCCCGGGCCGAGGGGGACTGGGTGGTGTAATCGAGAATCAGGCAGGGAGCGTTATCGAGCTGGATAACCAAGCCGCGCTTGAAGTCTGCGGTCGTAATCATGAGGGATCTCCTTGATAAAGTGTTGGGCAGCGAGAATGTAGCACAAAGAGCGGCCACAGCACAATCGTTCGCTGGCGAATTTTTCAGTGACAAACAAACACTGGTTATGCTTTAATGCTATGTTTTAAAAAAGCCTACCCACTTCGACCCATATCAGAAATCATCATAGAAGGAGTTTTTCCATGTACTCTTGCGCCGACCTTAAAAAAGGGCTCAAGCTGATGATCGACGGTGAGCCACATGTCATCGCCCAGTTTGACTTCACCAAGCCCGGCAAGGGCCAGGCCCTGTATAAATGTAAACTGCGCAACATGATTACCGGTTCCCTGTTCGACCGCACCTACCGTTCTGGTGAAAGCTTTGAGCCGGCCGCCCTCGAAGACCGCGAAATGCAGTTTCTCTACCAGGATGAAACCGGCTACGTCTTCATGGACAACAAGAACTACGAGCAGGTCACCCTGACCGAAGAGACCCTGGGCGACGACCATTATTTTCTTAAAGACAACATGGACGTCAAGATCCTGCTCTTCAACGGTCGCGGCATCGGCATCACCCTGCCCAACTTCGTCAACCTGCGGGTCACCCAGGCCGACCCCTGGGTCAAGGGCGACACTGCTGCCGGCAACAACAAACCGGCCGTCGTCGAAAGCGGCTATTCCCTGGCCGTCCCCTCTTTTGTCGAGACCGATGACCTGATTCAGATCGACACCCGCACCGGCGATTACGTCACCCGGGTCAAGGAATAAGCTTCAATGGAACCAAACTGGGCCCTCGCCAGAAAACGGGCTGCCCTGAAAAACCGAGCCCGGATCGTACAAGCGATCCGGGCGTTTTTCATCGAGCGGGATTTTCTTGAAGTGGAGACTCCGCACCGTCTTCCCGGCAACGCCCCCGAACTGCACATCGATGCTGTCGCCAGCGGCAACTCGTTTTTGCACACCTCCCCCGAACTGTGCATGAAACGCCTCCTCGCTGCCGGTTACCCGCGCCTCTTGCAGATCTGCCGCTGCTGGCGTGAGGGCGAACGCGGCGCCCGCCACCTGCCTGAGTACACCATGCTCGAGTGGTACCGGGCCGACTGCGACTACCAATCCCTGATGATCGACTGCGAAGAACTGCTGAGGGAGCTCTGCCCCACGGGACGACTCGGCAACATAGACCTCAGCGCCCCCTGGGAACGACTGACGGTCGCCGAAGCCTTTACCCGTTATGCCTCAATCAGCCTGGATGCGGCCCTGACAAGCGGCCGGTTCGATGAAACCATCGCGCTTCAAATTGAACCGCAGTTGGGACGCAGCCGGCCGACCTTCCTCACCGAATACCCGGCCGCCATGGCCGCCCTGGCCCGTAAAAAACCAGGCAACCCAACGGTTGCCGAGCGCTTCGAACTGTATATCGAGGGTCTGGAGCTGGCTAACGCCTTTTCCGAACTGACCGACCCCGTCGAACAGCGCCAGCGCTTTGTCTCAGAAGAAGCCGAACGGCGCCGGGCCGGCAAGGCCCCCTATCCAATCCCCGAAAAATTCCTCACTGAGCTAGCCACCATGCCACCATCA
>JBFHFM010000276.1:0-5016 GCA_041583595.1 Trichloromonas sp. | reverse complement strand
GTCTGGCTTCGTGGGAATCCACGCCAGGGTCAATAAGTGACGAGGGGTGCTTGCCGATGATCTCAGACGGGCTGTTCCCCGTCAGTTGGCTGAACTTCCGGTTCGCATATTCAATGCGCCATTGCCGGTCACAGATCAGGATGTATTTACACTCGGGGGCTCGACGGCATATACCTCCCAGTTCGGCATGGCGAAGGTAAATTTATGGTGCGCTCCGAAGAGGTCTTGCAGCAGATCGAAGCTGGTCACTTGGCCGTGCTGAAATATTGCGATGCGGCCTACCAGGGACCGATCATGGACTATCCGCAGAATCCCAACGGATCGGTTAACGCTATTGCCGGAGTATGCGACGTAAGTGGACGTATTTTCGGTTTGATGCCGCATCCCGAAGCCTATGTGCATCGCACCCATCATCCCCGCTGGACTCGGGAGGAAACACTTCCCGAAGAAGGGATGGGCTTGTGGCTGTACCAGAATGCGATCCAGTTCATCCGCAACGAACTGTTGTAGCCGGGTATCTTTTAAATCCGTGACTGTGTTATAGTTCGACTTGTGTAAACCGCTAGTTTCGGCAGGTTTTTCCCACTACGACAGAGTTGTAAAACTTAGGGAGTTTGCTTTTCGCATGTTCGACAAATTTAACGATGAATGCGGCGTATTCGGAATTCACGGTCATCCCGAGGCCGCCAATCTTACCTATCTCGGGCTTTATGCCCTGCAGCATCGCGGTCAGGAAAGTTGTGGGATTGTCGCCTCTGACGGTTCCCGCCTTCGGGCCCACAAAGGGATGGGACTGGTTTCAGACGTTTTCAAACACGACTCAGTTTTCGAAGCCATTCCTGGTAGCAGCGCCATCGGTCATGTTCGATATTCGACAGCGGGAGGGAATGATTTTAAAAATTGCCAACCGATCATGGTCGATTATCATCGCGGAAGCATTGCTGTGGCGCACAACGGCAATCTGGTCAACGCTCAAGAGGTTCGCAACGATCTCGAACGAAAAGGATCGATCTTTTCTACCATTGCCGATACCGAGGTCATTATTCATTTACTGGCCCGCTCTGAGTGCGATTCACTGACCGAGCGGATTGCCACAGCTCTGACGCAGGTCAAGGGCGCCTACAGTCTTGTTTTTCTCACTGAAACCCGAATGGTTGCCGTTCGCGACCCTCATGGGTTCCGCCCGTTAGTCCTCGGCAAGTTGGATGGTGCTTACGTCGTGGCCTCTGAGACTTGTGCTCTCGATCTGATCGAGGCCCAGTTCATTCGCGAAATCGAGCCGGGCGAGATGATCCTGATCGATAAAACCGGTCTGCAATCATTTTTCCCCTTCGGGCAAACCCAACCATCTCCCTGCATTTTCGAGCATATATACTTTGCCCGCCCGGACAGCACTATCTTTCACCAGCAGGTTTACCATGTTCGCAAAGAATTTGGTCGCATGCTGGCCTGCGAGCATCCTGTCGAGGCTGACCTGGTTATTCCTATTCCTGACTCAGGGGTTCCAGCGGCCATCGGTTATGCCGAAGAATCAGGAATCCCCTTTCAATTGGGGCTTATCCGTAACCACTATGTTGGTCGTACCTTTATCGAGCCACAGCAATCGATCCGTCACTTCGGGGTTAAAATCAAGCTTAATCCGGTGAGGCATCTCATTGAAGGAAAGCGGGTCGTGGTCATTGATGACTCGATCGTTCGCGGCACGACCGCGCGTAAGATCATCAAAATGATCCGCAATGCCGGGGCCAAGGAGGTGCACGTTCGCATTTCCAGCCCACCGACCAGCTATCCCTGTTATTACGGCATCAATACCCCGACCCGCAAGGAATTGATCTCGTCGTCCCATTCGGTAGAGGAAATCAACCGCTACATCACCTCGGATACTCTGGGCTATCTTTCCATTGAGGGGATGCATTCCGCCGCCGGAGCACCGATCGTTGATAACGTCAAGGGGTATTGTGATGCCTGCTTCAGCGGTAAATACCCGGTTCGATTTCCCCGCCTTAAGGACGACACTCAGCTGGGCTTGTTTTAAGAAATCGCCGGACCCCTGAGTGGACTCCAAGTCGGGGGATCTTCTCATGGTTTCGGTGGTTTTTTTAAAGTGCAGAGCGGTTTGCTCGCAAAATTTAAATACACGGGTTTCGAACATTTAGTGTTTCTTTGCGGCTCGTCAAGTTCGACATGTATCTACCCGGGCCCTGGCCCATCCAAATATAATTTTCTGGAGGAATTTAATGACTCAGGCGGAGAGAGACGAACTGATGCAAATTATCCGGGAGCTTTCGTACGAGCAAAGGGATGTAACCCTGGCTTCCGGTCGTAAGAGTAACTTTTATTTTGACGGTAAACAGACCACGCTGCACGCTCGCGGCGGGTTGCTGGTCGGCAAAGCTTTTTACCAGGAAGTCAAAGCGTTCGAAGGGCCGATCCATGGCGTTGGCGGTCTGACCATGGGTGCCGATCCGATTGCCACTGCGACGTCCATTGCCGCCGAGCTTGCCGGCGATCCGATGGCTGCATTCATTATTCGCAAAGAACCCAAGGGACACGGTACCGGTCAGTGGCTAGAAGGTCGTAAAAATTTGCCAAAGGGATCCCGGGTTGTGATTGTTGAGGACGTTACGACCACTGGCGGGTCGTCAATGCAAGCTGTCGAGCGGGCCCGGCAGGAAGGTCTCGAAGTCATCGGCATCGTAACTCTCGTCGACCGCGAAGAGGGCGCTCGGGATAACATAGAGGGAGCCGGAGTGCCTCTGCGCGCTGTCTTTACTCGTACCCAAGTCGTTGGTAAGTAACTAAAAGCTCAAATCTATATTATTAAAGGGACGCTGTTTGGCGTCCCTTTTTTGTTATTTCATTGTCCCATCCACTACGCATTACTTATATTTGCTGTATATAACAAGGCCTGCGGCATTGCGTCGCAGGCCTCTACTTTATAGTGGATAGTCAATTTACCGGCTTTTTTCAACAATGTAATGAACTGCAGAGGTGACATCGCTGTCGGACAGGTCCGCGTGTCCACCTCTGGCAGGCATAAGACCACGTTCGCCTCGGTAGCCGTTTATGGAGTGGGCCACCATAACCTCAATGCCTTGGGCGAGGGCAGAAGTCCACTCTTCTTTTTTCCCGGTTTGAGGAGCCCCGGCCAGGCCACGGTCGTGGCATGCGGCGCAACGCTCATTGTAAACTTTTTTCCCCTGGGTCAGGTCAACTCCCGGAGTTTTTGGATGAACCGCGTCATCCTTTTTGCCACATCCTGCGACTAAAAAAAGGCTGACGCAAAACATGATTAACCATAAATACAATTTCATAGAACCTCCTGTGGTGTTGTCGCCAAAGCGACATTGTTTATAAAAATTTCACTTTCATTTAAATATGAGGTTTTTATAAATAGGCTTCAGATTTCGCACCGAAAATATGTCCTTTTCCGGCGGCAAAGACTTGCGAAGCTTCTGCGAAAAGATCGCAACGTCTGCACATATATTTTTAAGTCATTAAGTATAATTCAGGAATCAGGGTCCGCAAGGTTAATTCATTATTTCAATTTGGTTCCCTTTTGTCCCGGTTTTGGTTGCATTTCCACCGCTCAAGTCTGGCTAAAATGCAGCCAGCCAATGAATTAGAACTTTTATATAAAATGAGCGTTAGGGCTACTAGCGTCAATTTACTTAGAGAGACGTGTCAGTGTAACATTGGCCCAATAAAAAAAACATGTTAAGATAATGCGTTCTTCAGTCTTATGGAGTTATTAATGTTCCCCAAGAGGTTAAGCTTGTTTTGATTTTTGAAGCGGCGAGGGAGTTTCATGCAGACAAGTTTTTCAGAAACAGATATTAACCAACTTGATATCAAGGTTTTGTTCAAAGTTCTCTATACGCTCAACATTACTCGCCATCATGTCACGTCTTACCCGGAAAACCACCCCATTATCGAGTCTTCATCCACCAAACTTCTCGAATCGCTGCAACAGCTCTTCCAACTGACCGATCGGATCTCCTTTGGCATTGCCCGCGATGTCATTTTACTTGGAACCGAGGCCTTGGAGCGTAACAACCCAGTTTTTAAGGATCTGGCTAACGGTCTGTTCGATTCAGGTATTGTATCTCTGGTTTTCACTCAACAGGTTACCTTGGCGGAAATCATGTTCTTTTGCCGAATGCTCAGTGGCAAGCGGGAGGATTTGATTGAACAGGGAGGAGTTACGTCGATTCTCTTTCGGGCCGGAGTTCGAGGCATAGAGGCAAACGGGATCGACTATGATGCTTTCCATTCTACCGAGTTGGCCCGAATTCGACCAACTGCCGGCAGCAATTCAGGTGAGCCCGAACCCGGATTATGGGAGGTTTTTGTCGGAGGATTGATGGATGGTACTCTGGACACCGCTGCTGGCGACCCTCCCGAAAATGTTCTCCTTGACCCTTACGCTCTCGCCGAAGCCTTGAATCGACGGCGTGAGCATGACGCTCAGAGTACCAGGGACCACCAGGCTGATTACGAATCACATATTGTCTGGTTTTTGAAAAAAGTGCAAAAAGAACAGACGGTAAGCCATCTTCGCAAGGAAACAATAGAAAAGCTGGGTCTTTTCATTGACAAACTTAACCCTGATGTACGTAAGCAATTTTTGAACAGCGCCTTCCGGACTTTGGCAAGCCGCAAGGATTTAGTCGAGGAGCTTCTCGCTAATCTTCAGAATGAAACCCTACTGGACATCTTTACACAGATTGAAAATCAACAGGTCGTAGTGCCCCAGGCAATCATGTCTCTGCTCGGTCAGATGACCTATCAGCGGACAGGCAATACACATCTTCGCGATGTGGCTGCGGGACGCAAGGTGTCAGAAGCTGAAATTCATGACCGTCTCAAAATTCTATTTCGTGAGGACGTAGGTGATAGTTTTGTTCCAGACGACTATAAAGAATCCCTCAGGTGGGTAGCCACCAATATGTCCAATGCGTTGCCCAAGAGTCGGCAGGTCGAAGAACTGAAGGGGTCCCTGTCCACTCACTTCGT
>JBFHFM010000275.1:0-5017 GCA_041583595.1 Trichloromonas sp. | reverse complement strand
TGGAGGACATTCTTCGCAATTTCGAGCAAGGGGGATGTCGAGGCGTTGCGGATTTTGGGAGGTGAAGAAAAACGACTCGAACACGAGCCTGAACCTGCAATATTTTTTCTGAGATCGACAGCAATCTTCGCCTCCGCCCGAAAGCCGAGGTCGGCGGAACCACCTGTCGGCCTCGGCCTTTTTCATGAACCGTTAAACCGGCGCGAGGACGATTTCCTGTTTGTCATTGGGGTTGCAACTGACGTATAAACACGGTCAGACCAGCCAGTTTTCTTCGATCCGATATAATCATAAAAACGTCCTTCACCTCCTGAGGCCCTCACCATGTTGAACTTTTCTGGCCAGTTCCTTCCGTACATCCTGGACGCTGCGTTTATAGATGATTTCTCGCCCGATAACGCTGCCTGAGTAGGCCAATCCGTTACGGGTCGGTACCAGTTTGCACTTACTGCTGTGCGCCCCTTCACCAATCAGAATCCAGATGGCATCAGCGCTAATACTGGTGACTAAAACCTCGAGAACTTGCCCGGCCTCGGTTTCAATTTTGATCTTTTCAGGGTTTTGCATCCGGAAACTCCTTGGAATGGCAAGTGTGTCTTTGCTGACTTACTTCGGTGATGTCAGGGTGAAAGTCTAATTTCATAGTATTATTTGTGACATAACGAGCAGTTGGACAAGTTGATTTGGCCAGGCTCATAACTCATGACAGAAAAGGATCAATGATGCGTTCTTCCAGGAACAGATTCGGGCCCCAATATGCGTCGCCTGATGACTCGACTTTTATCCCAAAGTACCAGGTCGCATGCTTTTGTGGCAAGGTTCAATACGAGGTGACCGCTGATCCCGTAGATGCGAAACTCTGTCATTGCAGAGCATGTCAGAGACTACATGGCGCTCCTATGCAATGGGCTGCCATCTTTCACAAACATCATGTACGTTTCACTGCCGGCTTGGATCTACTGCGTTTTTACAATAGCGAGCAAGACTTGCATGAGCGCATCTTGCCATGCAAGGTCAGCTGTAAGCAATGTGGAACTCCGATTGCCGATGAAGGGCGTAGAATGTGGCTTGCCTTCCCTACCCTCTTTGATTTTGGGCAAGGAGGCGAAATACCGGACTCATTCAAACCAACCTGCCATCTTTTCTATGGCCAGCGGGTTACAGACATCTATGACAATTTGCCCAAGTGGTCCGGACATAAGAACCAGTCTGCCCGGCTATGACCTGAGCTAATCTTCATCCGGAAACGGCCCCTTTCCGCAATCTCTGCGGTGTGACACCTTCCCCACAGTTGCACAAAAAAGATAAACCCAACCAACTGTTCAGTTGCTTACAGCAGTCATTTACCCGCCAAAAAGGTGCTTTTAAGCGCTAAAAACAACTATTATTTACCAAAAAACTATGAATAAATAGGTAGATAGCTTGGTCCGACCCCGAGAGAGCCCCCAGAGAGGCCCCATTGCCAATAGGAAGAATCGCTCAAGCGGACAAACTCTTAGACAAGTCGTTCTACTTGATACGTGATGCGGGCAGAAGCTCCAAAACGCTTCTGCCCGCACCTTGCTTGTTAATTTTAATCCGACTTAGTTCCCTGCCATAATCGCGGCAACGTCTTCTTTAACATCACCCACCGGTTTGATATCGAAGTTCTCGACCAGCACCTTGGCAACGTTCGGCGACAGGAATGCCGGCAGTGTGGGTCCGAGGCGGATGTGCTTTACGCCGAGGAAAAGCAGCGCCAGCAGAACCACGACAGCCTTCTGCTCGTACCAGGCGATGTCGTAGGAAATCGGCAATTCGTTGATATCTTCGAGGTCGAAGACCTGCTTCAGCTGCAGAGCGATGTAGGCCAGTGAGTAGGAATCGTTACACTGACCGGCATCGAGTACCCGCGGAATACCGCCGATATCGCCGAGGTTGAGCTTGTTGTAACGATATTTCGCGCAACCCGCGGTGAGGATGACGGTATCATTCGGAAGCTCTTCAGCAACGTCGGTGAAGTAGCTACGGCTGGTGTGGCGACCGTCGCAACCGGCCATGACGACAAAGCGCTTGATAGCACCACTCTTGACCGCATCGACAACCTTATCGGCCAGAGCCATCACCTGAGCGTGAGCGAAACCACCGACGATTTTTCCGGTCTCGATTTCGGTCGGAGCGGCACAGGTTTTAGCCTGCTCGATGATTGCGGAGAAATCCTTGCTGCCACCTTCGACTCGCTCGCCGATATGGTTGGCACCCGGCCAGCCTGCCATACCGGTGGTGTAGATGCGATCCTTGTAAGCCTCCTTGACCGGAGTGATGCAGTTGGTGGTCATCAGGATCGGGCCGTTAAAGGAGGCAAATTCCTTGTCCTGCTGCCACCAGGCGTTACCATAATTGCCGACGAAGTGATCGTATTTTTTAAACGCCGGGTAGTAGTGAGCTGGCAGCATTTCACTGTGGGTATAGACATCGACTCCAGTACCCTCGGTCTGCTTGAGCAGCTCTTCCATATCTTTCAGGTCATGACCGGAGATCAGGATGCCCGGTTTGGTGCCGACACCGATGTTAACCTCGGTGATTTCCGGGTTGCCGTAGGCGGAGGTGTTGGCTTCATCGAGCATTGCCATGGTGGTAACGGCTACTTCACCGCACTTCATGACTTGGGCGATCATCTCTTCGACGCTCAGATCCTGAGTCGTCGAAACCAGCGCCTCGATCATGTACTGATAGACTTCAGCTTTTTCGTGACCGAGCATAGCAGCGTGGTCAGCATAAGCAGCCATACCTTTAAGACCGTAAATCAGCAACTCCCGCAGAGAACGGACATCTTCATTCGGCTGGGAAAGAACTCCAACGGTCGCAGCTTTGGCGGCATATTCAGCTTCGGAGCCGTTCCAGTTAACGGCGTCTTCGTCGCTGCTGAAACCGATTTCAGCTTTGAGTGCGTCGCGCTTGGCGATCGACTCTTTAATCAGTGAGATAATACGCTTGTTGTCGAAGTTGGCGTTGGTGATGGTCGCGAACAGTGACTGTGCGATAAAGAGACCAGTGCTGTTGTCCAGCTGGTTTTGTTTTTTCGCTTCGTCAGCGACAACAGCCAAGCCTTTCAAAGAAAAAACCAGCAAATCCTGCAGGTTGGCGGTATCTTCTTTTTTGCCACATACACCGGCGATGTTACAGCCAGTTCCTTTGCCGGCTTCCTGACATTGATAACAGAACATACTCATAATTATACTCTCCTCTTAAGTTGTAATTTAGTCGTCGATCTATGGACAGGAGTATGGCTCAACCCGCAAGCATATGAATTGACACAAGTCAAAGAACGCTATTTCCTGAAAAATAAATACCTACCGCTATTTGCACCAGACATTCAAACATCAGATTCCACCGTAAGAGTGCAATCCATAAAGAAGCAGATTGACGCCGAGGTAACAGAAAACAGTTGCAGCAAAACCGCAAATTGAGAGTCCGGCGGCCCGTCGACCGACCCAACCGTGGGTAAATCGAGCATGTAAAAAGGCGGCGTAGATGAACCAGACAATCAGGCTCCAGGTCTCTTTCGGGTCCCAACTCCAGTAAGTTCCCCAGGCATAGTTCGCCCAGGCGGCACCGGTAATGACACCAAGGGTCAACATCAGAAAGCCGATCATTATCTTTTATAGTTAAGGCAAGCATTTGGAACGTTCATCCGTATAGCGTCAACATGGTGTAACGGCGTTTCACCAGTTGTTTATCGGGGGCGAACAGCGGATTAACGATACAAAAATTAACAGTTTTCCGATTGACAAAAGCATGCCTCTAAGTCCTTATTGATAAAAAAATAATCCCCCAAGGAGACTTTTTCATGCTGCAAAAAATTGTCCTCTGCCTTGCTACCTTGTTTACCTTATGTGGATGTGGTGAAGACAGTGATACCACTCGAAGCAATGATTTTATTCCCCTCACATCGATTGATATTTCATCTGAATATCCGCAAATTGCCAATCTCACAGTCAACCAATTTACCGCCACAGGTAATTTTTCCGACGTTTATGACACTGAAATTACCGCTGAGGTGGTTTGGACTTCTTCTGACGAAACGATCCTTGTCATCAGCAACGATTCAGACACGGCTGGGCTGGCGACGGCGCTTGATAGCGGAGAGGTCACTGTAACGGCCACCTCAACCTCGGAGGGCCTGAGTGCTACCTATGATTTTGAAGTCACCGATGCGGTTTTGAGTACGTTGACAATTTCACCGCTGCTTCCCAGCGTTGCTGCTGGTTACACTCGGCAATTTTCTGCAAGTGGTACTTTTGATGATAATACAACCCAAAATATATCCAGTGTTGTCGACTGGACATCTTCAGATGAAACGGTGGTAACAATTGATTCCTCCGGGCTTGCAACGGCAATTTCCTCCGGGACGGCGACTATTTCAGCCAACTTTTCAGGCGAATCCGCTTCCACGGAGTTCACTGTGACCGATGCGGTGTTCGCATCGCTGAAGGTGACCCCGTCAGATCTGGAAAGACCTGCGGGGCTGGTTCTTCAGTACACTGCCACCGCGACGATGTCAGATGGAACCTCCGAAGATGTAACCGAAGACTCCTACTGGGAATCTTCCTCCGAATCTGTCGCTACGGTCAGCAATGATAGCGGTTCTGCGGGAGAGGTGGAAACCTTGGATGATGGAGACACAACCATCACCGCAACGTATAATGACGAAGAAGCGACGGCAGATCTGGAGGTAAACAGTGAGACCCTGGATTCCTTGGAGATCTCTCCGGAAGACGACACCATCGATGTTTATGATACTCTTCAGTTTACCGCAATTGGCATATACTCTGATGACAGCGAGTATGACCTGACAGACCAAGTCACCTGGGACTCAGATGATGACGAAATAGCCACTATCAGTAATACCGAAGGCAACGAAGGCCTTGCGAAAGCATATAGCGACGGAGAAGTTGAAATCTCCGCTTCCTTTGACGGTATTACCGAGACAACAACATTGACGGTGGAAGAATAATCGACGCCCCGGATCGGGGAC
>JBFHFM010000274.1:0-5020 GCA_041583595.1 Trichloromonas sp. | reverse complement strand
TGAACTGACGGGATTGAATGTTGCGAGCATTGACCTGGTCGAAGGTCTGGTGCGGGTGCTCGGCAAGGGGAGCAAGGAGCGGATTGTTCCAATAGGTCAGCCGGCCATTCGGGCCCTGCGTTATTATCTCGAAGCAAGGGGGTCCGTGGCTTCTGATTCCCCGCTGTTTCTTAACCATCGGGGGGGACGGTTGACGCCACGCAGTGTACAGCGCAATCTCAAGTGCCAACTGCGGGTCGGGCGGATCTTTAAAGATGCCACCCCCCATGCCCTGCGTCATTCTTTCGCGACCCACCTGCTCGACGGAGGTGCCGACCTGCGGGCCATTCAGGAGTTGCTCGGGCACGAATCTCTTTCCACCACGCAGAAATACACGCAGGTAAGTGTCGATCATCTGATGGATGTGTACGACAAGGCTCATCCCCGTAGTAGGAAAAAATGACCAAAAAGGTCATAATTGTCTTGACTCATTTTTGCTCCTTGGTAAAATCGATGCAGTGTTAATTTACCTGTTGATTCGAAAGGAGTCTATTTCATGAGTGTCCTGGTTAGTCAAAAAGCCCCTGACTTTAAAGCCGCTGCCGTCATGGCCGACGGCAGTATTAATGAAGGGTTTGCTCTCTCCGATTATGCCGGCAAATATGTCGTGCTGTTTTTTTACCCCCTGGATTTTACCTTCGTCTGCCCAACCGAGTTGATTGCCTTCAGCCGTCGTATCAAGGAGTTTGATGAGCGTGGGGTCCAGGTTATCGGCTGTTCGATCGATTCCCAGTTTACTCACGTCGCCTGGCGCAATACGGCGGTCGAAGATGGTGGCATAGGCGCCGTGGCTTACCCCCTGGTGGCGGACGTCAAGCATGAGATCTGCCGGGCCTATGATGTTGAATTCGATGTGGCCGGGGTGGCTTTTCGCGGGTCGTTTCTAATTGACCGTGAGGGCATTGTGCGTCACCAGGTGGTTAATGATCTGCCGTTGGGGCGCAATGTCGACGAAATGCTGCGTATGATCGACGCTCTGCAGTTTACCGAAAAACACGGCGAAGTTTGCCCGGCCGGCTGGAACAAGGGAGATAAGGCGATGAAGCCGGATAAGCAGGGGGTCGCCTCCTATCTGGCGGCGGAAGCCGGCAAACTCTGACATCAGAACCCAAAAAGGAAGGCGGTCATCAGGGCCGCCTTCTTTTTTGTAGTGGGGTTGTAAATGAAAAGGGCGGCGGATCGTGATGATCCGCCGCCCTTTGGTGTTTAATTTTATTTTCTACTTACTTGGGAATAACCGTACAGCAGACAACTTCGACCCGGCGGTTCTTCTGGCGGCCGGCGTCGGTTTCGTTGGTGTCAATCGGCCGCGACTCGCCGTAGCCTTTGGCTACCAGTTTGTCGGCGCTGATACCGAACTGCTCAATCAGGTACTTGCGGACGCTGTCAGCCCGGCGCTGGGACAGCGCCTGGTTGTACTGGTCGGTACCTTTGCTGTCGGTATGACCGGCTACAAGGATCTGCTGTGCCGGATATTTTTTGATGAAGCCAGCGGCTGCTTTAAGGTTGCTGTGATAGATGGGGCGAATGTCCGCCTTGTTAAAATCGAATTCAATGTTCAGGTTGAAGCTGATGGGGCAGCCTTTTTCGTCGACGGAAACCCCTTTGAGGGTGTCAGGACATTTGTCCAGGTAATCGTAGACGCCGTCGCCGTCACTGTCGAGCGGGCAGCCTTTGCTGTCGACCGGAGCACCTTTGGGGGTGTTGGGACACTTGTCGAGGTAGTCGGCAACTCCATCGCCGTCGCTGTCAAGCGGGCAGCCTTTGTCGTCGACTTCGACGCCTTTGGGGGTGTTGGGACACTTGTCGTTAGAATCGCAAACGCCGTCGCCGTCGCTGTCGAGTTCACAGCCCATGCTGTTAACGGCGACCCCTTTGGGGGTGTCGGGGCACTTGTCGAGGTAGTCAGGAACGCCGTCGCCATCGCTGTCCAGCGGGCAACCGCTGGCGTCAACCGCAACGCCTCTGGGGGTGTCGGGGCATTGATCGAGATTGTCGGTCACGCCGTCGCCATCGCTGTCGCGGGGGGCCGGTGCGGGTTTTTCTCCGCCCATGAGAAAGGTCAGGCCACCAGTGTAAAGCAGGTTGTTGTCGGTGTATTTGCTTTCGTCAAACCCTTGGCTCATACCGATAAAATGCCGTGCATCGACACGCAGAGCCACGTTTTCACTAACAAAATACTTGAAGCCTACCCCGTAGTTGGCACCGAAGGTATCATCGTGCTGGCCCACTTCCGGGTTGGCGTCGAGGTTGCCGGCACCGATGGCGATGTAGGGAACAAACGCATTTTCTGGGAGGAAGTGGTAGAGAGCTTCGAGGCGGTAGAGAAAGCTGTCAAATTCGTTTCTTCCGCCGGCGGTCTCCAGCTTTGCACTGTCGATGTAATTGACTACCGCTTCTATGCCCCAGTTCTCGGTGATGTTATAGCCCAGACCCAAGCCGAAGTTCAGGCGGTTTTTGTGCTCAATATTTTGATCCCCTTCAAATACATAGCCTCCTGCCATCGGGGACAAGGTAAAGGCGCCGGCGCGGTTTTCGGCCAAAGCCGAACCTGCGCTCAGCAGGCTGATGACCATTATTACCAATACACTACAAAGCATCCTGTGTTTCATTTGAATCCTCCATGCAAATCGTTTTCAATTTTCCCATAAGCGGGAAATGCTCGAAGAATAATAGCAGGCTTATTAGCGTTTGCAAGTGGTATCGGAGGTTTAAAAAAAATATTTCAGGAAAAGTCCGCCACTGTCGGCCGTCGTACCAAATTCGCTGCGTGGCACGATAAGGTTTGGAAATAATTTGTTTTTTTGAGGTGGTGCACCATGGGTGAAATTCCAGAAAAGTTCAAGAACCAGATTGTCTGAAAGGGAAAGGTGCAACAGTGGCCGCAACAAAAAGGAGTCGTCGCTCAGGTTCCAGATCATCAGTCCATTCAGGGTGACCAGAGGGTGCAGTTCATATCCGGGAGCAATCAGCACATAATGACGCCCGAGGAGATAGCTCAGCCCTTCCTGGATTGGCGCAGAAGTTGAGGCTAAAAGATAGTCTTTGGAGTCTTTTACGCCAGCGCCGTTGTAAAGGTATTGCATGAACAGGACCAGACCGTTATCGAAACGGTAGTCGACTTCAGCACCAGCCATGGTGAACGTTTTTTTCAGGTCGCCATCGGCTTGCCCGACGCGCTGTCCCTGATAACAGGTCGCTTCTACTTTAACGCCCATACCCCCGAGCTGGGTAGCAAAGCCACCGCCGGCCATGGGTCGATCTCGTAATTGTCCCGCGATGGTCAGCAGGTCGATGCCGGTAAAATGTCCCTCGCCGAAAATCAGGTACGAATTAAGCGCTGGATGTTGGCCGAAGACCAGGGTGGCTCCGGCTTGTCCGGCAAGGCCAAAATAATGGCTGGCGCGAATCGCATCGACCCCGGGGCGGACTTCGGTATCGAGGGCATCTGGCGGAAAGGGGGCGATGATGTCCAGGGGGGAAAAGAGGCTGATGCGGCCGAAACCGATGGCCTGGCGGCCCAGAGTCCAGTTGACACCGAAGTGGCGACCTTGCAGGTTGAGGCGATCAACGGCCAGCTGCTGCCGGAACCAATCGTCGTCGTTGAAGTTATGTTCCAGGTCGAGGCGGCGATTGGGCGAAGAGCCGGGGAGGGTGAGGCCGAAATCGGGATCGGCATAGAGCATTTTTCCTTCAATAGCGAATTCGAAGTTAGTGGTCTTGGGGGTCGGTACCAAAAGGTCGAGACGCAGGCTGCTGGAAGACACTTCGCCGGTCTTGGCATCTGTGATGGGAGGATGTTCCAGATACAGGTTGAGGGTTTTCAGGTGTCCGCCCAGGTGGGATCCTTCGGGCAGTTCGCCGTGGCTGTGGCCTGCGGCCAAGGTCAGTCCACAGAAAAGCAACAGGCCGACGAGGGCTGGATGAGGTTGCCGAGCGCTCATTCGTGCGCTTCTCCCGTTGGCTGAGAGTCCGATTCAAGGCAGCCATCTTTGAGCCGGATGACCCGGCGGGCCAGGCCGATGACCTGAGGATCGTGAGAGCTAAAGAGGAAGGTGGTCCCTTTTTCTTCGTTGAGGCGCCGCATGAGTTTCAGCAAGTCTTCGCTGGTTTTCGAGTCGAGATTCGCCGTTGGTTCGTCGGCCAGTATGACCCGTGGTTCGGCGGCCATGGCGCGAGCGACGGCGACTCGCTGTTGTTGGCCCCCTGACAGGTCGTTGGGGCGACGGTCTTCCAATCCACCGATGCCGAGTTCTGCGAACAGTTCCTTAATGCGGAGGCGACGCTGCACTTTGGGGACTTTCTGCAGCATCAGGGTGAACTCGGCGTTTTCTGCTGCGGTCATGACCGGAATCAGGTTGTACGACTGGAAAATGAAGCCGATGTGGCGCAGGCGGAAGTCGGCCAGGGCTCGCACTGTGCTGCCGCCGACATTTTGGCCGTCGATGGCGATGGTCCCGGTGGTCGGCTGATCGAGGCAACCCACCAGGTTGAGCAGGGTGGTCTTGCCGCTCCCTGAGGGGCCGGCAAAGACGGTGAATTCACCGGTTGCGACCCTCAGGCTGACATCATTAAGGGCGGTCACCTGTTGGTTGCCGAGGGGGTAGATTTTACTGACGTTCTGTAATTGGATCAGGGACATGGGAGCTCCGTGTATGCGAGCGCGAATACATTCGCTCCGACTGCGGTTGCCCGTCTGGCCACTTGTGGGAGCGGTTTCACCGTGATGGTTTGTTTATCCATGTCGCATCGCTTCTGCCGGGGCGATGCGCGCTGCCTTGATTGCCGGATAGATCGAGGCCAGCAGGCAGAGGGCGACAACATAGAGTCCCATTTGTATCATCCAGGGGATATCCCAGGCGGCCCGCAGGACCGGGTCGAAAACGACGCCGCCGAACTCCAGGGTGTCGGGGACCAGTTTGCGCAGGTCGATCCCGCGGCGGACCAGGTACCAGGTCGAGGCGCAGCCAAGGAGGGTGCC